>CAYQTU010000011.1:0-30168 GCA_964420575.1 uncultured bacterium
ATCCTCAAACTCGACTTAAAAATACTAAGTCAGCGCATAAGAAATCGTTTTGTAAAGCCTTGAAATTTAATGATTTTATGTTAACTTTTGAACAGTTTTCTCATATTCAAAAACAAAAATCAAAAGGGAAGCAAACTACTCATTTATGGACTATCTTAAGAGGCCAAAACGGGTTCTCGCCGGGCTTGTTGCAGCTGCCTTTTTTGTGACGAACACGTTAACGCCTGCTCCCGTTTCCGCAGCGTCAAGCATCGAACCTTTAAGCCCATTCGCAGTTCAGCAGCCCATTCAGATCCCTGAACAATGGGGCGCAATAACGGAAATGATCCGCTCTCCGAACAGTTCTAGATTGTTTGTCCATATCCAGGAAGCTCACGCCAACTATGACGCCCAGAGGAACATTAAGAATATCCTTGAATATCTTTCTAAGCATTACGGGTTAGAACTTATCCTTTTAGAAGGCGCAGGCAATAAACTTAAACCCGAGCTTTTCCGTTTTTTCCCTAAAAACGTTCGGCTGAATCAAGCGATCACTAACGACCTGATGAAACGCGGCGAGCTTACAGGTGCGGAAGTTTTTCTTATTGATCAAGCCAATTCCAAAGCGGAAGGTTGGGGGATCGAAGACCCGGGGGCTTACCTCGAAGACCGCGAAGCTTTTAAAGAAGTGTATGCCCACAGAAAGAAGCTCGATGTTTTTTCCGAAGACCTTTATCTTTCTTGGAAAAAAGCAGCTGTGAAATCTTTAAATAAAACCCTTAGAGAATTCCTGGAATCCTATATTGATTTCGAAGAAAACCGGTTGTCATTCAACGATTGGCTCGAACTTTTAAAAGGCCGTTCTTTACAAGACCTTAAGCTTGATCTGAGCGATGCTCAAGCGCAAGATCTTTGGCCTATCCTTGTCCGCTACTTTCGTCTAAAAGCGATCAGCCCTAAAATTCAAAAAGAAGCGGCCCAAAAAGAACAGGAAGCTTTTTGGGCGGACCTGAAGAACCGTCAGATCCCCGAAGACCTTTTAAGCCAGATCCAAAAGATATTAAACCATGAGAAAACAAAGAACCTCCCCGCCTATCAAACGAGGTTCGTTTTTGAGAAGCTGCTGGATATTTTGCCGAAAGATTACTCTTTTGAGTCCTACCCGAACTTTCGTCTTTATCTCCAGCAGCTCATCCTTTTAAGCGAATTGGAAGGGGAGCCTTTGCACCAAGAGATGAAAGAATTGACCCGCCGCTTGGTTGAAACTTTGGCAAGAACGGAAAAAGAAAAACAGCAGGTGTCTCTTTTACGCGATATTCAACTTCTTCAAAAACTTTTCCGTCTTGAGCTTAGCCGGGATGAGTTTGAAAAGCTTCAAGCTCGGGGAATTTCACCGGAAAAAATCATTCAAGCCCTAAAAATTAATCCTTCTTATCTTTCACGGATCGCTTCTTTATTTGGGACGGCAATCCGGTTTTATAAAGGAGCGATCGCCCGTGAAGATTTTATGATGCAAAAAGCCCTTGAGCGGATGCAAAGGACAGGAAAAAACAAGGCGGTGATGATTACCGGAGGTTTCCATACTGAAGGGTTCAAACAAAAAGTTCAAGAGGCTGGCGCTTCCTACGTTCAGATCACTCCGCGTATCGGCGAGATCTCAGCAGATACGCATAAGAATTATATCACTGCGCTTTTGGGTCAAACAACGCTCCAGAAATCTCAGATCGCGAGCCCGGAACTTTTAGACCTGCCGTTTACGGTCTCTTTA
Organism: uncultured bacterium; assembly: GCA_964420575.1. Taxonomy (GTDB): domain Bacteria; phylum Omnitrophota; class Omnitrophia; order Omnitrophales; family Aquincolibacteriaceae; genus CAYQTU01. The sequence continues at coordinate 1,748 of CAYQTU010000011.1, forward strand.
GCTCCGAACGATATACAGTATGTAGTTCAGCGCTTTGACCGTGTACGGGACAGCGGGCATCAAACGATCGCTTCGCAGGAGCCGGCACAAGCCCAAGAACTGATAGCAACTTTTGATGAGAGCATTCATCAACTTATGGTTTCTTCTGGCGTAACAGAAGCCGGCGAACGGCCTGAAGCAAAAGCTCAAAAAAGCGAAAAAGAATTCTTACTGAATGTTCCCGCGATCGCTAAAGGTAATTGGACACTTGCGGAAATTATTGAAAGGAGCCGTAGGCTGATCCGTAGCGGCGGAATTAGCGACAGCACAGAGCCTGTCCGGGTTGTGGTCCATCGCGGCAAAGAAACACTTACAGCTGAAAAACCTTTTTTGGACCCAGAAAAGCTTTTTATTTTGCCCGGCGACGAGGTCCTTCTTTCTTATCCTGCGCAAGCTCAACGCCCCGAGTCCAGGGGGAATGTCCGCGCCCGGGATGAGGATACGAAAACCCGATTTAAAAAAGAATATGGAATGGTCAAGCTTTTAGCCGAAGTGGCTCCTGTAGCGTTTGGCAGAGCCTTGGTCTTGGATTCTGTTTTTGGACCTAAATGGACCAAACCGGTTAAGGAACAAGAAGCCTCAATCCTCCGTCCGGAATCGCGTTTCAAGGAACAGTTTTTTGAGCTTCAAATCGATAGTAAAAATTCTTTTGCTTCCTTAACCGATGCACGGATCGATCCTCGGGAATATGGGATTTTTGTTGAAACGCCCGTACTTCTTTCCGATAAACAAACCTTCAATGAATTTTGGCGTTTTTTACAATGGGTCAATCTTACCGCAATCTCTCTTCGCTCTGCCAATATTGTCGAAATGAAAATAAATCCGGAGATCGACGGATCCCAAGAGACCGTAAAAGCGGTTCTTGTGGAAGAAACAACCGGGAAATACCATCTGATCGATCTTACGGCGAAAGGCTCTCCAACCTCTAAGGATGGACTTCCGATTTATTGGGCCTATCTTGAATACTTAAAAGATTTTAAAGGCGCTACTATAGAAGATGGGATCCTTACGATTGCAAGATTTGAAGGGAATACCTCTCATGTAGGCTCAACTCTTTCGATCAGCATTTCCGAAGAAACGGAAACACAACATATTTTACCAGCGATCCATCTTGGAGAAGTTGGAGCCGCGAAGAAGGAAAATGAGACTCAAGCGATTCGCGCTCAGATCGATCAACTTGATCAGAGGATCCAGGAATTAAGAGGGCAGCAACAGCCCAGCGGGCTTCTTTTCCTTTTGGCCCGTGCGCGGGCGGGGATTGCCCATGGGCCGGAAGCGAATCCTTCCTTGGCCCGTCAGATCGAAAGTCTTTTAACACAGAAAGAAGCCCTTGAAGCTCAATTAAAGTCCTTTATTCGTCCCGAGTCGCGGGACCTTTCCCGTTTTTATCGTCCCGGAATGAACGCGCTGGTCCTTTTGGGAGTGAATGTCCTGATGTTCGTGATCAACGGGCTTCTTGCCTTTTTGGGGCATTGGGATTTGGAGAATCCTACAACGGCTCAATCGGTAACTTTTGGCGGAGTTTATTTCATCATGATGCTGCTTTGGGCCGAGCATTTAGGAAAGACGATCGATCATTCCCGTGCAGCGGCTAAAAAACAAACTGTAATATCCCTTCCTCAAAAGAGTTCTGACATTTCCAACCAACGTCCTGAAGCTAAGCGATTTACAGAAAGCGATTGGAGTGGAATCGTAGGCGATGTTCTCAGCCGCTGGGAAGAAATACGCCATATTCATAATCAAGCAAAAGCAGGGACCCCTTATGTTATCCCGGAGCCTAGCCGAGCAATCCCTTATCATGGGTTCTTATATAAAAATCTTTTTAACGGAAATGGTCGACATGCTCAAAATAAACCGGAAGGAATTCTTGACCCGAATCCTCCCGCAAAAGTAGACCGACCCGCTTTTATGATTTCCGATGATTCAACTCAGCTGATCTCGATATTTCCGATTCATGACCGAAATTGGCGTCTTATTGTGGCGGGTGACGGTGAGCTCCCTTGGGGGTCGCTCCTTGTCCCAGAGCAAGATATTCCTTTGATACTTACTGATCAAGACGCCAATTACGATCTTTTAACCTTTCATGCTAATACTGGTTTTCGCGGTTATGTTAATAGTTTTGGAATCGGTGGGATCAACCGTCTCCATGATCATGTTTTTCTTAATGTGCCCGATGAGTTTGAACGACTCGAGATCTCATGGCTCTCGGCAGCGGACTCTGTTCAAATCGGATATATTAAGGACTATCCTGGCGAAAATAAAGTTTTAGCCTCAGAAAATTACGAAAATCTTGCGCGCAAAATGGCCCAAACTAGCGCCGAGTACATGAAAATAAGAACGCCTTTTATCGTCTATTTGATGCCTGGGCGCGTTGTTTTTATCCCGATCAATCCTTCAGCTTCGTTGCGATGGGAGATCGAAAAGAAGCATTTTGAGGGTTATTGGTTAAGCTCCCTTTTTCTATTGGGGATTTTGCCTTATTCTCAATCCATTCTTGACCGGTTTGAACCGAAAACTTGGGCTGAAGTTATTAGAGAGATCAGCCTCCCCGGAAAAGATCAGCGCCCGGAAAGCCGTACAACGGTCGCGGAAATGACCCGAAGTATTTTAGACGTTATCCAAGAAAATGTTCCGGTTAAAGAGATCCCTGTTCAGCATGAAGATTATCCTATCGATCCTCAATCTCCGGGCGGCGTTTTACTTTTTAAAGCCTCAGCCGGAAAGCTTTATTTTGAAACGGTGCAGGAAGTTCTCTCTCGCGTTGAAAAACTCGGCTATTTTGTGGACCGTCTTCTCGTTTATGACGGCGCCGAACTCAAACGGCAGGGGATCACGGCAAAACATTACGGGCGCATTTACGAAGTGGCTCAAATGGGGCGTGAGGCTTTGGGGATCCATGAGATCCAAACCATTCGTGAAGAGTTCAAATCCCGATTCGGAGAATACCCCAACCCGGCAAATATTTACGGAGCTTTTGAAGCATCGAAAAAGCTTGGGATCGCTCCGGAAGTGATCGCAAAACTTTGGGAAGAAAGAAATAAAGGCGTTCCGATCAGCGACGGGGTCTATGCCGATGCGTTTGAGCTTCCGAAAGACGCCCGGATCCCCGAAGAATATCAGGGCAAGAAAGTCGTTTTTCTTAACAGTTTTGCTATCCCGCTTGTCGCGGATTTTGAAACGCCTGGAAATAAAACTGTAGCGGTGATCATCCGCGGTATTCCCGGGAAAGCGGTCAGCTGGAATGATATGCGCACCCAATTTGCCGGAAAGACGGACCCTAAAAAAGCAGCACAATGGGACCAGGAAAACAATAATCACAGCGTACGCGGAGACGCCTATCTCGGTATTCTGAAAGTAGAAAACCCCGTAACTGTCCGGGCCAACGTTATCCATTTGAGCGCTGAGCCGGACCGGGTCCGTGAGATCCCTCTGTGGGCACCCCAGCGCCCTGAAGCAAGGATCAGGATGTTGGATATGGTTCAGATTGCTTTAGGCGGGATATCGGGATTTGCTGTTAGTCTTTTCTTTAATTATAAAATCTGGCAAGACTGGAGCTTTATGGGCATTATTTTATATACTCTTATCGCCCAATATATTCTTTTTGAATGTCCTGGTTTTTTCCTTTATGGAGTAGGTTTTGGCATTGCGTTTTTGATCAATGGGGCTTCAAGTTGGAATTTAGCAGGTTTGACCCAAGCGGTTTTAGGAGCTGGTGCCATTGCGTTAGCGCTTCACCAAAATGCGGTATCAAAATCCAATGAAAAAATCCAAGGCGGAGAAGATTCTATAGGTTCTATCCGCCCTGAATCGCGGCAAGTCTCAGAACCCCTGGTCTTGAAGTTCGACGATTATAGTTTTAATGAAGGCGTTCCGGTATCTCTTGGAGTTCAGGGGTTATTGCAGGAAAAAGGGATCCCTGAAACAGAGTTTTCACAATACCATGTCATTAAAATAGAACTGACCGGATCTCAGCGCATTCCCGAAAAACACCGCAACCGGCGTTATGGTTTTGACCCTATTTCATTAACCCAAATTGACGGTGACCTCTCAAAAATGATCGGCGTTAAAGAGGCCGCTCTCTTTAAAGAAGTTGTTGTGGCCCGAGTCGTCGAAGAAATTAAAATTCTTCCCGTTTCTTCTCAAAGACAAGAAATTTTGGCTCCGGGCGTTCCTGCTATTCCCGTGGTCCCCGGAGAAAAAAAGACTTTTGCTCCTTCTGCGGAAAAGCCGGGGAAGAAAAAACTGGTTATTAAAAAATCCGAAGCACCTGCCGCGCCGCATTATGTCCCCGGGCAGATTCCGGGAAGGTCGCAGGCCCCTTCAAAAATAGCTGCCAAGGCGCAGCCCAAAGGATTATCTACAACAGCTAAAGTATGGCTGATCACCGGCGCTATTGCAGCGATTGGCGTTGGCGTAGCAGTGTTCATCAGTAAACCTTGGAAAAAAGAAAAACTTTCTCCATCACCCAAAGCAGCGCCCGCTCAAGTTCAAAACACTAGTTCCAATCAGCAACGTCCGGAGTCTCGTTTGCCTCATGTTCAAGGATTGATCCAAGATCTTGAACGTCTTGAGACGTCTCATTGGCCGAATTCTTTCAGCGATTTAAAGATCGCTTTACATAACGGGCAATTTGCTCAAGCGGCCGAGTTGGCTAAAGGGCTAGAAACCTTTAGACGCGCAGAAGCTCCTTTGGTCGGGGATGTTGCAGACCGTATCCGAGGGTTAAGACCTGAATCAAGATCTAAAGCTATCAGCTATGAGGCGCTTGAAGCGGAGCTGAATCAGGTGATCGAGCAATTGGCTCAAAAGATCCAAAACGGGATGATCGCGGTTTCTTATCAAAATATGAGGGAATTTGGCCCGAGGATTGAAAGAGGCCAGGTGGCCGAAGGCTGGAACATCGGAAAGATCATGAAAGAATTTGTCACCCATGGATTACGGCACGGCGAGGGACATTATTATCAGATCGTTCAGCAAAAACTTTCCGAAAACCATTACCGTCTTACCGTGGTCCCGGCAGATCGATCTGTCCGTCCGGAAGCCAAAGACTTTGAACTGCCTCTTAAACTAAGTAGCTCTCTTTTTGTGGTGGCGTTAGGCCTCGTTTTTGCATTGGGTTATTGGCTGCCTTCTCTCTTTTTATTGAAATGGCTATTTCCGGGTTTGGAGTCGCATCCTTTGTTAACAACAACGCTGGCTTACTTTACCGGGACAGCAGGGCTAGGCCTAACGGTAGCCGTGATCACAATCTTCCAAAAATGGATAGGAACGGATAAAACGGGAAAACAATCCCTTCCTTTCGGACGGAGGGCATCTGACTTTAAAGGAGGTCCGACATCAACGCGCCCGGAATCCAGAATTAAAGAAAATGCGAGGATCTTATTCGTTGAAGAGCAAAGCGGCGGCCAAGTGTCTCTGGCCGGAGTTTTACGACATCATGGCTTTTCTATTGAAGCGGTTGATTTCCTTAAAGCTGAAGAAGTTATCAAAGAAGCCGAAGCTTCAGGCCGGCCTTTCTCTCTGATCATCACCAACTGGAAATTCTTTGAGGGCGGATTCCCGCGCGCTTTAGCCGCTTTCGGTCATGGAAAAGCGCCGCAAAGCGTAGCTGCAAAAACCATTCTTGAACGCGCCGACCCGGCTCGAAAGATCCCGGTGATCTTGAGGGCCTTTACCCATGCGGATGCGAAAGCGGCATCTCATTATGTTCAATCCCTTGAGAACGGAAGCGTTGTTTCTGTTGAACCTGCGGCATTAAATACGCTGACCGACAAGATCGAACGGATCTTAAGACGCCCGGAAAGCAAAGAATATTCCGGGAGAATGACCTTGGAGCTCCCGATCGCTTTTGCGATGAAATATGTCCATCATGGAGCGGAGATGCGGCTCAGGGAAGAAACACTTGAAGAGACTCATGACCCCAAGGTTCCCTTTGTGGCGCAATATTCTATTTGGATCGGAGAACGAAAAGTCGGTCAGGTGAAAATGCCCTTTCTCCTATTGAACGGGAACGGCATCTGCACCTTAGATGCAGAGGCTTCTGAATTTATCTTTGAGGATTCTGCCGCGAGAGCTCTCAGAGGGGCTCACAATGCCGTTCAATTTTGGCGCGAAGTTTTTACCCAGAAACCTCTTCGCGCGAAAATGATCCCTTTTGAAGAGTCTGAATATTACCGGACCTGGGTTGCACATCATCCAGATACGGTTTCTCGCCCGGAAGCACGAAAAATCCAGGAAGTGCTTTTGCAGGTTGACCAAGCCGGGGACCCTCTTCAACTTGTTGAGATGAGTAATGGTTTGAAAGCCCCCGCAGAGGTGATTGATATTGTGGTTTCTACCCTGCGCGAACTTCATAGTGGAAGGATCTTTGATAATATTGCGCTCGATGAACTCTTTCTTAAAAGTCGCGATCCTCAACATCGTCTTTTTGGCCAAACCACAACGTACAGCGATATTTTGAAAAACCGGGGACTGCTTCAAGAGAATGGGGACGTTCATCCCTATGTCCGGAACATTGTCTTAGCCGCTTTGGTCGAAAAAGAAGCCGGGGTTTTAGAGATTGTGGAGCCTATACGTCAATCATTGCGTCCGGAATCACACCGGGGAAGCGATTTTCTCCCGAACGGGATTGCTCATTATATAGGGCTTCATAAAAAATTAAGGCAGGCCGAATGGGAGGAACAAAATCGGAGGATCGCTGCTTTAGAAGCCGCCGGAAAATCCGTTGATCCGGATCTTTTTAGCCCTTCTGAGGAATTCGGTGTTCTTTTGCGATTGAGCCAAGGCCCTGCCATGGATACCGGAGATCTGCGCAATAGTGACCTGATCTATGATTTTTATGTCCGTCCGGTCGAAAGGATCCAGACCTTCCAGGATATTACCAACCAAAACTATTACAAAGGATGGGTCCGCTTACATTTCGACGCTGAGGGTCGATTGGAGTCCTGGCAGATCGATCTTAACGAAACCCGTAAACGGCAATTCCCATGGCTTGAAAAATTTCTTCGTGATGAGTTAACAGAGCGTATAGGTATGTCTTTTAAAAGAACGGCTGGGAACCCTTGGCCGGAAAAATTAACGACCATGGCCGTGGATCCTCAGTGGTATCCGGAAGAGCCTCGTCCGGAATCACGTGCGCCGATGGCAGGACGGAGAGTTTCAGCTAGAGAACTTCAAGGGGCGATCCATGAAATGGCAGGACAAATCGTTCGGCGAGACGGGTTTAGCGGACTTTTGTTCTTGTGGTGGGTGACAGGAAATAATAAAGGAGAAATTATTGCGGGGACAACGGCTGTGAACGGACAAATGAAAGAGCCGACGCGTCTTGGGGAAAAAGCGCAGTTCTATTTAGACCGTATCTGGAAAGATGATGGGAACGCTTATGACCTTTCATTCGGGGAGATCCCGAATAGCCATTACCCCGCGATCGTGGTCACGCCTTTTATCCGTCCGGAAGCGCGCAATTTGAAGATCCGTCATAACGGGAATAACTTGGAGCCTTGGCAAAGAGCGCTTTGGATGGGGATGAAAGAACGGTCTTCTGATTGGCAGAAAATGAATTCGATTGTCTGGGTGTTCCTGGATCAATTCGAAGGCAAGCGAGAGATCCCTAAAACGGAATTGTTCCCGGCCGTTATGCAAAAGTTAGAGAATCAGAAGCTGGGATTAAGCGCTAAACAAAAAGAAGCAAAAGTTCAATTAGAAAATGAAGTCCAAAGATTGATCGGGAGATTGATCGATGAAAAAATGATCACGGTCCAGGGCGGGGAGACCCCGACTTATGCCTTGATCGTTCCGCTTGCCGTTGCGGCGATCCGGAGCAATAACCACCGTTATATTCAGAAAAAGCTTGAATTGGCGCTTGAAAGAAATCACACAAAAGAAAAAAATGGTGCCGCCGAACTTCGGGACCTCATTTCGGAATATGCTGCGGCGGGGGAGACCTGGGACCAATCCCCGCTTGAATCCCAATGGCCTTTCCTTCATGCCGTTGCGGCCATGGATAAAGATAAACAAGAACAACTACTCCATTTCTTGAAACAAACAGCGAATCAAAAGCAACTGGGCTATCTCCCTTTGACCGACTCTGTCTTTTTGATGCTCGGAGAAGAACTTTTAGATCAAACGGAATATGACAAGTATATTGAAGAATGGGTGATCAAATTCGGACCTGCGCTGACCGGGCGGACGCTTTATTATATTTCTCCCGAAACCTGGGTTTTGGGCGGAGGCCTTGGCAGAGTAGGACAGTATCACACACGCGCAGTCAATCGGCTTCTCGCGAAGCATGCAAATCTCATTACCGTAGAACCTCGGTATCATTTTAAACTGCGTGTCCAACCCGACGGTTCGGTCGTCGAAGAACCGCTGGATTATGGGAAACTGGAGCATCCCGTTAAAAACCTTCAAATCATCGATGAATTCAATGTGACCGTCGGAGGGAAAACCGTTCCCACTCGAGTTTGGCAGGGCCGCACTGAAGACGGTATCGAAGTCCGCTTGATCGACGGAGGTCCTTTCTATACACGGCTTCTCTATAAATACGGTCATAATCAGTACAATTCCGCCGAGTGGGAAGAATTTTCCGAGTTCTTCAGCCGCGCGACTTTAAAATTCATGGAGCGCCTGGAAGAAAAGAAACAGGATTGGACGGTCCGCCATCAGAGAGAATATCGATCCGCGGTGATCTGGCTGAATGACGGACAGGCGGCGAACCTTGCGGTCTTTAAGCGCCTTCGGGATGAAGAAAACTCTAAAAATTCTCTCCGGGACGCTTTTGTCTGGATGGTAGGGCATACGATCAACAACCGAGGGTATTATGACGGAGAAAGAAGCCCACTTTTGAATTATGGGATCCGTGAACACCGCTGGGGACGTCTTTATGCCAACCCTGTAAAACATCAAGTCGATCATTCCAGTGCCGGCATGCGTGCCGCAGACGGCGGCAGCGCAGTTTCCACACGGCATCTTTTTGTGATCGCGCCTTATGACCCGGATGTCAGGATCCTTGCGATCCCGAACGGCGACGACCGGAATTTTTCCAGCTCTTTTTTCCGCGGCATCTTGAAAGATCTTTTCGGCGATGAGGCCGATCCGGAGCGTCCGACCCCTAAACAGATCTTAGCGGCTAAGGAAGAAGGGATCCGGAGAGTGAATGAACTTTTTGGGTGGGACTTGGATCCGAAAGCCTACACGATCTCTTACTCAGGGCGGTTCGTTCCTGAAAAAGCAGGATTGCAAAGAGCTTGGGTGAATAAAAATTTAAGGACCCTTGTCGAAGAAGGTGCCAACGTGATCTATTTTGCGAACGTGCAAAGCCGTTATGATGATAAATTCGAAGAGCTGAAGCGTTTAGCCGAAGAGATCAATGCGAAACAAAGAGGCCAGAAAAAATCCGGACGTCTTATTGTAAAGACCGGATGGAGCCTTCATGATCAAGTGAAGGTCCTCGGGATCTCTCATGAACAGGTCCAGGATTCCGATTTTGAAACAGGAGCTTCCGAGATCACCGAAGCTGATGTGATGGCGAACGGCGGCTTAAGCACAGGTCCGGCCTGGATCGAAGGGAATATCCAGCTGATCGGGACTGTTCTGGATTGGTCGATCCCAGGCTCAGGGAACGTGATCATTCCCGCCAGCGAAGCTCTGGATCTTCCCAGAGAGAACTATTATGCCAGCGAGGATTATCTCGAAAAATTCAAGGAAGCGATCCGGGCTTACCGGGAAAATCCGGAGCAGTTCCTGTCGTTTGGCGCAACTTCGGTCCGTTTGAGCCGAGTCCATAAAGGCGAACTTGTTGGTGCGCAGTATCTCCGGACCTTTGGAGAAGCGCTAAAGAGGCACGACAATAACAGGAAATTTTTACAAAAGATCCGAGACGCTTTTGAAGGGAAACCCAGATCTTCACAAGTTCCCCAAGAGCTTTTGGAATATTTTCGGGATCTTGAAACATTGAGCCCCGAAAAAGCAGCCGAATATTTCGGGGAGGAAAAACTGGCCGCGGTCATGGCGCTTGTTGCTTTTTTTGATCCCGAAAGTTTGGAAAAAATCAAAGATTGGAATTCGGAAGCTTATGAAATGTATCATGCCGCAGCCTTTCACGAAGAGACCCGAGGTTTAATGCAGGAGGGGATCATCCGCATTCATGACACGCATAATTCTGCGGCGATCATGGTGACCCGATCCCGTGACGGAAGCGAACACAACGATAAGATCCCAGCGGTGGTAGTAGACCTCGGCTCAAGCGCTTTTACCCGAGAAAACGGGAAATCATGGCTTCGTGTTCATGGGTTGAGCGCTATTGTGGAAAACAGGAGCGATGTTAAATATCAAGTTGAGGATTGGACGATTGATCCAGGAAAAGCGCATCTTTATCCCAAAGTCCGCACCGGAGAAGACATCATCCAATGGTATGAGGTTGGGGCGCCGGTCAATGTTCTTGGCCGGGATGCAGAAGGCGTCGCTCAGAAAAATTTCCACGCACAGTGGCTAGTCCTGACCAAAGTGGGCCGTCCGGAATCCCGATTAGGGCAAAAAACAACTATTACCGATCCCGCGCTTGTTTTGCGGTATTCTATGGATGCTCTTCTCTATGGTTATGTGTTCCAAAATCAGGGGACATCTTTACCGAGTCCTAACCAGATCGAAGCTTTAATGCCTCGCGTTCATACGGGAATAGAGATCCGTCTTCGGGAAATCCAAAAACAAGCGCTTATGTCGCAAGCCTTCCAAGAGGTTGAAAAAGCGCTCCAAGATCAGGCTTTTCTTGAAAAGGCACGCGAGTTGGCGCGAGATCCCCACAAAACCGTTGGGGACATCTTAGTTTTAAGAGATCAAGCGGTTCGTATTCTTGCATTTATCCCTCAAATCCGTCCCGAAGGAAGAAATGTGGCCCAAGCCCTAGGCCTTCTCTTTAAAGATTTTGATCAAGCTTGGCCGTCCTTTATTCCTAAAGACTCCGAAAATCAAAGCGTCGCTAAAGAAAAAGAAGAGATCGTGATCCGCACGGTGACCCCGTATAAGGAATCCAAAGACTTGGTCCGCGTGAAGGTATCAGCTTATTCGAATGCAACCACTCATGAGCTTGAAGCGGTCTATATCTATGGCTCTAGAACGATTGATTTTGAAAATACCGCTTATCCGGATTACTCAACAAGGATCGCCCTGTGGCCGGGTGTTATTGAAATCCGTCACGGCTATCATCCTTCGACCGTTCGGGTATCCCCTCAAAATCTGGATAAAGATTATACGCTTAATTTTCAGGCGGATCCGGAACGGGGCATCCCTGAAAAGATCAGCCTGGATGAGAGCGGAGCATTAGTGATCACGCTTACGGAAGCAATTCTTCTAGAAATGAAAAAGGTTTATCAATTAGAAGCGGCAGAACCTGCAGCGATTCTTGAAGAATTCCAAGACCGGTTTTCAATGGAAGGGATTCGTTTTGCCTTCGGACAACCTGTTCTTAAAGAAGTAAAAACGCCGGCTCCGGCCACTGTTCCGCAACCTGCAGCAGAAGAAAAACGTCCGGAAGCGCGAAGCTTGAATCTTAGGGAAACGCATGTTTTAAAACCTAGCGCTAATTTAAATGCAACCCCGGTTTTAAAGCCGACGATTTCAGCACAAGCTTTAGCTGCGAAACCCGTTCCCCCTTCAACATCTGGAGCATTGCCCCAGCGCAATAATATTCAACCGACTGTTCCGGCTCCGATCTCATCTCCGGTCTCTCAAGTCCAAACCGGGGTCTCTTCCGAAGCTCAGTCTGTTTCGAAAGGGCCGTTGACAGATACTCATATCCGTCGTGTGTTGGTCATGGAAAGAAGCGGAGGCAGGCTTACCGCCATTCAAATGCTTCGTGAGCTGATCCCCGGAGTCCAAATTGCAGAGGTCAAAGTAGAAGCAGGGGAAGAGATTACTGACCGCCTTAATTCTCGAGAGCCTTTTGATCTGGTATGGACTCTTTTAGAAGGATTCGACGGGGTCCGGGGGGATCAGTTGGTGAAAAGCGTTAAAAAATACAACCCTCAAACCCCCGTGATCTTATGGAGCAATATGGTGAATTCTAACGGCGTGATTGCTTCTTCAACTTCAAGGCAATTGTTGGAAAGTCTTCAGGGACAAGGGTTGATCCAGGGGTTTTTCTCAAAGACATTACCCTCTCCGACCCCCGAACAACGGGAGGCTTTGCGGTCGATCCTTGAGAATTTACCGCGTCCGGAATCCCGCGCTGATATTTTAAAAACGATCGTTGAAACATCCGTAAAAACGTCTCATTCTGAAACGGGAGCTATGCAAACTATGGATGCTTCTTCAAAAACGCTGGCGGTGAACACTTCAGATGCGGCGAATTTGAGGACGGATTTAACAACAAGCACCTTTTCTCAAACGGCAGTGACGGTCAATGATATCGAGGAACTTCTTGAACAGAACGTGGGTCTCGGCGGCGGGTATTTGCAAGGTTTTGTCGGTGTGACAACGGATCTTACCGAAAACATTTATTCAAGGATCGTTCACCAATTCAACGCTCAAGCACTTATAACTTCTTTAGTATTCCCGGATGCGGAAGCGAGTGAATCCTTCACCTTTGCCTCTGCGCCCGAAGCCTTCAAACGGGTTGCGCAGTTCAATGATGCGCGCAAGGTGCTGGGCTGGAAAACGCTTACGGCTTCGGATGCTTTGGTCCTTGGTCCCGAATTCGCGTTTGACCATGGGGCTATTGCCGTGATCCGTACGGTGTTCGGGAATATTCCTGCCGCCGTGATCGTGCGCAGTGAGAAAGATGCTCAGATGGTGGATGAGATCAACGCCAAGTTGATCGAAGCGAACCGTCCTCCGATCCTGAAGGCAAAAGATGTCCAGGATGCGAAGGCCCGTCTGAAGGCGGAAGCCGTTCGTTTGAAGACGGCGACCGTTTCAGCGCTTACGTTCAAAGCAATGGTGTTCGCCAACGAGCCGATGATGGCGCTCTTGAAGGAACAGCTTCCGGACACGATGGTGGTGACGCCGGAACGGTTCCAGAACTTCTTGAACCTGGCCGGGGATCGGATCCATGTGCTGGTCCAAGAGGTCCAGAGCCGGTTCGTCCTGGAACGCGCGGCTTAAAGCTTTTACGTTTCTCGTTCCTTATTTTCTCTCCTCTATGATAAGATGAACGCCATGATCCCTACATCTTCTAAACTCATTCGTGTTGGGCATAGTCCGGATGCCGATGATGCTTTTATGTTCTATGCCTTAGCCAAAGAAAAGATCCCGATGAAGGGTTTTTCCGTAGAACACGTGATCGAGGATATTGAAAGTCTGAATCAGCGGGCGCTCCGGGCTGATCTAGAAGTCACGGCAGTTTCATGTCATGCCTACGCGTATCTGGCCGAACATTATCAAGTCATGCGTTCCGGAGCGAGCGTCGGAGATCGGTATGGGCCTATTCTTGTTTCTAAAAATAAAAAAATAGGGGGCCTCCGAAATAAAACCATTGCCATCCCTGGCAAACTGACCACGGCTTACCTCGTTCTTCAGCTTTATGAAAAAGATTTTGTTCCGCTTTTTCTTCCTTTTGATCAAGTCCTTGAAGCGGTTAAAACCGGCCAGGCCGAGTTAGGGCTCGTGATTCATGAAGGGCAGATCACTTATGAGACGCATAAGCTTTATAAAGTTTTAGATCTTGGGGTGTGGTGGCATGAAAAGACCGGGCTTCCTCTTCCGCTCGGGATCGATATTATCCGCCGGGATTTGGGGCAAGAAACGATCGCTTCTTTCTCTGAACTATTCAAAGAAAGCATCCAATACGCCTTGTCTCATCGCGAAGAAGCCTTAAAATATGCACTTCAATTCGGCCGTGGGATTTCGGAAGAACTGAATGACCGGTTTGTGGGGATGTATGTGAACAGTCGGACCGTGGATATCGGCAGGGACGGTGAAGCGGGTTTCCAAAAGCTTTTAGATGAAGCTTTTCAGCAAAAAATTATTCCAAGAAAGGTTATGTTGGATTTTATATGACGACAGAAACGCTTCGGCAAGAAACCCTTGAGATCGCTAAAAAACACAAAGCCTCTTGGATCGAGCTTGGACAGCATCTTTATACGATCTATAAGAATAAATGCTATAAAGATTGGGGGTATATGGCGTTTGAGACCTATTGCCAGAAAGAACTCCGTATCCGGGAAGCGACCGCATCTAAACTTCTGAAATCTTATTATTTTTTAGAACAAGAAGAGCCCCGCATCATCAAGCCCGAATTCGCCCAAACGGAACCGCCCCAAAAGATCCCGGATTATGAAGCGGTGAATCTTCTAAGGCTTGCCAAAAACAACAAAAATATCTCGGGCAGGGATTTTGCGGAACTTAAAAAAGATGTCCTTCAGGAAGCTAAAGAACATAAAGAGGTCCGGGCTAAGGTTAAAAGGATCCTTGACGAACAAAAGCCTAAGGATACTCCGGAAGCCAAAGAGCAAAAACGGAACGGGATCCTCAGGCGTCTGGTTGGTTTTCTGAACGCTGCTAAAAGTCAACTTGAAGAAGAAGATCTGGTCCCGGATTATCTTTTAAAACAGATCGAAAGTTTAACGCAGAAGCTGGAAGATCAGCTGGAATAAGGGGAGAACCGTGAAAACACTTCTTGTTACTTATTTGCCGCGCGGGGAACAGTCCTACACGAAAAAATTAGTGGATGTCTTTTTGCAAGGGGTCAAAGGAGCCGGTCTGGAAACGTTAGACCTTTTGAAGTGTATGCCGGATGTCTTTGGGAAAGAAAGCCTTGAAGCCTACACCCAGCGGAATTATATGGGACAAAAGCTGGATGCCTTGCATGCAAAAGCGATCTCCAAAATGGATAGCATGGCGGCGCAATTCAAGACGGCGGAGATTGTGGTATTGGCCTCTCCGATGCCTAATTTTTCTCTCCCCGGGGTAGTTAATACCTAGTTTGATTCCATCATGCTTAAGGGAGAAACCTGGGACCTTCAGCAGGGAAATTTTATAGGATTAATGAAGGGGAAAAAAGCGTTAGTCCTTCTTGCGAGCGGGGGGATCTACGAAGGGCCGATGGCCTCTTGGGAGCATGCCGTCAGTTTAGCTAAAACGGAATTTCAGTTCATGGGATTTTCGGACATTCGCGCAGTGACCGCCTCCGGAATGAATGCCGGAAAAAGAAAACCTGAGGATATCGTCAGTGAAGCCCAGGAGAAAGTCCGCGCTATTACGAAAGAGTGGTACTCTTAAATGGAAAAGATCCTCTCTCATCTCGGTGCGATCGCGGGATTTATCCTTCCGCTTTTTAATATCCCGCTGATCCTAAGGATCGTCAAACGGAAATCAGCTGACGACATCAGCTTGATCTGGGTTTTCGGGGTCTGGATCTGCATTCTCTTAATGTCGCCCGCAGCTTTTCTCTCTTCGGACGTGGCTTTCCGTCTTTTCGGTTATACGAATCTTTTCTTTTTCAGCGGAGTGGTTTTTGTGACTGTGAAATACCATCACCGGTTCAAGAAATAAGTCTCCATGCATCCTACGTATAAAAAGATGCTGAAAGGCCTTGAGGCCAAAGCTGAAAAGTCGAAACGGAAAAAGAAAGATCGCGAGGACTGGTTTCTTTATATCTTGCGCTGCGCGGACGGTTCTTTTTATACAGGTATTACAAAAGACATCCTCAAGCGTCTTCAAATGCATCAAAAAGGGAAAGCTTCGCGTTATACAAGGACCCATGGGCCCGTGGAGTTGATCTATCAGGAAACTTGCGGGGACCATACACGGGCGTTGATTCGTGAATGTGAAGTGAAGGAATTTTCAAGGAAGAAAAAAGAAGAGCTGGTCTCTAGATCTCCAATTGTCTCGGAAAACGGGTAAGATTTTTACAACCCTTACGCGTGACCACTACCACATCTTCAAGGCGGATCCCTCCAATATCCGGATAATAAAGTCCGGGCTCTACCGTGACCACTTGCCCTGTTTTTAAAATGTCATTTCCGGGACCGATCCGAGGAGCTTCATGAATTTCAAGGCCGAGTCCATGGCCGGTACTGTGAAAGAAACCCTGCATACGTCCATTTTTTTCGCCCGTTTCGAACCCAAGCTCTGAGAACCTTTTACAGATCGCCTGATGTATTTTAGAACCTATGACCCCTGAGCGGATCATTTTAAAAGCGATCTTTTGGGCTTCTTGAACAGCTGTGTACATTTTTTTAAATCGAAGAGATGCTTTTCCGCGGATAACAGTGCGTGTGAAATCTGCAAAATAACCCGTACGTTCATTTTTAGGGAAGATATCCATAACGATCGGTTGATGTGCATAAAGCGGCCCTGAGCCCCGATGATGAGGATCCGCCGTTTGTTTCCCGCAGGAAATGATCGAGTGTTCGGGGATGCAGCCTTTCTCTAAAAGCGCTTGGTGGATGATCTGTCTTAGACCTTCACTGGTCAAAAACTTCCCCTGAAAATAAAGTTTCCCCTTTTTTATTTTACTTTTTTTTAGCAAAGAAACGGCTTTTTGAACGGCTTGCTCGGTGATGCGCAAAGCTTGTTGGATGGCGCGGATCTCCTCAGGGCGTTTGATAGCACGCTGGTCATAGAACATCCCTTTTTTATACGAGATCCTGAATCCGGCGCGTTTTAAAATATCGAAATGTTCTACGGGAAAATCTCCGGGGATCAAAATAGATTTTACTTTTTGTTTTTTAAGGAAATAACAGACCAACTCTATGGGGCGGGGAGGGCGGTTGTATTTTTGACGGTATTCCCGGCTTAAGGCAGTTGCTGAAACGATGTGATGTACCTTGGCTTGTTTCCGGGCACGGTCGATCTCTAGGTCACTTACGATCATGTATTTTTTGTTGCGGATCTCCATAAAAACAAAAGGGTCGGGAGCAAGGAATTTTGTTGCATAATAAAGGTCTGGATGCCGTTCGCTCGAGGCGATAATGAGGGAATTTTGAAGGTTTTTCTGTTTTTTCATGCCAAGACCTTTCTGAAATAGTATCATTGTATGAGTATCCTTGAAGGGCACAAGTCCTTTTTAAAAAGAGTCCGGGAGAGCGGATATTGTCATTGACGGAAAAGACGAAAGCATATAAACTGCACCTTCTTGTGACCCCACAACGCATGACCAAATGAACAGACTTTCCTTAGAAGAGCTTAAGGCGAAAGCGAAACTAATTCGCCGTCATATTGTCGAAATGACCGGAGCAGCGGCTTCCGGACATCCCGGCGGCTCTCTTTCTGCGACCGAAATACTGGTGGCTCTCTATTTTAATCTGATGAACCATGACCCTAAAAATCCCCAATGGCCGGAAAGAGACCGTTTGATCCTAAGTAAAGGGCATGCCTCGCCCGCGCTTTATGCGGTTTTGGCCGAAGCGGGTTATTTTGACCCTAAAACCCTGACCGATTTCCGCAAACTCGGAAGTCCATTACAAGGACATCCGGACCGCCGGAAGCTTCCGGGGATCGAAGCTTCAACCGGATCTTTGGGCCAAGGGCTTTCGATCGGGATCGGGGAGGCGCTTGCAAGACGTCTTGATAAAAAGAATTATTACACCTATGTGATCACCAGCGATGGCGAAATGAATGAAGGTCAGAATTGGGAAGCGGCGGCCATGGCGGCGCATCACCGCGTGGATCATTTGATCGCGATCCTGGATTACAATAAATACCAATTGGACGGATGCACCAAAGAAATTTGCGATATGGAACCCGTAATCGGGAAGTGGAAATCATTTTGCTGGCATGTACAAGAGATCCAAGGGCATGACCTGAAGGCCATCATCAAAGCGGTGGAAAAAGCTAAAAAAGTAGAAGATCGTCCGGCGATCATTATTGCACATACGGTTAAAGGCAAGGGAGTTTCGTTTATGGAGAATAACAATCATTTTCACGGCGTTGCTCCCACGGCCGACGAAGTCAAAAAAGCTTTAGCGGAGCTTGCCTAACATGGAAAAGAAAATGGGGAAAGCCACTCGGGATGCTTACGGCGAAGCGCTGATCGAGATCGGAAAAATCAATCCCGATGTGGTGGTTCTGGATGCGGACCTTTCCAAATCGACCAAGACGGCGATGTTCGGAGAAGTTTTCCCGGAACGGTTTTTTAATGTCGGGATCCAGGAGGCCAATATGGTCGGCGTAGCCTCCGGTCTTGCCGCAGCAGGCAAGATCCCTTTCATTTCAAGTTTTGCTTCTTTCCTTGTTTGTAAAGGCTATGACCAATTCCGGATGAGCATTGCTTTCCCTGAACTGAATGTCAAGATCGTTGCTTCCCACGGCGGGATCACGGTCGGGGAAGACGGGGCTTCTCAGATGAGCATCGAAGATGTTGCTTTAATGACGACGCTTCCGGGGTTTGTTGTTATGGTCCCTTCAGATGAAGTTTCCATGAGGGCCTTAATGTGGGAAACCGTAAAACATCAAGGGCCGGTCTATATCCGCACCGGTCGTCCCAAAGCGCCGATCGTTCATAAAAGCGGAGATGAAATCAAGATTGGCAAAGCGGTCCGGTTGCGCGAAGGTAAAGATCTAACGATTGTTGCGAACGGGTTCCTGGTTTTTGAAGCGCTTCAAGCCGCCGAGGAATTGAAAGAAGAAGGTATCCAGGCGACGGTGGTGGATATGCATACGATCAAGCCGCTAGACAAGGATCTTCTTCTGGAAGAGGCGAAAAAAACAGGCCACATTGTTGTGGCCGAAGAGCATCAGATCTGGGGCGGATTGGGAAGTGCGGTCGCTACCTTTCTATCCAAAAAGCATCCATGCAAAATGGAATTCGTTGCGATCCAGGATACGTATGCTGAATCCGGGAAACCGGAAGAGCTTCTTGAAAAATACGGTTTAACGTCACCTTATGTTGTAAAAGCCGCTAAAAAAGTTTTAGGCCGGTAACCGGTCGCATCAAGATTCGCGACCGTTTCTGAGGTTTTGCCGCCATATGTTCCCAAAAAAGATCACATTTTCCCTCTTTATCGCATTATTCCTTCTCGGAAATCCGTTTATTCTCCAAGCGGTTACGGCTTCCAAAGCCATGGTGGTCACTTCAGATCCCCGCGCGACCCAAGCCGCTTTAGAAGTCCTCAAAAAAGGCGGAAATGCCGCTGACGCCGTGGTCGCGGCCCAATGGGTCTTGAATGTTGCCGAGCCTCAGATCTCGGGCCTCGGGGGCGGCGGGTTCTTCCTTTTTTATGATATCGGAACCCAGCGTATCACTCTTTTTGACGGGACTTCGCAAGCGCCTGAAGAAGCTTTTCCCGAAATGTTCCTGGATGATCATGATCGTCCCTATCCATTTTGGCCCGATCAAATGAGCGGAGGGTTCCCGGTCGGGATCCCCGCAACGCTTAAACTTCTTCAGGATGTTCAGGCCCGTTTCGGAAGCAATAAGATCTCTTTTGAATCTCTCTTTGACCCCGCGATCGAGCTTGCAGAAAAAGGAGTAGAGGTTTCAGGAAGCCTTTCATCTTTGATCGAGAAGCATCAAGAGCGTTTAAAACTTTTTGATGCGACCGCTAAAATCTTTTTCAAAGAAGGCCGGCCTTTGAAGGCAGGAGAGATGCTCGTCCAGCCCGAGCTTGCTTCTACGTTCCGGCTGATCCAAAAAAAAGGGTATAAATCTTTCTATGACGGAGAGATCGCCAAGATCATAGTAAAGACCATTCGCGAAGAATCTTTTTTTCCGGGGCTTATGACCGCTAAAGACCTTGCGAAATATCAGATTCTTGAACGCAATCCGGTCTATGGACGGTATCAGGGGTATGATATTTTTAGCGCAGGGGCTCCTTCGGCAAGTGGCCCTGTTCTTTTAGAATCCCTTCAGATTCTCGAGAATTTTGGATTAACGGGGTTTAAGGAAAAGCCGGAGAACTATCATTTGATCGCGGAAGCTCAAAAAGTGGCCTTTTCGGATGAGGTAAAGATCGCGGACCCTGATTTTTCAAAGGTTCCCGAAGATTTACTGATCTCTCCGGAGTGGGCTAAACAGCAGGCAGGAAAGATCCAATTCAGTAAAGTGATCCGCAATAAGGATTTTAAGCGGGAGCGTCAAGAGAAGATCCAGACCCCGCAGGCATCTTATGTGCTTATTGTGGATCAATGGGGGAACCGTGCGGTTTATGCTACAACCTTAGGCGACCCTTTTGGTTCGGCTGTAGTTGTTCCGGGGTATGGGTTTTTATTGAACAATCAGTTAGCCCATTTTGATGCGGATCCTAATCATAAAGATGCCGATCCTGAGGTCTCTAACCTAGCGGAGGGAGAGAAGAGCCCCAGGGTCCAGATTGCGCCCGTCTTTGTTTTTCGGGAAGGGAAACTTTGGCTGATGGCCGGTTCTTCGGGGAATGTGGAAGATGCTGTTCCGGCCCTCATAACGGTTCTGGTTCAAATGATCGATTTTGAAAACTCACCGGAAGACGCCTTAAGATCCGCTCGGGTTTTGGACCGTGACGGGCTTTTGGAGATGGAACCTGAGCTTTATAAAAATTCACTGCTTAAGGTCCAGCTTGAGCTTTGGGGGCACTATACTTTGAACCGGGAAAACATTGGCAATGTACAAATGATTTACTTTGATGATTCTGGTAAAATAACCGGCGAAAGCGATCCTCGCGGGAAAGGTGAGGCGGCCGGCTTCTGATCTTAAAAAATCACGGGAAATTTATATGATCCTCTATGAAGGGAAATACCTCCGCTTATTAAGGGAAGATAACTGGGAGTTTGTAAAACGACGCAATTGTACGGGCATCGTCGTGATCGTTGCTATGACCCATGACCATAAAGTCCTTTTTGTAGAACAATTCCGGCGTCCGGTAGAAGCCAGTGTGATCGAATTTCCGGCAGGGCTTGTGAATGATCAGGAAACTCCCCAAAAAGAGACTTTGGAAGAAGCGGCCCGCCGGGAACTTCTTGAAGAAACGGGTTATGAGGCCCAAGAACTTATGCCTTTAGTGGAAGGGCCGGTCTCAAGCGGATTAAGTTCTGAGGTGATCACTTTTTTTCAGGCCTTGGATATCGTTAAAAAACATGAAGGCGGAGGGGATGATACGGAGTCGATCGTGGTCCATGAAGTCCCCCTTAAAGAAGCGGACCTCTGGCTTTATGAGATGCAACGCAAAGGCTATCTGGTCGATCCCAAAGTTTATGCCGGTCTTTATTTTTTAAAAAGTTAAGGTCCAACGAGGAGAAGGTTTTATGGCGGATATTACCGTGTATCAGAAACCCACGTGCACCACTTGCAAAGAAGTTTATAAGATGCTTCAAGAGAGCGGAGTGAATTTTGAAGCGGTCGATTATTATACGGATCCGATCCCTAAATCGAAGCTTAAGGAGCTGCTTCAAAAATTAAAAATGACCGCGGAGGAACTGGTTCGCAAAAAAGAACAGATCTATCAGGACCTGAGGCTGGATGCCAAAAAGCTTTCCGAAGAACAATGGCTTGATCTTATGGCGATCTATCCGGACCTGATCCAGCGTCCGATCATTGAAAAAGGGGAGCAAGCGATCCTGGCCCGTCCCGCAAAAAAGATTAAGGAATTCTTGATGCCGCCGGCCCCTAGTCCTTTACCGCCTACAGCGTGACCGCTTGAGCGGCCTGGCTTTTTCCGATATAATTAAAGCTCTAAAATCTTTTTCCTCAGGAGGTGGACGATGAACTATCAAGAAAATAAATCGGTTTCTTATTCTCCGGAAGCAGCGGCTCAAAGCTTTATCCAAAAGGTTTACCAATGGATGGCAATGGGTTTGGCGCTTACGGGATTTGTGGCTTTTATTACGGCCAACAATCTCGGCTTGATGCGCTTTCTCGTCCATGGCGGGATGTGGATTGTTGCCATTGTTGAGCTTATCCTTGTGATCTGGCTGACGACTTCCATCGCACGCCAGCGCATTTCCCCTCAGGCGGCCGTATTAGGATTTTTCACTTATGCGGTGTTGAACGGTGTTTTTCTTTCCGGGATCTTTTTGGTTTATACACACGCCTCGATCGCGACAACATTCTTTATCACGGCCATGACCTTCGGGGGAGTAAGTGTTTATGGATGGATGACCAAACAGGATTTAAGCTCTGTGGGCAGTTTTTGCGGCATGGCGCTTTGGGGGATCATCATCGCGAGCATTGTGAATTTCTTTTTTCGGTCCCCGGCTTTTGATTGGGTCGTTTCTTATCTCGGTGTGGCAGTTTTCATCGGCCTTACGGCCTGGGATATGCAAAAACTCAAAAGGATTCAATACAGCGGGCTTCCAACCACCGAACAAATGGCGGTTTGGGGGGCGCTGATGCTTTATCTGGATTTTATCAACATGTTCCTTTTTCTTCTCAGGATCTTTTCGAGAAGAAATTGATCTTAGCCGAACGCTTAATTCCGGGTTTAATATTTTATGATCGACGTTCAATCCTTGACCATGCATTATGGGCATATTGTTGCCCTTGAAGGCGTTTCTTTCCAAGCGAATCAAGGAGAGATCCTCGGGCTTCTCGGGCCGAATGGTGCGGGCAAGACCACCGCGATGAGGATTTTGACCACTTATCTTTATCCGACCTCCGGGACCGCAAGGATCGACGGATTTGATATTCTCAAAGACCCTCTCGAAGTGAGAAAATCTATCGGATACCTTCCTGAAACAGCACCGCTTTATGGCGATATGCGCGTGGATGAGTACCTTGATTTTGTAGGGAAGGCCAGAGCCCTTTCCGGGGATTTATTAATGAGCCGTCTGGATTGGGTCAAAGAAGCTTGCCATTTAAAACCGGTATGGAAACATCTTCTTTGCGAACTTTCCAAGGGTTACGGACAAAGGGTAGGGTTGGCTCAAGCCTTGATCCATGATCCTAAGGTTTTGATCCTGGACGAGCCGACTTCAGGTCTGGACCCGATCCAGATCATTGAGATCCGCTCTTTGATCAAAAGCCTTGCCAAAGAAAAAACGGTTATTTTTTCGACCCATATTTTGCAGGAAGTCGAAGTCATGGCGGACCGTATCGTGATCATCAATGAAGGTAAGCTGGTCGCTTACGGGACTAAAAAAGAACTGGCTGAAAAGGCCGCTTCTTCGGGAAAAGCGCAGAGCCTTGAAGAGATCTTCATCCAATTATTAGCCCCGCAGTCAAAGCAATGAACACTATGGGAAAATTTTCAAATTTTTTGGTGATTTTTAAACGCGAGCTTGCCGCTTATTTCAATTCCGCGATCGCTTATATTTTTATTATTATCTTTGTCCTTTTGAACGGCGGGTTGTTCATGACCCAGTTTTTTGTCGTTGGCCGTGCGGATATGAGGGCTTTTTTTGCGGTTCTCCCGCTTCTTTTAGCCGTTTTTCTTCCGGCGGTTTCCATGCGTCTTTGGGCGGAAGAAAGAAAAGGCAACACCCAAGAACTTCTTTTAACTTTTCCGATCGAAACCCGCGATCTCATCCTTGGGAAATTTGCGGCAAGTTTTATCTTTTATTTGACGGCTTTGGCAGCGACATTACCCATCCCCGTCATGCTTTGTTTTCTGGGACGTCCGGATATGGGCGGGATCATTGGCGGGTATATCGGCGCGGCCTTTTTGGGAGGTTTGTTCCTGGCGATCGGGATCTTGGTTTCGGGGTTCTGCCGCGACCAGATCGTTTCTTTTATTCTTTCCATGATGATCTGTTTCGGACTTTATCTGATCGGGACCGAATTCGTGGCATCCTCTCTTGACGGCTGGATCTCCGGAGGGGGGACATTCTTGCGGCATTTTCTGGGCGCATCAGACCCTTATGACGCTTTTGCCAAAGGCGTTATTGATACCAAAAATCTTTTTTACTTTGTGTTGGGGACAGCGGTCTTTTTAATCTTGAACGGATTTTGGCTTGAAGGAAGAATGCGGCCCAAAGCTCGGTCTATTTTTACTACGGCAGCACTTCTTTGTGCGGGGATCTTTTTGTTTAGCAATTGGCTTTTAGCCGGCCTCCCGCTCGGTCGTTTTGATCTGACCGAAGGGCGGATGTACACCCTTTCCACATCGACGAAAAAGATCCTTAAAAGTCTTAAAACCCCTGCCGTCGCTAAGCTTTATATTTCTTCTTCCGAAAAAATGCCTACTTCTATGAAAACTTTGGAACAAGATATTGCTGATAAACTGGATGAGCTCCGTATCGCCTCGGGCGGAAAATTCCAATATAAGATCTTTCATATGGATGTTTCTGAGGCGGTTGAGAAAAACAAAAAAAAGCAATCCCAGGAAGAATCTTTCGAAGAACAACTTTCTAAAAAAGGTATCCAGCCTTTTCAGGTGCAATCCATCGATGCGGACGAAATGGGAGTGCGTTTGATCTATTCCGGATTGACGCTTTCCTATAAAGAAAAACCCGAAGAGATCCTTCCCCGGATCCATCCCGGTAATTTTGACAGCCTGGAATACATGATCATTTCGAAACTTTACCGAATGACCCTTGCGGAAGCTCCTAAGGTCGCCTTGGTTGCTCCTTTTCAGGACCGGAATGTGGACCCGAACCTTATGGCCTTATTGCAGCAGCTTGGAGGGGGGCAGATCCCTGAAAGTTATCGCGATGATCCTTATGAGTTCCTGCAGATGGGGTTGGAATATGAAGGGTATCACACCTCCAGGATCACGTTGGATAAGAAAACCAAGATTCCGGGAGATGTTAAAACTCTGGCTGTGATCGAACCCAGGGCCTTGAACGACCGTCAAAAATATGAGATCAATGAATTTTTAAGAAAAGGCGGATCTGTTTTTCTTGCCGCCCAGAATTATGAGTTCAATTACCGTCCAACAGAGCTTGGAGGATTGCAGCTGGTTCCGAATGAAAAGAAACCCGCGACCGATGACCTGACCCGGGCCTGGGGGTTTGAGCTGGATTCCGAGGTCCTCGCGGATGAACAAAGCGGGGTGATCAATCTTAATTCTCCCACAAATTTAGGCATTTTTGATATGGCGATGCCCGTGAAACTGCCGATCCAGATCCTTTTGTCGCCTTCTGAGATGAACCCTAAGATCTCGATCACTTCCCGCCTTTCGACCTTTTTTTATCTGTGGGGTTCGGCGCTTAAAGTGGATCTCGATAAGATCAAAGCCCAAAAACTGAAATTGCAGGTTCTTCTTTCTTCAAGCAAAAAATCATGGACCGTTCCCTTCAAGCCTGGGACAATGAATCCCGAAGATCTGAATCTTATGCCTAAAAGCCCGAAAGGGCCTTTCCCTTTAGCGATTTTAGCGCAAGGACAGTTTGAGGACGCTTTCAAAGGAAAAGAAGTCCCTGCTTGGCCTTCTGAAGAGCCGGCCAAATCCGATACCGGTCAGCAAACAGACCCCAAAGCCAAGGCTCAAAAACCCGAAACGGTCCAACCGCTTCCCGGCAAGTTGGTCATGATCGGAGCGGTTACGCCCTTCCAAAGACAATTGATCCAAGGCGGGGGACACATCAACTTTTTCCTGAACGCTATCGATGTTCTGACTCTTGGCGATGAGCTGATCGGGATCCGCTCTAAAGGTCCTGTGGACCGGACCCTTCCCAAGATCTCCCGTCCTGTTAAAGTGCTCTGGCGTTTTTTGGTGACGCTGCTGGTGCCGATCCTGATCGCTTTATTGGGATTTGGGCGTGCTTATTTACGAAGACGAGAAAAACAACAATATTTGAAAAAGATCAGCGGAACCTAAACCGCGCCTTTTTTTAGAGGAAAGATTCAAGCATGAAACCAAAGCAGATCCTCATTCTGAGCCTTATTCTCGGTGTTCTTGTTTTAGGCTTGATCGCTAAAACCCTATTCCGCACTTTGAGCGCTTCTTCCTCAAAAGAGACGCTGCCGAGCTTCTCATTCTCTACCGACAAGATCCAAAAGATCATTTTAGGACGCGGAGAGGAAGCCGCGATCATCGAATTGTATAAGCAAGGGCCTCAGTGGAAAGTTAAAACTCTCTGGGATGTTGAAGCTGACGGAGAAAAGATTGCCGCCCTTTTAAAGGCGGTCTCGTCTTTCAAAGGGGAATTGCGAAGCAGTGATAAAAACCTTTTTCCGGATTTCGGGCTTGAAGATCAAAATGCCTTTTCCCTGGAGTTCTTTGAAGATTCCCAGAAACCTGTCCTCGATTTGCGGATCGGAAGTAAAAAAGCGGGCTACAGCGGGTTTTTTGTCCGAAAGGCCGGGGCTTCAGAGGTTTATTTTGTGGACTGGGATGTTCCAAAGCTTTTAGGGATCTTTACTCCTTTTGAGGAAGCGAGACCGCGTAATGATTTTTGGGCGGATCTGAACTTTTTGAAATTCAAAATAGAGGATATTCAGAAAATCACTCTATTGCGCACTTCAGAGAACCGCAAAGATCTTATAGTCTCGGTCGAACGGGAAAATATCCCCGGCGATCCTTCTCAAAATGCATGGAAGTATGAGCGCAACACTTATCCGTTTGCGGCGGATCCCGGGAAAATCCTTCGCTTTTTAGCGACTTTAACAAGCCTTAAGGCTCAAAAGGTCGTGGATCCTAAAGGGACAGGGTATGGTCTCGAGAAGCCGGTTTGGGAGATGACTTTGGCTCTGAAGAAGGGGAAAGAGATTGTGACCCTTGCAGGACCTGCGGATGAAAAAGAAAAGGTGCGGTTTATCAAAAATTCGGTTTACCCGACGGTTTTCCAGCTTCAGGAATATTTTTTTGAAGACCTCGACATTGACGACAGTGCTTTTTTTAAAAATAATCCCTTAAACTTTGTCCCCGAGAATGCTGAGAAGGTCGTGATCAATGGGGCTAAACCGTTCACCCTGAAGCCGGGCATGCTCCCGTGGGAAAAATACGCAGAAGCCCTTCGGACGTTCCAAGTGAAACGTCTTTTTACCGGCGCATTAAGCCCCAATCTTTTCAAAGCCCCGGCGAAGTATTTTATTGAGATCCACGAAAAAGATAAAACCCCTTTGATACTTGATTTTTACAGTGAGTGGTCTTCCGGGAAAGGCAGAGAGCATATCACCCTTCTCCGGGGGAATTCTCAGCCTTTTGCGGTCAGTCATGAGCTTTACAATCAACTCTTCCTCATCGAGGAAAAACCACCTGTTCCGCCTCAGGCCCAATCATGAAACAATACCTTGAACTCCTCAATCATATCCTGATACACGGAACCGAAAAAAAAGACCGCACCGGAACGGGTACGATCAGCACCTTCGGCTATCAGATGCGTTTTGATCTTGAACAAGGGTTCCCCTTAGTGACGACTAAAAAGGTCCATTTGAAGTCTGTGATCTATGAGCTGTTATGGCTTTTACAAGGAGATACGAATACCCGCTACCTCAAGGATCATGGGGTAACGATCTGGGATGAGTGGGCGGATGCCCAAGGGGATCTGGGACCGGTTTATGGGGCCCAATGGCGTTCTTGGAGATCACCCGAAGGCATGGCTATCGATCAGATCGCGCAGGCCGTTGAAATGATCAAAAAAACCCCGGACAGCCGGCGGATCATGGTCAGCGCATGGAATGTAGGGGAGCTTGAGAAAATGGCGTTACCGCCCTGCCATGCTTTTTTCCAGTTCTATGTGCTCAATGGAAAGCTTTCCTGCCAGCTTTATCAGCGCAGTGCGGATGTTTTTCTCGGTGTGCCGTTCAACATCGCATCGTATTCGCTCTTAACTATGATGATGGCTCAAGTGACCGGACTTCAGCCCGGAGAATTCATTCATACCTTTGGAGATGTTCATATTTATCTAAATCACAGGGAACAGGTCAAATTGCAGCTGAGCCGGGATCCTCGCTCTTTGCCGAAGATGATCCTGAATCCTGAGGTAAAAGATCTTTTTTCGTTCCAGTATGAGGATTTTCGCATTGAAAATTATGATCCGCATCCGGCCATTAAAGCACCGGTGGCTGTTTAAGGCGATCCAAACGATCATCTAAGCTTCGGAGGTTTTAAAATGCTTTATCATATTGTTGCAGTTGCAAATCATCGCGTGATCGGAAAAGGGAACCAGCTGCCTTGGCATTTTCCGAAAGATCTTCAGCACTTTAAAAAAATGACCACAGGGCAAACGGTGATCATGGGGCTGAAGACCTTCGAAAGCCTGGGCTGCAAACCTCTTCCGAACCGCACGAATATCATCCTGGACCGGAGCGGACAAAAACCTTATCCGGATCAAATGATCTTTGCTTCTCTGGAAGATGCGCTGAAACAAGTTAAGACCCAGCAGGCCTTTATCATCGGAGGCGCCGAACTCTACCGGACCACGATCGACCGGGTGGACGGCATTTATTTGACCCGCATCCATGCGGATTATGATGGAGATGTTTTTTATCCGGAGATCCCTTCAAATTTTAAGGAAAGATCGCGGACCCCGCTTCAGGAGAACCCATTTCTTGAAGTGATCCATTACGAAAAAGCGTAACCTCTCTTATGGGCTCCTTGCTTTATTTCAAACAGATCCCGGTCGGCCATATGCAGAATTTCATTTATCTGATC
>CAYQTU010000012.1:0-29345 GCA_964420575.1 uncultured bacterium
CTTCATCCCGCGGAGATTTGGAAAAAGTCCGGGCGCTATGAGACGCTTGGAGAAGACAAGATCTCTTTCAAAAATCGTGCAGGCCATGAATTCGTGCTCGGGCCCACCCACGAAGAAGTGATCACGGACCTGGTCGGAACCAATATCAAATCCTTCCGCGATCTTCCGCTGAACCTTTACCAGATCCAGAATAAATTCCGCGATGAAGCGCGCCCGCGTTTTGGGGTGATCCGTACCAAAGAATTCATCATGAAAGATGCCTACAGTTTTGACGTCGATGAAAAAGGATTAGATTTGAATTATCAAAAAATGTCCGAAGCCTATCACCGGATCTTCACGCGCTGCGGTCTGGATTTTCAGGTGGTGAATGCGGATACCGGGATGATGGGCGGGAAAATGAGCCAGGAGTTTATGGTGATCTGCCCGTACGGGGAAGATCGCGTGGCAAGTTCCGAAAGCGGTTATCTCGCAAGTCAGGATATCGCTTTCCGGGGTAATCCTCATTTGAAAACTCCGGCCTCTAAATCCTCAAAACCGGAGATTTTTGACACGCCCAATCTCCGAACGATCGAAGAGATCACCCATAAATTTAAGATAGCACCCTCTCAAATGATCAAGACCTTGATTTATATGGCCGACGGAAAAGCGGTTGCTGCGCTTGTGACGGGAGATAGCGAGGTCAATGAAAGCAAATTAAGGAAAGTCATTGGAGCGAAGGAGCTCCGGCAGGCGGATGCGCACGAGATCCAGGAAGCGACCGGCGCTCCGGTAGGGTTCGCGGGTCCGGCAGGTCTTAAGATCCCGGTTTATGCGGATTGGGATATCCAAGGGATCGCGGACGCGGTAACAGGCGCGAATCAAAAAGATAAACATCTGAAGAATGTTACGATCGGCCGTGATTTTACTCCGACAGCCTTGGGCGATATCCGGTTCGTGAAAGATGGCGATCTGGCCCCGGACGGGAAGGGGAAACTCAAACTGACGACGAGTATGGAGATCGGACACATTTTTAAGTTGGGGACGCGGTATACGGAATCCATCGGAGCTTATTTTCTGGACGAAAAAGGGGAACGTAAACCCGCGATCATGGGCTGCTATGGGATCGGCATAAACCGTATCCTTGCGGCAGCCATCGAGCAGCATCATGACGGAAAAGGGATCCAATGGCCCGAAGCGATCGCGCCTTTTGCGATCGAGATCATTACGGTCAATCATAGCGATGAAAATGTCCGACAAACCGCAGAAAAGATCTATGCCGAACTTATAGTGGCGGGTCAAGAAGTCCTTTTTGACGACCGCGACGAGCGTGCCGGGGTGAAATTCAACGATGCCGACCTGATCGGTATTCCGAAACAGGTCGTGATCGGTGAGCGCAATCTCAAAGAAAATAAAGTCGAGATCAAAGACCGCCGAACCGGTGAAACCAAAGTCGTTGCGATCGATTCTTTAAAAACTTTTTTCTCTAATCTGTAATACCGGAGGGGGATAAAGTGAAATGTAAGGCCATCATCGTTTTAGCGCTGTTTTTTCTTTTCGGGATTGTGGGAGCGCAAGCTCTAGAGCCTTCTAGGACTAAAGGGATCTGGTTCCATATGCTTCCCGAGCGTGTGGCGGTCATGATGCATAAATCGGGAGGATTCACTGTATCTTACCGTTCTTACCTTAAAGGGGAAAAAGATCCGCCCGTTCTCCGGGATGCAAAGGAATTATTTGCTTATATCAGCAAACAGGATAAAGAAGTTCAAGCGGATGGCGTTTGGATCATCACGACTCATCCCGATGCTTATACCGATGAAGAAAAACAAAAACTTCAGGAGGTTAAGGATCTTTTATTGAAAAACAATATCCCGCTTTTCATGTGCCGCGGCAGCGAATTGCCGAACGGTTGGCGAAAGATCGAAACCGGAGATCCTTATCCGTTCGATTAAAGTGAATTAAAGTAAATTCCCGGGCGAATCCCTCCCATTGCCACCTTTTCTTTGTGATGACATAATAAGTCATGCAGAAAAGAGAAAATCCGCTTAAGACCCCTTGGCCTAAAAAGATCATTCATATCGATATGGATGCTTTTTTCGCAGCCGTAGAACAACGGGACCACCCCGAACTTAGAGGTAAACCCGTGATCGTGGGAGGTGATCCTCAAAGCCGTAGCGTGGTCAGTACTTGCTCTTATGAAGCACGGAAATTCGGAATCCATTCCGCCATGCCGACCGCTCAGGCTAAACGTCTTTGCCCTCACGCGATCTTCATCCGTCCTCACTTTGAAAAATACAGCACAGCTTCAAAGACCATTATGTCGATCCTCCGGACCTATACCCCGCAAGTGGAACAGGTTTCTTTAGATGAAGCTTATCTGGATGTCGAGGAGAACCTGCTTCATTTGGAAGACCCGGCCGCATTAGCGAAATTGATCAAGCAGCATATTTTTGCAGTGACCCAACTTACCGCTTCGGCCGGAGTGGCCCCTGCGATGTTCCTCGCAAAGATCGCTTCCGATATGAAAAAACCGGACGGACTGACGGTAATTTCCCCGGATCAAGCCCTGGAATTTTTAAAAGATCTTCCGGTGCGAAAACTCCCGGGGGTCGGTCCCAAAACCGAAGAAACACTTGCTAAGATGAAGATCAAAACATGCAAAGATCTTTGGGATAAAGATATTAATGAGCTTTGCGGACGGCTTGGGAAATGGGGGGTCGGGCTTTATCAGATGGCGCAAGGAGAAGAACATCGGGAGGTGAATCCTCATTGGGAGCGGACTCAATTGAGCACGGAAGAAACATTCTCCAAAGATGTGACGGATCTTCCTTGGTTGAAGCGGAAATTGGCTCAGTTTGCGGAGATCGTTTTTCAGGACCTTCAAAAAGAAGGACGCTCGGGGAGGACCATTGTTTTAAAAGTGAAGTATCACGATTTTGAACAGATCACCCGTTCAAAAACCCTTTCTATTCCGCCTCAAAGCGCTCAGGTGATTTGTGAAGTGACCTGTGAACTTCTGATCCAAAAAACAATGGCCGGTAAAAAAGCCATCCGGCTTTTAGGAGTTGGAGTCACGGGGCTAAAAGATCCTGCCGCGGTCCCGGAAGCAGTCCAAAAAGAATTGTTCTCTTAAGGGTCGTTCAATTCTTGCGAATTTGAGATAAATCGCTATACTTATAACTCTTATGCCTAAGACTTTATTCCAAAAAATATGGGATGCCCATGTAGTCAAGACTTTCCCGGACGGAACGGCGCTTCTCTACATCGACAGGCAACTTGTTCATGAAGTGACTAGCGCGCAAGCTTTTGAAGGGCTGCGTCTTTCGGGGCGTAAAGTCCGTCATCCTGAACTGACTTTTGCCACCATGGACCATAATGTTCCGACCTTTGACCGTTTTAATATCACGGACCCGATCGCAAAAGCACAGATCGAGGCCATCACGGCCAATTGTAAAGAATTCGGGGTGACGTTGTATGATCTTCACAGCGACAAACAGGGGGTGATCCATATCATCGGACCTGAATTGGGCATTACTTTGCCCGGAACAACCATTGTCTGTGGAGATTCTCATACGGCCACTCACGGAGCTTTCGGAGCCTTGGCGTTCGGGATCGGGACTTCGGAAGTGGAACATGTGCTTGCAACGCAATGCCTTCATCAAAAGAAACCTAAAACTTTCAAAGTGGAATTTAAAGGGCATGTCCAGCCTTCCGTAGGCGCTAAGGATATGGTCCTGAAACTGATCGGAATGATCGGTACGGCAGGGGGGACAGGTTCAGCGATCGAGTTTTGCGGAGAAGCCGTCCGTGCCCTTTCCATGGAAGGACGCATGACCCTTTGTAATATGGCGATCGAAGCTGGAGCACGTTCGGGGATGGTGGCTCCGGATGAAGTGACTTTTAAATATTTTAAAGAAACGGAACGCCCGTATGCCCCTAAGGAAAAAGATCTGGAAAAAGCCATTGCGTATTGGAAAACGCTGGCCACGGATCCCGGAGCAAAATTTGATAAAGAGCTAACGATCGATGCTCCTCAGATCGCTCCGCAAGTGACTTGGGGGACCAGCCCCGGCATGGTGGCGGATGTGGATGGTTGTATCCCCAAAACAGACCAAGTCCCCGGCTATCATCAGGCTGATGTTGAAAAAGCCTTGAAGTATATGGGGCTTAAAGCGGGCACGCCGATTACGGAAATCAAGATCAATACGGTTTTTATTGGGAGCTGTACAAACGGCCGCATTGAAGACCTTCGAGCTGCCGCAAAATATTTAAAAGGGCAACACGTTGCTCAGAATGTGCGGGTGCTTGTGGTCCCGGGGTCCCAGCAAGTTAAAAAACAAGCAGAAGCCGAAGGCCTCGACAAGATCTTTAAGAACGCCGGATGCGAGTGGCGTGAATCGGGTTGCAGTATGTGCCTTGCGATGAATCCGGATCAATTGAAGCCAGGAGAACGATGTGCTTCAACGTCAAATAGGAATTTTGAAGGTCGTCAAGGAAAAGACGGGCGTACGCATTTAGTGGGGCCTGAAATGGCGGCTGCCGCAGCGGTTGCGGGGCACTTCGTTGATGTCCGGAGATGTGAGGTCAAATCATGAAAGCTTTTGAAAATTTTCGTGGCGTGATCCTGCCTTTGGATCGGGCTAATGTAGATACGGATGCGATCATTCCCAAACAATTTCTGAAGTCGATCAGCCGCACAGGGTTTGAAGGAGCTCTTTTTTCGGATTGGCGTTATTTGCCCAGCGGGCAACCGGATCCGTCTTTTATCCTTAATCAGGAAGATTTCCAGAATGCGACCATCCTTTTAGCGCGAAATAATTTCGGGTGTGGTTCCAGCCGGGAACATGCGGTATGGGCGATCGTTCAATATGGCTTTAAAGTCGTTATTGCTCCCTGGAAAGAGGAAGGAGGGCATCGTGTTCCGGGTTTTGCGGACATTTTTAGGAATAATAGCGTTAAGAACGGACTTTTAACCATTGAGCTTGCCCCTACTGAAGTTGATTGGGTCTTTAAGGCCGCAGAAGAGGAACCTGGATTGGAAGCCACGGTCCATTTAGTCGACCAAACCGTAACCATTCATCATTCTTTGGAAACCAAAGTTTTTCATTTTGAGATCGATCCCGCCGTAAAAGAGCGGTTCCTTCAAGGGTTGGACGATATTGGGATCACGCTCAAAGAAGAAAAGACTATTTCTGATTTTGAAAAACGGCATAATGTCCAGTTTTGCCGTTCTTTATCCCAACCTCAATAAATCCAAGTTGTTAAATAACATAAAAGTAGAAATTTTCCCTTGCTTTCTACCCCTGTTCTTCCGTATCATTCTCTATAGAGCAAATACCTAAAGGAGATGTCTTTAAGGGTCGAAAATTTAATAACTTGAGATCTATTCAAAACCGGCGGGGATGATACCATGGAAGCACTCAAAGAAAAAAAGGTGCATATTCTTATCAGGAACAATGGTAACGGTTTGAATGTAGCGGCAAAAACTCCGGCAGTTCAAAAACGTATTTTCTTTCCATTCTTTTCTAAGAACAAATCAAATGGCAATAATGGCCATGGCTCTAAAACGGATAACAAATCAGCCCCTCTTCTTTCCCAAGAACCTATTCTTAAAAACAATGCCTGGATCCGGAGTGCCGAGATTAAAAGCTGGGTTGCTTTGGAAGAAAAGATCGTTGGTGAATATGGAAGACCTAAAGCCGAAGGGCGCGGGAAAAGCGGGCTGGTTTTAACCGATAAACCGGTTCTTCCGCAGGTCAAATCCTCTCCGGTAAAGCCTTCGGGAGAGATTAAGCAGCCTGCTCCAGTTCTCCGCCCACAAACAGATAAGATTGTTAAAGGGCATTCCGGGTTCCGGTTCGCCACGGTCCTCTTCCTGATCGGCTGGGTCGGAGCGGCTTTCTTGGCTTCTTTGTATTTTAAAGAATCTTCCCTGAGGCAGGATCTTGAAGCTTCGTTATCTCAATTGCAGGATGCTAATAAGCGGTTACAGAAAACATTTGGAGATCTTCAAAATACTGCAAATAATCAAAAAGTAGAGTTACAGCGTCTTAATGCCCAGGTCCGGACCATGGCCGGGGATCTTAGGAGTGCTCAGAAAAAAGCGGCAACTTACGACATCATGGAACGGTCTTACCGTGAAGAATTGTTCGGCGTCACCACACATTATGAAGAACAGATCGATGCCCTGAACAAGACTGTTCAGTCCCAAGACGCATTGATCGCACAGCTCAGGTCCAAGCTCCAGACGATCAAGGAAATGATCGCCAAAGGAGAATTAATGCCTGCCTCCGGACCTGTGGGAGCGCTTGCTAAGCCAGTTCAGGATCAAGGTGTGAAGCCCGACGGTAAAGTAATGATGGTGAATAGCCGATACGCATTTATAGTTGCCAATGTGGGGGCTTTGCAAGGGGCCCAGACAGGGAGAATCCTGACCGTTTACCATAACGGCCAGAAAATCGCACAAGGGAAAGTGGAAAAAGCTTACCCTGCCCTTTCCGCGGTAGCGATTTGGGACCAAGAGGCTTTGAACCAGATCCAGGAAGGCGATCCTGTATTTTTGAATCCTGCATGATTTGAAGGATATAAGAACTCCTAACAAGAAGGGTTAAAAATAAAAGTGGGAAAAGGCGTTGGTATTTACGTCGGACGAAATGAGGTCATTGCGGTTTCTGTTGTCCGCGCGATCGCGGGGCCTCAGATCAAGAATTTTGTGATCGAACCTATCCGTACGACTGATCCGGGCGGAGAAAAATCGTCGGGTGAAGAAGGCCAGAAACTAAAACGCTTAAGTCCTGAATCTCAAGCCATCCGCAATGCCCTTCAAAAGATCAAAGAACCCGGGGCATATGTTAATGTTGCTCTCAGCCCCTTTCATCTTGTCACGCGTCATTTTATTATGCCCGCAGTTCCTAAAAAAGAAGCGGCCGAAGCGATCCGGTATGAAGCGAGCCGTTATATCCCTTTCAAGCTTTCCGAATCCATTTTGGATTATCAGGCTAAAGAAACCCACAAAAATGTTCTTTCGGTGACAGCTACAGCGATTAAAAAAGATATTTTACATAGTTATTTAAAACATCTACGCATGGCTTCAGCGAAAGTCAGCATGATCGAACCCGTCTATTCGGCCGTTGGACGGGGACTTGCGGCGTTGAACATGATCAACAAAACAAAAACACAAGGTTTTGTGGTCCTCCACTCTGATGGCAATGTACATGTGACATTGGTTTCGAAAGGGATCGTTTATTTGTCCAGGGATTTTCTTTTGTCGGGAACTCCCGAGGAAGATAAAACGCATTTTTACGAAGAATTAAAAGCTTCTCTGGATTATTTTTATAAATTGACCGGTGGGGATAGCATTACGCAGATCTTTTTAAGCGGCCGGGCCGATCTTAAGTTCTGGGCGGAACATCTCGAACATGCGTTTAATTACACGATCCGTTTTGATTTGGCAAATTTCCCTGCTGAAAAGAATATTTCTCCAGAGAATCTAAGCGCCTTACTTGTTTCTTATGGCCTTGCACTACGGGCGCTTAATTATAAATCTCCGCTAGGGGATATTCTTCTTTTACCTAAAGAAGAACGAAAATCAACACCGCAACAGTTGCTTGCCTTTATCGGTTTAGAATTAGCCGTCGTAGCGCTCTTTTTCTTTTTGGTCCGGTTTGTAGGCTTCCAACCGTATTTATCTTATTTGACACGTCAGAACGATCAGGTCTTCAGTGAAGATACGAGCGCTGATCCTAGGAATTCTCCGATCTCTATGGAAGATATGAACAACATGCAAACGAATCTATCCAGCCGGATCAGCCAGCTTGAAGGTTTTGTTAAAGATAAGACCTTGGTCAACAACCTTTTATCCGAGTTAGCTCAAGGACTCCCGAATTCAATATGGTTAGATTATATCTCTTGCGAGGATGCCCCTGGAGCGGATGTCGGGATCCGGCAGAGAGGGAAAAAAAGAATGAATATCCGCGGGGTCTGTTATCTGGGGAGCCCTGAGAAAGAAGCGCAAACCCTGAATAATTGGGGGAAGAGCCTTACCGCCAAAAAATCTTTTAATCAATCTTTCAGCGAAGTTAAGCTGGAAGAAATTAAACGGGAACAAGATATGAATCGGGATACAACTCGATTCCGGATCATTTGCGAATGAACCTCTAAAGAGGGATTATGGCGAATTTTGAACTAAAAGAGCAGCATAAAGAGATCATTATAAAAGTCATGGCGGGCGCCTTGTTTTTTATTATGGGCTATCTTATGACCGTGAAGCCTGCTTTTGAGTCCATG
Organism: uncultured bacterium; assembly: GCA_964420575.1. GTDB lineage: Bacteria > Omnitrophota > Omnitrophia > Omnitrophales > Aquincolibacteriaceae > CAYQTU01. The sequence continues at coordinate 8,263 of CAYQTU010000012.1, forward strand.
AACGGACTTCGTGCGAATTTGCAAACCGCAAAGCAGCGCTTAACGCTTCACCGTGAGATCAATGATTTAAAAACACAACTTGCGGTCCAAGAAAAATTGTTCTCAAACGAAGAAGATCGGTCTTTGATCTTGGGGCAGATCTCATCTAAGGCTAATGAGGCAAAGATCAGTATCCAATCGTTAGTTCCTAAAACTGAAACAATAGGGAACTACCAAAAACTCCGGATCGAGATTGATGGTAAAGGGGCTTTTTTCTCGATCGTAAAGTTCCTTAAATTATTGGAAACATTGCAGCCGGTACTTACGATTAAGGATATGACGATGATCCAATCCCGTTTAGGAGATCCGAAGATTAAAATTCCACAACTTCAACTTCATGTTGTTCTAGAAACTTATTTAAAAGGAAAAAGCGGGAAAAAACTATGAAAAAAATAGTTTTGTGCTGGATAGTCTTAGCAGTGCTCTTTTTTGTTCCTTTTGTGTTTGCGGATGACCCTAATGCTGGAGATAACAGCATGGCTAACTTGCCTGATGCGGGTATGGGGGGAAGTTCTTCAGGAATGATGGGAACTTCAGTTCAGGTGCAGCAAAGGCCAGGGAGCAACCCGATGGGCGCAGGGGAGACTTCAGTTTCTCCGACGGGGCTTGGGGAAGAAGTTCGGGATCCTTTCCAGACGCAATTGACAGCTCCTGAATCTGTAGCCCCCGTGACCACTTTTCAAAATGTTGCTCAGGGGAACTTTAACCTGACGGGGATCGGGATCGATAAAAAAAGTTCTTTTGCTATTATTAATGACGATCTCTATCGTGAGGGAGAAGAAAAAAAAGGTCTCAGGGTCGATAAAATCCGCAAGAAAGAAGTCGATATTATAGCTAACGGAACAACCAGAACGCTCCGGTTATTACCTAAAGAGGAAGTGGATAAAGTTCAAGAAAGAAAGAAGCAGCGGACCATGGTTCCTAAAGAAGATCAACCAGAATCATTAAAAGAACATTCCGATTCAGCGAACCTTCTCAATGAGGGGAGTCTTAACTTTTATGAATAAATCAAATAAAACTAAAGTAATCCTTGCATCTGTTTTTTTATCTTTTTGTTTCATGCTAAGTGGAGGCGCTTATGTGACTGCCCAAGATTCTGATGTGGATTTTGCGGCGAGCGGACCTGTGACCACGCAAGTCGAACAGACGGGGGATGGGAAGTTCTACCTTAATTTTAAGAATGCGACCTTGATCAATGTTTTGAATGTGCTTTCGGAATTAAGTACGATCAATTTTGTGGCAGGTAAAGAGATTGCGGATCGTCCGATCAATATGACGCTCGATAATGTCAGCTTAGAAGACGTCCTGGATGCGATCGCGCGCGGAAGTAATGTGAATTACGAATTCATTCCAGGCCGGAACATCTATCTATTCAGAGCGCTTGCGGATGATGACAGCCATCCCGCACTCATGACTAAAGTCTTTAAACTTTACTATGTCCGGGTCAGTCAACTTAAAGAAATTGAAAGCAGCAGCAGCTCTTCCACAAGCAGCTCTTCGAGCAGTTCTTCAAGTAGCAGCACGACCGGAACGGCCGGAGGGGGGTTATCCACTTTATCGGGCGGAGAATCTGATGTGGACCTGGAGGGAGCGGCTATCCTTAAAGCGGTAGAGAAAATTCTTTCGGAACGAGGGAAAGTTTCTGTGGATGACCGCTCTAACAGTCTTGTGGTAACGGATTCTGAAGACCGCCTCAAAATGATCGAAGAAACGATCGCGCAATTGGATCGTCCGCTGGACCAAGTGCTGATCAACGTGATCCTGGTAGAAACTTTTGATGATCTTGACCGTCAGCTTGGGATTGAGTGGGCGAATACCACGGATAATAATGGTAGTTTTGGGTTGATCACGGGCGGTGTCAGTGACACCAATTGGCCTTTCATGACCAAATCAGCGGGAAATAATTTCTTTGATTCTGCCAAAGGAATATTTACGGACGCTACCAAACAATGGGAATTCAGTAAAAATACCGGGGCGATCACGACGAACGGAACAAGGGATTTCAGCCGTTTAACGATCGAACTGAAAGCATTGCAGAACGCTTCCAAACTCAAGATCTTGGCTAAACCTAAAATCCTCGTTCTGGATAACCATCCGGCCCTGATCAAGATCGCGACCAATTCGGCGATCGGTGAGGTCACGACAACTTCGGGCGGAACGAGCGGTATTGCCTCGACAACTTCCAGTGCGGAAAGAACGGAGACCGGGACCATTTTAAGGGTCACGCCTTTGATCAATACCGGGGAGCGGATCACAATGACGGTAGAGCCGACATTTGCTACGGTGGACGAATCGGCGCTTTCAGTAGGCGCCCATGAAACGGGAGATCCGACGGTCCGTACGGCCCGTACGACCCTTATGGTCAATGACGGTCAGACTATCGCCTTAGGCGGCCTTTTGCTTAGCCAACAATCCAACGGAGATCGTAAAGTTCCGCTTTTATCGGATATCCCTCTTTTGGGAAGGGCTTTTTTCACACGCAACAGCAAATCGATCAGTGACCGCGAGCTTATCCTTTTTGTGACCCCTTATATCATTCGAGACCCCTCCGTACTTGAAACGCCGACCGTTCCGGATAAAAGGCTTCGTATGGACGATGAAAACGCCCAGTTCTGGAAGGTGAAACAGAAAGAATGGTATAAGAACATGGATAAAGAACCGGAAAAACCGATCGATTTTGACCAATATTTTGATGTCCGAAAAAAATTGATGAATACAGTTCTGGATACCCTGGATCAAAAAGCCAATACGCAGGAAACTTCCACAAGTGCTTCAGTGGTTCAAATCGAGAAAGTATGATTCTTAGAAAAGGGCGCTGATCGTGCGTTTAAATGTCCTATTGGGAGAACTTCTAGTTGAGAGAAGGCTGATCACACACAGCCAGCTTTCAGAGGCTCTTGTCCAACAAAAAGATTCCAAAGAGCCTTTAGGACAGATCCTGATCCGTTTAGGATTCATTAAAGAAGCCGAACTTCGGGATGTCCTTTCCGAACAGTTAGGCGTTTCTTTTCTTTCTTCGGATCAACTTAAGCCTAAGATCGACCAACGTCTAAAGGAGCTTATCCCTGAACCGCTTGCCCGGGACCATAAGATCCTTCCTTTGGAGAAAACAGGGAGGGTTTTAAAGATCGCGATCACCAAAGTCCCGGACCTTATTTTCCTGGATAATCTTAAAAAGATCACCGGGCATGACATCCGGACGGTTTTAACTACGGAAAATGAATTGCAGCGGGCGATTGATCAATATTACAGCAATACGGACATTCAAGAAGTGGTCAGCTCCTCCGCCTTGGATGAAGCGACCGATGAATATATTATCCAGCATCAAAGTGATGAAGAAGAAAAAACAGATCTGGAATCAACGATCGCCGAAGCCGGACAAGCGCCCGTTGTTAAATTGGTGGATGTTTTTGTAAAAAAAGCACTTGATGACCGCGCCAGCGATATTCATATCGAGCCGTTCCAGAATAAAGTGTCCGTACGTTACCGCATTGACGGCATCCTTTATGAATTACCGCCTCCGCCCAAAGAACTTCATGCCGCTGTGGTCTCCCGTATCAAGATCCTTTCTAAGCTCGATATTGCAGAAAAAAGGATCCCCCAAGACGGTTCTTTTGCGATCCAGTATCAGGGACGGAAAGTGGATATCCGTGTTTCAACGATCCCGATCATTTACGGCGAAAAAGTGGTCATGCGTATCTTGGATAAGCGTACCGAACTGCTTGACCTTAAAAAGCTCGGCTTTGAAGCGGAACAACAGGAGCTTTTCGAAAAAGGACTTTCAAGACCTTACGGACTTATTTTACTGACCGGCCCGACCGGAAGCGGGAAAAGCACGACGCTTTACGCCTCATTGAACCATCTTTTATCCCCTTCCGTGAATATTTTAACGATCGAAGACCCTGTGGAATATCAAGTGACCGGTGTCAATCAAGTCCAAGTGAAGCCGGATATCGGGCTTACTTTCGCTTCCGGATTACGGGCTTTTTTGCGTCAAGACCCGGATATCATTCTTGTCGGCGAAGTCCGCGATCAGGAAACGGCTGAGATCTGTATCCGGGCTGCTCTAACGGGCCATTTGGTGTTGAGCACTTTACACACCAACGATGCTTTGAGCGCGGTCAACCGTTTAGTGGATATCGGGGTTCAGCCTTATCTTGTTTCAGGGAGTCTTATTCTTGTCGGGGCGCAGCGTCTGATCCGCATTCTTTGTTCCGATTGCAAACAGCCGGTTGCGGTAGATAAAAAAGCAAAAGCAGAATATGGGATCACGGTAGATACGATTTATGCGCCTAAAGGCTGCAAAAAATGCAGAAATATCGGCTATTGGGGCCGGGCGGCTATTTATGAAGTGCTGCCGATCGATGATGAGATCCGCCATCTTATCAGTAAAGAAGCCAGCCTTGAGCAGTTAAAACAGGTCCAAAAAGCAAGAGGGTATAAGACCCTTTTACAGAGCGGGATCAAAAAAGTTGAGCAGGGGATCACTTCTCTTGAGGAAGTATTAAGTGTGGCCTATGAATGAACCGATGCCGGATAATTTTTCAGGAAGTTCTCTGCATAAATTTGAATGCCGCGTGCGTATGCGGGACACCCCGTCCCAATCGAATACAGTAACAATTGAGGCCCGTGATGCGGATGATGCCCGGCAGCAGCTTCTGGATAAGGGTTATTTGATCATTTCGATCCACGATCAGGCTCCGATGAGCTTTGCCAAGAAGCGTGCTTTAGCGGGAGGCGGAGCAAAAAAAGCGCTTTGGAGCGCTGCGATTCTTTTGCCGACAGTATCGACCAATGAGCTGATCTTTTTTGCTGTGCAGCTTTCCACTCTTCTTAAAGCCGGTATCCCTCTTCTGCGCGCGATCGAGATCATCCGAAAAGGGACCAATAACGTTTATTTTCAAAAAGTCCTTGAAAGTTTAGCGGTCAGAGTGAGCCAGGGCGCTCCTTTAAGCGCCGGCATGAAAGAATTCAATAGGGTTTTCCCTTGGATCTGGATCAACCTGGTGGAGGTCGGAGAGGCGACCGGGCAGCTCCCCGAGGTTCTGGAAGAGATCAGCCGTTATCAAGCGGCTTCCGAGCGCATTAAAGGCAAAGTGATCTCGGCTTTATTTTATCCGGCTATTCTCACCTGCGCGGTCGTAGGAGCCGTTATTTTTCTTTTGATCTATATTGTCCCTAAATTTGCGGAGATCTTTAAGGCGCAACATTTAACTCTTCCTGCCATCACGCAAGTCGTGGTAGGCCTTAGCGGGATCGTTCGTGAACAATTTATCCCGGTAGCTATAGTAGCCACGGCCCTTGTGGTGGGGGTGGTTGTTCTGCAGCAGACTAAGAAAGGTCGGTTAATGTATGACCTTTTCCGTTTAGGGTTTCCGGTTTTTGGCGCGCTTCTGATCCAAGTGGCTGTGGTCCGTTTTTCGCGTTCGATGGCCACGTTGCTTCGGGCAGGAGTTCAGATCCTCCAGGCCCTTGATATTGCCGGGAAATTGGTCGAGAACCGTTTCCTTGAAACAAAGATCAAACAAGTGGCCAAAGGCATCAAAGGGGGGCACGGGTTCGGACTTCAGCTCGAATCCAAGAAAGTTTTTCCTGTTTTTATGACGCAACTGGTGGCTGTCGGTGAAGAGAGCGGGGAACTGGAACGATTCTTGGATCTGATCGCCAACTTCTATGAAGAACGGGTCGACACTTTCCTCGGCCGTTTAGCCACGATCATCGAACCGTTGATGTTGATCATCATGGGCGGGATTATCGGAACCGTGGTGATCTCCATGTTCCTGCCCATCATTGAACTTTCCACCAAGGGCGGAGGCGGTTGATCGGCCTTGGGTATTCGATTCAAACGTTCTATCCCAGGGATACAACAGGAATAATGAAAAGATCAAAAGTGAAAAAAGCAAAATTTTTTGAAATAAAAGGATTTACCCTGATCGAAGTGTTGATCGTGACGGTCATCATTGCGGTCCTGGCCGGGCTGACCATCCCCAGGATGCTTCCCAGGACCGAAAGCGCTTTTGTCGCGGAAGCTCAGCAAATGTTAGGAAATATTAAACGCGCGCAGCTGAATTACCGGAGTTCTATGGATGTCATTGAGGATCCCAATAGTTTTTTGCCTGTTGTTTGTGATGCGATGGGCTGCGGAGGGGCGAATACCGATTGGACCCGGTTAAGTCTTCCCAGTAATATCTATAGCCGTTCTAAATTTTCTTATCAATGTACGACCGCAGGGATTTGTACGGCAACAAGAAAGACGAATATTAATGGCAAGATTATTTTGGATATTCCTAATAGCCAGTGGAGTTGTGATGGAACGGTTTACACCTTAATTTCCGCTGAAAAAGGCTGTTCAAGCACCCAATAAAGTATTAAAGTATTTTTAAGGGACTAAAACCGACACAGAAGGAGAAAGAACATGAAGACACAAAAAGGTTTTACACTTGTTGAAGTTTTGATCGTCGTGATCATTATCGCGATCTTAGCATCCTTGCTTTTGCCGAGGATGATCGCCCAGCCGGAACGGGCTTATATCGCAGAAGCCCAACAATTGCTTGGGACCATGCGTCGGGCTCAACAGACTTATATGGATCTGACCTCAACAAATACCTATATTGGAGTAACCAGTACGACAGATACTAATTGGGCGAAACTGAGCATGTCACGTCCCACAAGCACAGCCTTTACCTATTCTTGTGGAGCAGGTGGAACCAGCTGTGTAGCGACCCGGTCGAGCGGGACCATGGCGAATGCGACCATCACTCTCAATGATAGCGGCAGTTTTAGTTGCGGCGGGACCGGAGGCTCCAATGCTTCGTATACCCTGGCTTCAAATACGGATGCCACAAAAGGCTGTACGACATAAAAAGTATTAAGGATTTAAAATCGATTAAAGGAGAAAGAACATGAAGACACAAAAAGGTTTTACACTTGTTGAAGTTTTGATCGTCGTGATCATTATCGCGATCTTAGCATCCTTGCTTTTGCCGAGGATGATCGCCCAGCCGGAACGGGCTTATATCGCAGAAGCCCAACAATTGCTTGGGACCATGCGTCGGGCTCAACAGACTTATATGGATCTGACCTCAACAAATACCTATATTGGAGTAACCAGTACGACAGATACTAATTGGGCGAAACTGAGCATGTCACGTCCCACAAGCACAGCCTTTACCTATTCTTGTGGAGCAGGTGGAACCAGCTGTGTAGCGACCCGGTCGAGCGGGACCATGGCGAATGCGACCATCACTCTCAATGATAGCGGCAGTTTTAGTTGCGGCGGGACCGGAGGCTCCAATGCTTCGTATACCCTGGCTTCAAATACGGATGCCACAAAAGGTTGTACGACATAATCTGATTTTAAGATAAGTATAAAAAATGCTGTGGAAATTTTAAAAAATTTCCACAGCATTTTCCCTTTAACCATTTTAGTTTTTAAAAGACCTGGAGTTTGAAAGCATTGATCTTACTTTGCGAGAAAGAAGGTGGCGATTATGGGACGGAATCAAAAAGGTTTTACGCTTGCTGAGCTTTTGATCGTAGTGGTCATTCTCGGGATCTTGGGAAGTATTGCGCTCCCGAGGTTTTTTCCTCAAGCTGAAAAGGGGCGTGTAGCTGAAGCGATCGCCATGCTCAGCGCGATCCGTCAGGGCGAAGAAGCGTACAGGCTGGAAAATGGGAGTTATATTGCCAGTACGAACGCAAGTTTTGGATGGGAAAAATCCTTAGGGATGGAAGATCCGGGTTCTGCGGGATTTTTTACCTATGCAATCGCGACACCGTCAACATCGACTTTTACAGCGACGGCGACGCGAACGGCATTAAAAGCAGATACTTATCAAAGTGATACTATTGCGATTAAACAAGACGGAAGCTGGTGCGGAGATCATGCTTTAGGGCCTAATCCGGTAGCGTGTTCTTAATGTTTGAAATCCGACCCATGATTTCCTATGGGTAGTCTTATGGAAGCAATCTTTAAAATAAAAAAAGGGTTTACACTGGTTGAACTTTTGATCGTTGTTGTGATCATTGCGATCATGGGAACGTTGATCCTCCCTTTGTTTACGGGTCAAACCGAGAAAGCCAGAACCACCGAAGCCCTGGCGATGCTGAGCGCGATCCGCCGCGCGCAGATGCGATACAATGACGCTCACAAAGCGGATGACCAGAAATATGCCGTGATCGACTATAATTGCAACGCGAGCGGGGAGGATGTCCCTGCCAACCAGCAATTATTTCAAGAACTCCTGGGGATCCAAATGCCTCCCTGCACCTCTACGAAATGGAAATATGAGGCCCAAAGCCCGAGCACGGAAACAGATCCGGTCGCAACAGCGGTCCGGATGGGGACCGGCGGGGCTCAGGGGACGCTCTCGATCGCATCAAATGGAACATGGTCCGGGACCGGCGACTACCAGCACCCTGACAGTTCAGGCAATGGCGGCGGGAAATATTGGCCTAATCTTCAGCGGTAAGTCATATTTATTTTCGGATGCTTGAACCTTTAAAAGAGAAAAGACAGAAACCATTCTTTGTGGCCGATCCCCAAGCAAAACTCCAGCGAATCATTAAAACAGGAATACTGGCGGCGATCGCGGCCTATTTTCTCATTCAGTTCCTTCTTCTTTCTTTCCAATACCTGAGGTACCCTTATGAGATCGATTACGGGGAGGGCTGCGGGCTGACCTTTTTAACCCACCTGAAGACCTACGGCACGTACTTTTTCGATATCAATGATTACCCTTTCTCGTATGCCACTTATCCTCCGGTGTTCATGCTGATCACCTGGGCCGTGAATCTTGTGGTCCCCTCGGGTTTAATGGCCGCCCGTCTGGTCTCGATCGCGGCGACCTGCCTGTTGATCCTGGTCTTGTATTTATTGCTTTGGAACCGGACCAAGGACCGGTTATTGTCCCTCTTGTCTGCACTCTCTTTTCTCGGGATCTGGTTCGTAAGACTCTGGGCACCGCTCGGAAGGATCGATATGGTGGTGTGTTTATTCACACTGACGGGACTTTTTTGTTTTCAGGTCTATCAGGGGAGTCGAAAGCGGTACTGGGCGTTTTTCTTTTTTGTTTTGGCGTTCTTCACCAAGCAGAATGCGGTGCTTGCGCCTGCGGCGGTCTTGCTTTACGCCTTGATCCGGAAAGAACAGCGGAAATATTTCTTCTCTTATCTTGCCGCCTATCTGATCCCGATCGTGGTCCTTTTTTCCTTGCTGAATCTTTACACCCACGGAGAAGCCTTTAAACACCTGTTCCTACTGACCGCACAAAGGAGCATCTCCCTCGAAGGGACTTATATCAATCTGACTTCCTTTTTGGTGTTTATGTGGCTTCCGCTGATCTTGTGTTTTTTAGGGATCTATAAAGGGAAAAAAACAAACGAGAGCCTTCTTTATCTTATTTATCTGGTTTTATGTCTGGCTTCAACTCCGGCATCTACGGTCGGAGGAGCGAATATGAACTATTTTATCGAACCTGCGCTTGGGCTTATCCTTTTTTCCGCGGTTGTCTGCCGGGGAGCTTTGGATCGGATCCAAGAAGGCAAAAAGCGGTCCTGGCGGAGGTGGATGCTGGTGATCCTGGTCGCGACTTACGGGATCGTTTCCTACCGGTTTTCGGATTCCATTTTAGGGGAACGATGGGCGGATTTTACGAAAGGGCCTTATTATCAAAACGAAGAAGAGGTCATGGACCATTTGAGCCGATGGATCAAGGAAACCCGTGGAGATATTCTTTCTTCTAACCTTACGCTGCTTGCCGTGAATCAAAAACCGATCATTTTGGGGGACCTGCCGCCAGCAGCTTATGAAGGAAAATGGCACCCTGAAAAATTGATCGAGGATTGCCAGAAGAAACGTTTTCAACTGATCATCGCGCATTGGAGGGGGTTTTTAGATGCGGCCAAATTGACGCCGTGTGTTGAAAAAAAATACCGCGTAAAACAAATTCTTCCTACTCCTTCGGCGGTTTTTATGGTTTTTAAACCAAAATAAGTAAAAGGATAAGTATGAGGATGGAACGCTATGATTAAAACCAGGTATTTGATCATCGCGATCTTTGGCGCGATCCTTTTTGCGTTGGGGATCCCTGAAAAGATCGATCCGGACCATTGGTGGCATTTAAAGACCGGCCAATATATCCTGAGCCACGGCATTCCGCAGGTCGATATTTTTTCATTCAGCATGCAGGGGCACCCCTGGACGACCCACGAGTGGCTTTCTGAAGTTTTAATGTGGCTGGTCTACCGTTCTTCAGGGTTCCTCGGATTAACGTTCATGTTCTCTGGGGTTGGGGTCGTGACTTTTACTTTAGTGGCCCTCCGGTTCCCTCGTCAGCCTTATTTCTCTATGATGATCAGCCTTTTGACCTTTTCGGCTTGTGTCTTTCTTTGGAATACGCGGCCCCAGATGTTCAATGTTCTGATGCTGGCCGGGCTATTGTGGATCTTAGAGGCGGTCCGGGATAAACGGATCCCTTTTAAGTGGCTCTATGGGGTGCCTTTTTTTATGCTTCTGTGGGCGAATTTACACAGCGGAGTTCTTCTGGGATTTGTGATCCTGGCGCTCTATGCGTTGGGGGATTTTCTGGAAGGGAGGTGGAGCGGGGTAAAGGAGGGGATTTTTTCGGAAGAGGAGCTTAGACATCTTGTTTTTGTGATATTCTTAAGCGTTCTTTTAGCATTGATCAATCCAAGCGGTTCCTGGCTTTTTCTTTATCCTTTTTTCACTCTTTCGAGCAAAACCATGCAGACGGGTATCCTCGAATGGTTTTCTCCTAATTTTCATCATTATGCCTATTGGCCGCTTCTTGTTCTTTTCAATATAAGCTTCCTGAGCTTTATGTTCATGAAAAGACGTCTTCACCTTTCAGAAATTCTTTTGTTTTTGGGGTCTTTTTCCTGCTGTCTTATGGCAAGACGGCATATCACCTTTTTCGCGGTCGTGGCAGCACCGGTCATTTGCCGCAATTTTTTTGAGGGTGTAGGGCCTATGGATTTTAAACAAACTTTTCTGGGGGTCTTGACCCGGATCAAGAAACCTTTCCGGGATCTCTTATATCTGATCCTTTTTGCAGGCGTTATCGGCGGTGCTGCTTATGAGGTCCGATCCAAAACGGATATCTATCCTACCGTTCTCGGGATGGATTATCCGGTAGGAGCGGTTGATTTTCTGAAAAAGAAAAACTTAACCCAAGAACGGATCTACAACTTCTACGATTGGGGGGGATTCCTCATCTGGAATGAGATCCCCGTATTTATTGACGGGCGTGCAGATGTCTACGGGGATAAACTATTCGGTGATTATCAGTCCGTGAATTTAGGAATAACCAAGTGGCAGTCCATTTTAGACCAATATAAGATCAGTTATGTACTGTTCCCTTCGGGACAGTTGCTGTGTAAGTTTTTGTCGCTTGACTCTGGCTGGGAGTCTATTTATGACGACGGTATGGCGACTATTTTTAAGCGCATAGCGTGAAGAAATGAAATGGAAAGCTTTTGGGGAATGAGTAGAATAGAGCTAGATAAGTCAGGAAAAGAGGCCTAGAGGGCATCTTTACTCTCTCGGAAAGGAGGGTCGGAAGGTTGGAGCGAAACAGCTCAGGTTTTACGCTTATCGAAGTTGTGATCAGCATGTTGATCATTTCAACGCTTGCGGTCGGAGCTCTGGGGACGGTTTTTTATGCGCGGCGTTCTGCCGGGACAGCTCAGCAAAAAATGATCGCCATGCATCTTTTGGAAAAAAAGCTGAGTGATATTAAAACCAGTACGGCAGTCCCTGCGGTCGGGACCGGAACGCCGGAAGATGTCAGCAGTGAGCTGAACCATGGGGTTCTCCAAATCGTTGTCGACAATCAGGTGGAAGATGTCCCGGGGTCCAGCCCTGTGGTGAAAGATGCGACCCTCTATCATATTACGGTTACAGTCCAGTGGGATAACCCCTGGAACCGCACGGAACGTCCCAATTTAACGACGCCACGGGACCGTCGCGAAACGTTATCGACGGTGCTTTATAAAGCTAGCACTTAAATAAAAAAGAGGTAAGCGATGGATCAAAAAGGGATCACGCTTCTGGAGCTTGTTCTGGCATTTACCGTGCTCGGGGTTGTTTTATTAGGCGGATCCATATTGAATTTTTCACTTATGAGCAATGCGCGTCGAGCCCAAACCGAAGTTGAGACCCAGGCGAACTTAGCCGCAGTTCTTAGGGATATGGAGATCCATTTAAGGGATGCCCAGGTCGATACTTCTTTGGATGCTTCCGCGAAAATATGCAGTGAAAATGCATCCACCTCAAGATCTCAAACTTCTCCTTGCGTCTATCCCAATTACGCACAAAAAACGATCGATCTTCGCATCAAAAATAGCGTCACCCCCAATCCGGAAATCATCAAATACCGGTATAAGGTTGAAACGGCCGATGGCAAAATCGTTAAATCCTTATCCCGTGAGAAATGTACGCCGACCTGTTCCGGATATAAAGTTCTGGCCTATGGACTGGAGCCTTATGCGGATGCGGACATCAATATGGACGGTCAAGTTGATGCTACTGAATTAAATCAACGCGATACCTGTTTGACGGCACTTAATAATACGACCTGGGGGAAAACCCCGTGTTTTGATAGCCCGGGGGGGATCGATCCTGTTTTTAAAGTTTCGAGTGATAATAAAAAGATCGTTATTGCTTTTAAAGCCGGGAAGGCCGGAGTGAACTATAAACAAGGGACCACGGATAAGATCAATGCTCCTGGGGTTGTCAAAACAATAGCACTTTTTGAAAGTTAAGATCTATAGCAAAGGGGTTCTTGTGGAAAAAAAGAACAACGATAAAAATCAGGACGGTTTTGCTTTAGTTTTCGCTTTGTTTTTAGTCATTGTCCTGATGCTTATGGCCACGGGAAGTTTCCTTTCGATGTCCCGGAACCAGCGCCAAGTCGAGCGGACTACCGACCAAGTACAGATCAATTGGGCGGCTGAAGCGGTTATTGACCGCGCGAACAAGCTTTTCCGGGATTATACGACCACCAAAGGACAATACCCGCCTCCCGAGGCCTTGAACGGAGAAGTTGCGGGAGCTCGGGATACGCTGGCGAACCCTCCTTCAGAGATCCGTGATAAGTTCCAGGAATTCCTTCAAGACTGGTTCAATCAGACAACGGTCAAGAGCGCATTTCCCAATGTGGAACTGGTTTCGATCACGGTGATCTTCAAAGCGCGTTCCGGAGGAGGAGGATCGGGGGACGCATGGCGGCAATATGAATTACAGATGACGTTCCGGAACGCGATCACGAAAATCGAAACCTCATTTGATCAGCATTTCAAGATCACGACCGGAGCGCTTTACGATTATGCCTCATTCTTCAATGAAGATCTTGAGATCTCGGCCGGGACGGATGCGGAATTCCAAGGCCCCATTTTTGCGAATGGGTACATCTATGTAATGCCGGGAGCGGGAAAAAGGATCACTTTCCGTTCCTCCGGAACGGATTACGCTATTGCAACGCCAAAAAATATTTTCTACGGATTCAAACGGGTGGCCGCGAAGAACTATCTTATTGCTCAAAATCCGGTCTATGCAAGCAGCATCCCCAAGTATCTCCGGACAGATGATAGCGCACTGACGGGAGAAGGGTTGGAAGAGTTTGCGATTAGAAGTAGGCGTGTTTCCGGCAGCAAACTCCACGTATGGAATCCCAGCAATGATCCCGGGTTGGACAGCATGGAGATCTGGGAACCGAATAATTATGGTTTAGGCGCGGAATATAATTTTTTACCTTGGTGGTATATTTTGCGCAATGAAATCCGAAATACGACGATAGCCACTTCTACGGCTAATGATCCCAATCGGAATATGGTCTTTGTGAATAACACAGAAATTGTCCCGTTCCGGTATTTTGGGTACGGAAGTTTGGCGTGGCCCAACTATTATTTTCAGACTAGTTATCAGGATAAAAATACTTACAGCCGGACCGATCTTTCTCCAAGGCCTGATGCCATGAGTTTTTCAGGCATGGTAAATTATCAGCGTTTGCCCCGCATGGCTGCAGAATGGACTCCTGAGAACCCGAAGATGGACGAAACAACAGGGCCCCTTCAAGCGATCAATTCCAGTTTCCCCAACCAACTGGCTGAGAAAGGGTTAATAAGCCTCGTCCGTTTAGGGGTCAATGAGCAGGTCTTGGACCTGGGTACGGCAACGGGGAACAATCATTTGCTCATTGAAAAGATCACAAGCGGAGATGAGGATGGGAACGGAACTACGAATGATGAGACGGATTTAAAAGTAAGAAAGGCTAAACTGCAATCTCAGACCGAGATCGATCTTCTTTGTACGGATGGGACCCCTTGCAATTACCCTAGCCAATATACCGTTCGTCATTTTACGGATGAGAACCGCGAAACTTTTGAAACTTTAAGTCCGAATTGGCTGAGCCGATCCTCCATGTATGATTACCGGTTAGGGAAGGCGATCGGGGTCTTGAATGTGGATGTCGGGCTTTTGACGGAATATTTGGAAGGGGCCGGACAGACGCCTGATTTCGGGAACAATGGCTATGGCATTTATATTGAAGTGTGTTCGCCGCAAGGGTCTGCAAAATGCAACAATGGGAATGATGTTTCGGCCGTGCGTCTGGTTAATGCTAAAGTGCTTCCCAGGAAAGGGCTGACGTTTGTAACGAATGGCCGGCTTTGGATCCAAGGGGATTACAATACTTACGATTCGAGCAAAGGGGCTTCTTCGGAGCCTGCGGCGCATTGCTGGGCAGGCGCATCGGGATGCCATGTTCCTCCGGCCGCGGTTTTTAGCGACAGTTTTGGGGTGTTGTCCAAGGAATGGAGTGACAGTTATGGATCAGGGACAACGCTTCAAACAAGGAATGTGGCGCAGGCGGTAACGGTGAATACCGCCGTGATCACCGGATATCTCCGGTCCCAATTAGAAAAGATGTTTCCCAATTGTACGAGTCCGTTAAAGAATGGGAAAGTCGACCTTTCTAAACTCTATGAAGGGTGTTTAGATGCCAGTCTTCATGGCAATGAATCCAATGTTTGGGTTAAAAAAGAAGGGAATACCTGGATGACCCGAGCAGCCACTTGTCCGGGAGGTCTTAATGAGAATGGTATGCCGAACGATCCGAGGAACTGTAATTTAAGGATCGAGACCGATCCAAGCCATACCTGGACGGATAGTTACGGGAATGAATTTCACGATGCGGGGGTTTCCTATTACCGGAGGATTTATCTGATTGCTGAGATGTTCCGTCTGGCTTACCGGGAGGCTCATGGAAATGCGGAGCCTACTGCAGGGGACTACAATAGCCGGCTGCCTGGGGCATCGACACATGCAATTCTTGCAGGGATCGATTGGGCACAGAGAAGTGGGGATCAAGCTTTAGTGGATTGTTCCGCGAATAATGCCTGTTGGACGGCTTTTTTGACGGCTCTTTCCACTGTGGATGTCGGAGGAGCCCAACCTGTGGATGTAAGACTGTATCAAAAGGATAGCGTTTACCAGGCTCAGTTGATCTGCACTATCCCTCTGGGAGGGGGAGGGACGCATCAGGTGACCTACACTTATCAGAATGGGACATGTACAAATACGGACGGTACCGCTTGCATTTGTGATTATGGTCCTTGTATTAAAAATATTCCCGTCAATCCCGGAACGGCTTGTACCTTAACGATTTTGAATCCCGGGGATAAAACGATCCCGAAATGGGATATCCCCTTTAATGTAAATAATTATGCAACCTATCATTCTGAAAGAGGGTTTATGCGTACTTATTACGGCGCGATGATCCCTCTGACCGGAGATCCTCCTCCTCCCATGCCTATTTTTCCTATGCACCATTTTAATGAAATCAATGTAAGTACCTTATTGCAGGGATATCGTAACCCGCCAACTTTTTATGGTTTTTGTGCGGCCGCGGGGCCTTCTACAAAACGTTTCGTCAATCCCAACTGTACGGATGAAGAAACCTGCCCCTGGTATTGGACCGAGGGAGGCTGCACTTCCTACTATATCCGCCCTGTAGGGGGGGTGGATTATGTTCATGGCCGGGCATTCCCGCTTTATGAAACCCGCTATAGCGGCGGACTTGAGAACCTGATCAATTTCCAGGAAGATTGGCAGGAAACAATCCCTCTGAATTTTTCGGGGGTTTTGACAAAACCCTGGGATTCCGAAGAACTTGTCAGCGTGGTTTCCAATCAGACCGTTCCGGCTTATTGGCGGACTTCCTATTACAGTGCGCCGATCCGCAATTATGATTACAACGAAGACCTCCGGAATACCCATCCTCCGGCCTCGCCGAAGGTACGCTCCGTGAACCGGGGACGTTTGAGAGAAACCAGCTCTTGAGACAGCTTTTATTGAGGCAGGCACCAATAGAATAAAGGGAAGATGGAGATTTTCCGTAACGGATAAACGATAGTAAACTTTGATTTTTAATATAGAATAATTACGCTATTTTGGATCGAGAAAGGACAAATGAGAGCGAAAAAAAACTCGGGATTTACATTGGTCGAGATTGTGGTCAGCCTCGTTGTGATCCTCGGGATCGCGGTCGGAGGATTGGCAGCTGTTTTTCATTCCCGGCAGTCCGCGGTTGTAACCCAACAGAAGATGGTCGCTTATCACCTTGCCGAAAAAAAGATCGTAGAACTCAAAAAACAAGGGGCTAAAAACGTTGCTGTAACGGCCACGCCGGTTGCGCTTTCCCTCAGTGAAAATGATATTCATAACGGAGTGATCGAGCTGACGGTTTCGCAGCCCGATGCCGCCAATGATTGTTGGAAATTCGTTAAAGTGACCGTTGGCTGGGATTACCCGTGGAAGGCCGAACAGGTGCATACCAAGATCGCGGATTGCAGTAAAAAAATAGAACTTTCAACCTTTCTTTTTCAGGAATAGAACCATGAATCGAAAAGGACTGACGCTTTTAGAGCTGGTTTTAGCGATCGCGCTTATAGCCGTTGTGTCCTTGGGCGGTACCCAGCTTTATTTATCGTTGATGAGGATCGGGACTGGAGTTCAGAAAACCACCCAAAAGCAGATGACGCTCGAGGAAGTATTAAGGGATATGGAGATGCACTTGCGGGACGCCAAGATCGACAGTGCGGTCAATCTTTTCCCTGAAATGTCGGCTTCTTCAAGCTACGTAGGTTCTCCGATGGTTCGTCCAGATACTACAGGATGGACTCAAAAACGTCTGGATTTTTGGCTGAGCGTATTGAATAGCGAAGGTAAAAAAGTGAGCTATATGTACCGCTACTCTCAAGATGCCGGGCAGCATAATATCAGTTATGTTGCGCGTTGCATTACTGAAGTCGCTAATTCCTGTTCCGATCCGACCAGGCAGGTGATCTTGGCTTATGGAATTCAGCCGTATGTCGATGCAGATAAGAACAATGATGGGATCATTGATTCTACGGAGGCTTCGGGCCGTGATACAAACTGCATTACGCCGAGCCGTTGGGATTGGACTATGAACCCATGGATGGCATGCCGGGCCACTGTAGGCGCTTGGCCTATTTTTAAAATCTCCTCAGATAAAAAAATGATTACGATCAGTCTGAAAGCCGGAGATGTAGGCGGTAAGGCTAATGGGGTCACGAAAGCGATCTACCTTCACCAAACAAGGGTATGATAAAAATGGAACGGTTGGGCAAGGTTAAAGAAAAAGGTTTTGCGATGGTGCTCACGGTCTTTCTGGTCTTAGCCATGGTGATCATTAGCGCATCGAGTTTTTTGATCATGACGCGGCAGCAAAATACGATCGCGCGAATGGCGAACCGGATCGAAGCCAACTGGGTCGCCGAAGGGATGATCGATTATACGATCAAGCAATTCTCGGAATTTATCCGGACCCATTCAAAATTCCCGGATTATGACACCAGCGATGAAGTCAGGAACAATGTCCAAGGGGACCCTGCCGGAGAACTTTTCAAGGATAATGTCCGGACGTGGTTTGCGGATAATATCACAGGAGATCCTCCCGGGCTGGGGCTGACTTATCTTCAACTGGCAGACAATGCGCCTCTGGCCGATGCCGTTTCGGTCAAACAGATCGAAGTTGAAGGAGGTATCCCGACCAATTTCAATGCTTGGCGTCGATATGAGATCAGGATCCGCTTAAAAGATACCCGCACCCAAGAAATTCAATATGTCAGCCAGCAGATTAAAGTGACGACCGGAAAACTTTTTGATTTTTCGGTTTACTACAATCAAGATCTTGAGATCGCGACAGGTCCGAGCGCTACGATCCAAGGGCCGATCTATACCCAAGGGAATATTTATTTAATGACGGGACGCGGGAGCACTTTGACGCTTAAAGCCCCGGGCGGCGGAGATGAGACCATCACCGAAGATTATATTTTGAGAAGTTCGGGGAATATTTATTTTTATTTTAAAAGAGCGCTAGGAGTGAATTATCTTTTAGAGAATCCCGCCTATTACAGCAACGTCCAACGGATCCGCCAGGCTTCTCAAGATGTCGGGGAATCACCGGTCACGGATTATGAGGCGGACGATAAAGCCGAACTTTATCGCTGGTGGTCTTATAAGGCAGGCCCGCAGGCGGATCCGCAAGCCGCAAGGCCATTGGCCCCTTATTTTTATTTTTTCAGGAACAATGCGACTCTTGGAAATTGGAACGGAGGTACGGATACCAATACAATTCGATTAGTCACCGCTAATGATACTGCTATAAGAAATCTTGTGCCAAACTGGGCGCCGATTCATACGGGAGAAGGTGTGTGGCCATGGTGGACCGGTTTCTATACCAATTATACTCCCAATGGAGGAACGACTTATACCTGCGCTTGGGGGTATCCTGGGGGTTGCGGATATGTTTCTCATAAAATTTATTCGGAATATGGAACCAACGGAATGAGCGTAACGCCTGCTTTTGATATCCGGTATCCGCCAAAGTTCCGGGATCCGGACACATGGGATCCTGCCAAACCGATGCAGGGGGTTGCTCCGGAAGCGACCGGCGTTACGGATCCTCTCGTTAATCCGAGTTGGAATAATGGTAATGTTCTTTCGACCGGAGGATTAGTTCAAGACGGGATCCCTCTTAAAACGATCGCGATGGGGCCTTCCGAAGATGATCAAGGGAATCCGAACCATAATGTGATCGAACCCCTTCATAATGCTTACAGCCCGGGTCCGGAGAGTCCGGAAGCCCGAGCCATTAAATTTGAAGGCAAAGCGGATATCCGGATTGTTTGTTCCGGAGAAAAAGGAAGTTATGGGGCTTGTACATCTCTTGAGATCAAGAATAATGCCGGGCAACCGCTTTTTATATCCGATTCTTTTAAACAGGAAGGATTCATCTATGATTACCGTTTGAAAGGGAATGTTAAAGTTGCGACCTTGGATTTTGAGGTCCTTCGGCAGGCGCTTGGGAGCTCTTTGGATATCAATACGCTGGATTCGGACAATAACGGTATCGTGATCTATATTGGGGTAGCCTCGGTGACGAATAATGCCGAAATTGGAGCGAATTCGATCCGGGGGGTGCGGATCATTAACGGGGCCAAAGGTCTTGCGACCAAAAGAGAGGACCGGATCAAGGGATTTACGATCGCCTCCAATGGCCGATTGTGGATCCAGGGGGATTATAATATCTATGAATATAATGATAACGGTAGCGTGGGGAATGAATGCACCTATGACCGGTTAACGGCAAAACAGTGCTCAGTCCCTCCGGCGGCGATCTTCAGTGACAGCTTCGGGGTCCTTTCGAAATCCTGGTCGGATACCTGGAACGCGTCCACGACGCTTGACCAACGTAAGGTGAGCGGTGTGGTTACGGTCTATGCGGCGATCGTAACCGGGCTTTTAGAATCCCAGCTCGAACGGAAATATCAGTGTGATAATAATATGAAGTGTAATTGTATAGGAATGGGAGTGGGAGGATGGGAGGATTGTCATTGGACAGAAGGAGGTTCGGCTACAGATTCTCCGATGTCATGGGGATGGCAGGGATATTTCTCAGAATCTTATGAAGAAGGGACTTCCAATATTTATTATCTCGATAAAACCCATCCCACAGTACAGCAGTATGCGATTAATCCGATCAATTCGGTCTTAAATAAAACCCCTTCTCCACAACAATGGGCAAAAGACAATCCCATTCCGATGTATATTACAGGGCCTGCAACCGCAGGCAGTACATTATGTTCTACGCTTCCGGTTAAACCGGTCCCTACTGCGGCGTATCCCGGCATTGTGCATACCGTTCTTTCAAGGGAGCACCTTTTTGGGGTTGCTATACAATTCGGTGCTTGTTCGGGGATCATTAAACAAACCTATTACGATCCTGGGGGAGAAGGTTCAAGAATTATTACGGGAACGCAATGCGTTGATTCAGAAACCGGAGAAAATGCCGGGCATAGTTATGTTGCTGCTGCTCCTCATTTGCAGCGGGATAACGGCTGGCAATGGGTGACTCCCGCTGCTCTTCCGGGGTACACCTATGATGCTGATGGAGATATGACGGGGGGCGGAGAACCGATCACCGTTCACCGGGCGCAAAAATTCATTCATCGACACACCGGTTGTTCCAGAGACGGGCATGCTCTTATCTATTTCCCAGGCATGACCGACAATAGCCTTTTGTTTGAAGAGGACGGAGAATGGTATCGTTGCACCTACAGTATCCGTCATCCCACTTTGAACCCTAGCGGGCAGCTGGAACCTCAAAATGTGGTGACTAAAAATATTCATCAGCTTAAGATCCCTCAAACCGTTCAATTCCGGCCTGCCGGGCAGTTGGATGCTAATGGATATCCTATCGAAGCGGGTGTTAATGCCGGGGATCTGGTTTATCGAACATGGAATTCATGGGAGTGGATCGCTAAAAAAGCCGACGGTACTTTTTATACAATGTATTGGGGGACAAAATATACGGGAAATACCAGTATTTTTGATATCGTGGATAATCCGACAGGGACTTTAGTCCCGCTCACTCAAGCGAATTACAATCCAAATGTTTATTATTATCATACCCGTTACTTCCCCCTTTATAATACACGGT
>CAYQTU010000013.1:0-9291 GCA_964420575.1 uncultured bacterium
TTAGCCCCTTTGAGGGCGCCTTTGAATTTCTCCACCGTAAGCGGACCGATATCCATACCCATTTCATTAGCATCAATGTTACCTCGAGCTACATGTTTTGGAGCTGCATCTGGAGAAAATTCTGTGGTTACAATGTGATCGATTGGAAGATAAATATAAATATGCGTTTCGTATGCTTTTTGGAGGATCTGGCGCGCAGTTTCGATCATGTCATCTTCAACAAGCGAAGCTCCGACAGAAAGCCCTTTAGCTTTGAGGAAGGTGTACGCCATACCGCCTCCGACGATCAGACGGTCAACTTTGCCGAGCAAACTCTCCAGAACAGCGATTTTGGAAGATACCTTTGCGCCGCCGATCAAAGCCACAAACGGGCGTGCCGGACTATCAACCACTTTATCTTGCAAATAGTCTAATTCTTTTTCCATCAAGAATCCCGCAACGGCCGGAAGAAAATGCGCGACAGATTCGGTGGAAGCGTGTGCGCGATGTGCGGAACCGAACGCGTCATTGACAAAAATATCACCGTACCGCACGAGAGCTTTCCCCATTTTTTCACGTTCCGAAGCATCCTTTGAGGTTTCTTCTTTGTGAAAGCGAGTATTTTCGAGCATCAGGATACCGCCCTGCGGAAGCGCTTGAACCAGTGCATCGGTTTCAGGCCCCATGCAGGCTGGAGCCAGTTTCACGTCCTTGCCTAAAAGTTTCCCAAGCTGCGCCGCGACCGGCGCCATTTTATGTTTACCTTCGATATATTTTTTTTCATCGAACGGCTTCCCGTCCTTCTCGGCCTTTTCCTTGGCTTTTTGCATATCTTTTTTAGGATCCCCAAGATGGGACATGAGAACCAGGCTTTTAGCGCCCTGTTCCAGCACGTACCGGATGGTTGGCAGTGCCGCTTTGATGCGAGTATCGTCCTGGACAACCCCGTCTTTCATGGGCACGTTGAAATCCACACGCATCAGGATGCGTTTACCGCGAACATCAATATCTTTTACCGTCTTTTTTTTCATAGATTAGTTTTTCAGGCTCGGATTATTTTACGCCGTCTTTTTTAGCCATATAGCGGACAAGATCCACTACGCGGTTCGAATAACCCCATTCATTATCATACCAGGAAACGATCTTGAAGAAACGCTTCTCGCCTTTCAGATTGTTCTGAAGCGTGGCCAGCGAATCATAGATCGAAGAACGCTGATCATGAATAAAGTCCGTAGAAACAAGTTCTTCATCCGTGACGCCAAGGATCCCCTTGAGGTATGAAGCGGATGCTTTTTTCAAAAGCGCATCGATCTCTTCAATGGAAGTTTCTTTGACGGAACGGAATGTTAAATCAACGACAGAAACGTCCGGAGTGGAAACACGGAACGCCATACCCGTCAGCTTCCCTTTAGTGGCCGGTAGAACTTCGCCTACGGCTTTAGCAGCACCGGTAGTGGACGGAATGATATTGATTGCTGCAGCACGTCCACCGCGCCAATCCTTTTTAGAAGGGCCGTCCACGGTTTTCTGAGTTGCAGTATAAGAATGGATGGTGGTCATGAGACCGGTCTCAATCCCGATACCTTCCTTCAAAAGGACATGCACGAGCGGCGCAAGGCAGTTCGTGGTGCAGGAAGCATTGGAAACGACCGCGTGTTTGGCGCTGTCATATTCATTTTCATTGACGCCCATTACAAGGGTTTTAACTTCACCTTTGCCGGGAGCGCTGATAATAACTTTTTTTGCACCGGCAGCCAGGTGAAGCTTGGCTTTCTCAGAATCCGTAAAAAGACCTGTGGATTCAATGACATAATCCACACCGAGGGCTTTCCAGGGAAGCTGATCCGGGGTCTTGGTCGCCATCACGCATCTCGTTTTGTGACCGTTTACCACGAGAGTGTCAGCCTCGGCCGCCGACGGATTGCTTTTTTCGGTTTTGACGTCATGTTTAAAATGGCCATGGACGGAATCATACTTAATCTGATAAGCAAAATAGTCCGCATCCGTCGAAATATCTACCACAGCGACCACGTCAATCTCTTTTCCGAGTAGCCCTTGATCGCAGATTGCCTGATACACCAAACGTCCAATACGTCCAAAACCATTGATCCCTACTTTTACCGCCATGTCATTACCTCCTGGGTATATTTATCCGTTTGTGAATTAAAAAGTTACGGGGGGATAAAAACGTTTGAACATTATAAACGCTCACCTTTGACTGTCAAGAGATTCTCCCCGTATCCTGCTATTGGGAAGCGGTCTGAAGAAGTTCGGCATAGACCTCATAGATTTCTCGGGCCATACGGTCTGCAGAAAAACGCTCACGGGCGATCTTTTTTGCGTTCTGCCCCATAGTTGCACAAAGTTCCGGGTTTTGGAGCAGGGTTTTTATGGCTTCGGCAAGCTGTTGAATATTCGCGGGTTCAACAAAGAGCGCGATCTGTTCTTCTTTAAGGGAATCATAAAGCGCCCACGATGTTGTCACGATGCTTGGTTTCCCGACTACCATCGCCTCAACAATGCTGAGTCCGAACGCTTCCTGCCAAATCGCCGAATGGACCGCAACATCACAGGCCGAGAGAGGCCGCGTGACGTCGCGCACACTCCCCGTAAAGCAGACAGTCTCTCCGAGCTTGAATTTTTTAGCCAGATTCTTTAAATTAAAATCTTCCCGTCCCTGCCCTACGATCAAAAGTCTGAGATTGGGGAATGACGGAAGGAGCTCTGCAAATGCCCGCAAAAGATATTCCTGCCCTTTTTCTTTAACGAGTCTGGCAGTGACACAGAGCACAAAATCGTCCTTTAAAAAACCATACACATGCCTCGCCTGAATCGGATCGTGACGGCGGAATTTCCGGGCAAACGCAAAAATATCGATTGCATTGTAAACAGTCCGGATCCGTTCTTCGGGGACTTTAAATTCTTTTTGCAGGTATCTTTTCACAGTCTCGCTGATTGCGATCACGCGATCACCCCAGGACGGGTTTAGAATGCGCCCGAGCTTACGCTTATAAAAACCGTGGCACGTGGTCACAACCGCAACTCCTGTAAACCGGGAAACCCAGCGGGCAAGCACTTGAGTGACCCGTGTGTGGGCATGGATCAGCTCGATTTGATGCTCACGAACTAAACGAATCAGCGGTTTCAGGGTCAGATAAAGTTTCGGATGAAGTTCGGATTTGGTACGGATATTTAATCTATGGATCTTAGCGCCTGCGGCCTCAAAGAGCGGCGTCAATTCGCCTCCGCTGGATGCGATGTGAATTTCAGCACCAATTTGAGTAAGAGGCTTGACCAATTCAAGAATATAAGAAGAGATCCCGCCCGAATTTAGATGGGTCGTCAGATGCAAGACCTTCATGGTAGGATCCTTTCGCCAACTTTCAGATGACGACCATTCGCCAAATCGATTGCGCACATAGCCTTTTTTCCTTCTGGCTTAACCTCAATCAATCGGAAAGCACCTCGCGTGGTTGCGACTGCAACGCTTCCATCTTGCTCAAACGAGAGTACGGTCCCAGGCTTTTCATCCCCCGTCATTTTCGCCGCCTCTGCCTGAAGCACTGCGACCCGTTCATTCCTGAGAAAGAAAAAAGTGCCCGGCCAAGGTTTCAGCCCGCGGACCTTTCGATCAAGGATTTCAGCCGGCTGATCGAATGTCAGCTTCCCGTCCTCTTTTTTGAGTTGTGGCGCCAGCGTGACCTTAGATTCATCCTGAGGAATGCCTTTTAAAGTTCCGTTCTGGACCTTGGCAAGCGTTTGTTTTAATAATCGATAAGAAAGTTCCGAAAGCTCCATACCTAACTCAACTGCATTCATTCGGGGCCTGATCACAAAACGTTCTTGGGCATAGACCACTCCAGCATCCAATTTTTCCCCAATATCAATGATGCTTACGCCAGTCTCTTCATCTCCGTTTAGAATCGGCCAGTGCATGGGTGCCGCCCCGCGGTATTTGGGAACGAGCGACGGATGAACGTTCAACCGGCATTTTGGGATTCCTAGAAGTCCTTTCGGGATCAGTTTCCCGTAAGACGCTGCTACAAAAAGATCAGGTCTGAGCGCAAGAATCTTTTCCCGCACTTCGGGGACTTTGAGCTTTGCATAGGCTTCGACGGAAAGATTACGTGGTTTACAGAAATCAAAAATAAGACTGGGTTCAAGATGAAGCCCGCGTCCTTTCTTTTGGGCCGGGGTCGTGATCACGAGCGCGATCGAGGCTCCAGCATCCAAACAGGCCTCAAGGGCTCTAACCGAGAAGGCGTCTGTTCCGAAGAAAACGATTTTCATAGGGGTCGCGGTCGGTTCTTTGCCGCTTCGTATTGCGCCAGAAGCTCTCGGCGTTTATCAAAACTAAAACGGTCCACGATTAGCATTCCGTTCAAATGATCGATTTCATGCTGGATCACACGCGCAAAAAACGATTCTGCTTGGAGTGTGTGTTTTTTTCCGTGCTGATCCTGATAAGTCAACTTCAGCTTGGTGGCGCGAGGGACTTCTGCAGAAATTCCCGGTAAACTCAGACAGCCTTCCAGGCCTAATTCCTTGCCTGATGACGATTCAATGACCGGGTTGATGACAATATATTCTTCTCCAGGAACTCGCGTCGGGCACATGACAAAGATCTGCTTTGAGACTCCAATCTGAGGCGCTGCAAGACCGACCCCATCCGAAACATACATCGTTTCGATCATGTCGTCAAAAAGTTTCAGCATATCGGGTCCAAACGCTTCGACTCGAGCTGCTTTTTTCGCCAGAACAGGTTCCGGATATTTATAAATCTTGAGTATGGACATAACGGATGGAATTATAACATAATCGGCAAGAGAAAGTAGCGCTCAAGCGATAAACTTGACCTTCCGCCTTGGGCTAGTACGGTTCGGTTACAGAGACCCTCGGCTTGAGATGATTTGATGATGGAAGCGGTTTAGGTGGCGCAGTTTCCTCATCCTCAGACAAAGTCGAGACCGCCTGTTTAGCTTCGCGTGCCGCAATCGCCCGCCGCGCGATCCTAGTCCCCATGAGCGCATAAGCTGATGTTGCTTCGCACAGGAACCCTAGAAGCGTCATTGCGGTAATAAAATAAAAAATCACTTTCTTTTTTAGAATCATAATGTTCCCTTTTTTAGAGATTTTCTAAAATTCATTTTAAAGAATATTCAGCGGATCAACATCCAACGCAAACGCCACAGCCGAAGGTTTTTTGACGCTCATCAGACAAGCATAGAGTTGCGGTGTAATCGTCGTTGTTCGCGGGACTTTAAGCATGACGTGCCATCGAAAGTGTCCCCGAAGCTTGTAGAAAGGTAGGGGCGCAGGCCCCATAATCTCCATCCCGGACCTTATCGCTTCCGCGAATTCTTTCTTAAGAGAATCTCGTACTTCCCGCGCGAACGCGTAAGCTTTTTTCTCATCGCGTGCCCGAATAATGATGTTCACCAGCGAACAAAACGGCGGATAGTTGAATTCTTGCCGGAATGTTTTTTCATGTCTGTAAAAATTTAAAAAATCATGTTCTTTTGCAAAAAGAACACTCGGGTGTTCCGGGGTATAAGTCTGGATATAAACACGGCCGGGCTTAGTTCCCCGCCCTGCCCTGCCCGCAAATTGAGTAAGGAGCTGGAAGGTGCGTTCGCTGGAGCGGAAATCCGGAAGCCGTAGCCCAATATCCGCCAGGATCACCCCCACAAAAGTCACGTGCGGAAAGTCAAAGCCTTTGGCGATCATTTGAGTACCGATCAAGATGTCGATCTTTTTTTGCCGGAACTGGTCAAGAATGGTTTCATGAGCATCTTTCGTCTTCGTTGTATCCGCATCCAATCGAGCGATCTTGGCCTTCGGGAAGAACTTTGCGACCTCGCTCTCAACTTTTTCTGTACCGAATCCCGCGAAACGAAGGATGGGTGTCTTACAGGACGAACAAACTTCGGGAACTTCTTTTTGAAAATTACAATAGTGGCAAAGCAGCTTCCTCTGTTCCTGGTGAAACGTAAGCGCAACTTGACACAGTTTACATTTCTCGGTCTGACCGCACTTAGGACAATGGATCGACGTTGAAAAACCTCGGCGATTCAAAAGCAGCATGGTCCCTTCACCGTGCTTGAGGTTGTGTTCAATCTCGCGCATAAGCGGTAATGACAGGATCGCACTCCGTTTTCGATCATGCTCGTAAGTCTTTAGATCGATGATCTGGACTTTGGGCATGGATTTTTGATCCACGCGCTGGGTCAGGTCAAGACGGGTAAGCCCCCCTTGTTCAGCCATGAACATACTTTCTAAAGAAGGGGTGGCCGTTCCCATGAGGAAAAGTGCGTGCTCATGCTGCGCGCGCCACAACGCGACTTCGCGGGCATGATACCGCGGCGTTGTCTCCTGTTTATAGGAACCTTCATGCTCTTCATCCATAATGATAAGCCCAAGGTCAGGCATGGGCGCAAAAACTGCGGAACGAGGACCCAGCACCACGCGACAGTGGCCCATTTCGATCCGTTTCCAGGCCAGAAAGCGTTCGCCGTCCGTCATTTTGCTGTGCAAAATCTCAAGCGCATTTCCGAAATGCCCGGTGAAAAAACGCTTTAATTGTTCGGTGAGCGCAATCTCCGGAACTAGACAGATCACAGATCTATTTTTTTTCAAGGTCTCGTGGATCGCGCGGATATAAAGCTCACTTTTTCCGCTTCCGGTTACGCCGTAAAGCAAGATCGGTTTGGGGTCTTGCCCGGCTAGGGACGCACTGATGGTCTTAAAAGCATTCTTTTGTTCCGGCGTAAGTGTGAATTCCTGAGGCGGTACGGCCATCCTGGATTCAGAATCGGCTATTTTCTGGGCCTTTTTGATGTATTTATCCGTTTTCTTACCGTACTTCACCCATTTCGGGAGTGCATTTTCGACCGCTTCGCCCCAACTGGAACCGTAATACGTACTGACCCATTTCGTCAGTTCGATCATTTCTTTGGACAGAACAGGCTGATCATCCAGGACCTCGAGGACCGGTTTCAGGTCTTTCGCCGTGTCTGGGGCTTCAAGACCGACCAAATACCCAATAATTTCTCGGTTTCGGAACGGGACGCGCACACGGACGCCCGGCACAGCTTTTTCCTTAAGTTCCTGAGGAAGCACGTAGGTAAACGCGGTCGCGATCGGAAGCGGCACGGCGACCGACGCGTATAGCGCGGGCACTTTCCCGGCCGTCGTCATGTTACAACTCCGTTTCTTGAAGGAAGTTGCGGATCTTTTTCATGTCTTCCCAGACCTTCCGTTTTTCGGAAGGATTCCGCAAAAGATAGGCTGGATGGTACGTGCACAGGACTGGCGTGCCTTCATACTCCTGGAACGTCCCTCGGAGTTGCGAAATCCCTTTTTCGGTACGGAGCAAGGCCTGGCAGGCGTGATTGCCAAGCGCACAAATAATCTTCGGCTTGATCAGTTCGATTTGACGTTTGAGAAACGGCGAACAATTCACGACTTCATCAGGCGCGGGCGCGCGATTATTAGGCGGTCGGCATTTCAAAACATTACAAATAAAAACCTCCTGACGTGTCAGCCCGATCGATTCAATGATCTTAGTAAGCAATTGGCCCGCTCGTCCGACAAAAGGGAGGCCTTGAAGATCTTCATCGCGTCCCGGGGCTTCACCAACAAAAACAAGCTTCGCATTAATATTCCCTGCGCCAAAGACGATCTTCGTACGATTTTTGACCAACTCCGTGCATGCAGCGCATTTCTGAACACTATTGTAGAGTTCGATCATTTGTTGTCGAGTTTCAGTGGTGGCCGCGGACGGAGACGGTTTTGGGGGTTCGGACGACAAATTGAGACAAAGATGCTCGATGCCGTCTACTTTGAGGGATTTAAGAAAAAAGAACGTATTGTCTGGAATCATAACCTTTATTTCAGCATAAGGACTGTTTTTACAAGATCGTCTCCCGCATCAGGACGCCCGAGCTCACAAATCGCGTGGCGTTTAGCTTCTAGCTCACCGGGATGTTCTAAAACATTTTTTACGATCGCATGAAGTTCTTCGGGATCGTTCATAAAGAAAGCGGCATTACGGCTTTTTAGCAACTGGGCATTCCGGGTTTCTTGGCCGGGAATGGGCTTAATAATGACCATGGGAACACCTTTCGACAAAGACTCCGAAGTGGTCGAGCCCCCGGGTTTTGCAACCATCAGATCGCTGGCTTCCATAAGCTCGTCCATAAAATCAATGAATCCAAAAACTTTAACCGGATAAGGGTAGGATTTTGATTCCAAAGCGGCTTTCATGTCCTTATTATTGGCACAAACCACGAAGCATTGGACCTTATCCTGAAAATCTTTTAGCAGCTCTAAGATCTTCTCTTGCGGACCCAACCCAAAACTGCCACTTGTTAGGAGTAGCGTGAACCGGCCGCCTTGCAATCCGTGTTTTTGAAGGTATTCTTGCTTTTTTCCGGCTGGTTTAAAGCGAGCATGAACAGGAATACCGCCGGCCGTAATCTTGCCGATCGGGACCCCGCGTCGCAAGAGGTCCATCTTGGTTTCCTCGCACATCCCCCAATAATGGTCTGTTCCTGGATTAACCCAAACCGCATGCGGGTAGAAGTCCGTAATCACTGTGACAAGCTTGCTCTGGATCTGACCTTTAAGTTTAGCTCGGCCAAGAAGCTCGGGGGCAAAAAAATGGGTGGAGATCACCACGTCGGATTTATTCTTTTGGATTTCCTCAAGAAGTTTGGCGCCGTGCTCGGAATTATAAAGAGCCCGGAATGGGGCAACGCAAGGTGACACCCAGGGCCAGTCGAGCAATTCATAAGCTGCTCCCCAAAGCATAGGAGCATGTTTTACGGACCAAAAATAGAGAGGCGTATAGGTTTTTTGAAATTCAGCAGATGTATAATCCAAAGCATTGAGGAGGCGGGTTTGAATATCATTTCGGCCGACGCGCATGAACGCATCTTGGACCGCCATAGCGATCTTACGATGCCCTTCACCTGCGGTAGCATGGATAATATCGATCTTCATGCGTTGATAATGGCCGGAATGGCCTCCTTGAGATTATCGACGATCAGGTCCGCACGAAGAGCATCCGTGAGCTTCGTCTCAGTTTCTTTTCCGTAACCCGTACGAACGAGAATGGTTCTTATGCCGAAATTCTTTCCAGCTTCAAGATCGCTGAGTTTATCTCCAACAAAAAAAGTTTTAGCAGGATCGAAGAGAAGACCTTTAGCGCCACGTTCAAGGAGCCCTGTTCTAGGTTTCCGGCAGGAACAATTCTCTTTTTTTCCATGGATGCAATACTGCGAAACGTGGATCTTGATGCCGTGAAGTTTC
>CAYQTU010000013.1:9301-12484 GCA_964420575.1 uncultured bacterium
TTCATAACCTCGATCATTTTATGGTGAATATCCCACATCGCCTGCTCCGAAAAAATGCCGTCCCCTACCCCGGCTTGATTGGAAATAATGATAATGTGAAACCCGTGATCAGTCAGGATTTTTAGCGCATCAAGCACATGGGGCTCAAATCGGAACTCTTCCCATTTCTCGACATATTTCCAGAGGTCGATATTGATCACCCCATCCCGGTCGATAAACACTACACGTTTAAATGATTTCGGGGTCATGATAGTTGCAGAAAAAAACCTTTAATGGCCTGGGCAACGGTCTCAACTTCATCAGACGTCATCCCCGGGAAAAATGGGAGCGTGAGCACCTCTTTACGGAGGCGTTCAGTGACCGGAAGAGTTACTTTTCGGACCGGATATTTTTTCATGATCGGCTGGCGATGCACCGGGATTTCGTAGTGGACCATTGACGGAATGCCCCGGACTTGAAGCCATGATCGCAAAGCATCCCGTTGGCCGTCTGGCACGCGTACCACGTAGAGATGATACACATGATGGGTTTTAGGGGCCTCGAGGGGTAAAACAAGCGGCGTAGAACGAAGATGCTGATGGTACAATTTTGCAAGAGAACGCCGCTGTTCGTTCAACTCATCCAAAATTTTAAGCTTTTCATTCAGAAAAGCCGCTTGAAGACTATCCAATCGGCTGGTCCATCCGATCTCATCATGGATCATAGCGTTTTGGAGCCCTTTGCCGAGGTTGCGGTATTGAAGGATTTTATTCAGCAACTTGTTGTTTGAAGTTGTGACCATTCCCCCATCACCCGTCCCGCCCAAATTCTTCGTCGGGTAAAAACTAAAGCAGCCCAAATCACCAAACGCGCCGGCTTTTTTAGCTCCGAAAAGTGCGCCATGAGCCTGACAGGCGTCTTCCACAACTTTGATCTTTTTCTTTTTTGCGATCGCCATAAGCGCGTCCATATCCGCACACTGGCCGAATAAATGGACCGGAATCATCGCACGGGTTTTGGAACTGATCGCCGAAAGCACAGATTCCGGGTCCAAGTTGAATGAGCTCTCACAGACATCGGCAAAAACAGGCTTAGCGCCGACATGGACTACGGCGAGCGCAGTTGACGTGAAAGTAAACGAGGGCACGATCACCTCATCTCCTTTTTTGATCCCAAGGGCGAGGAGGCTAAAGATCAGCGCATCGGTTCCCGAGCCAACGCCGGCCGCATACAGCGCACCAATATATTCAGCAAATTTAGTTTCAAAAACTTTAAGTTCGGGACCGAGAATATAGGCACCGCTTCGAAACACACGGGCAAAGGCGTCTTGCGCAGAACCTGTCAGAGCTTCATGCTGGCGGGCCAGGTCAAAATACGGGACTTTGACCGGATTCGAATGAGGTTTATTTTTTGTTTTCATTGCGTTTAAGCTCCCGGTATTTAGCATAAGTGACAATTTGATAAAGCGCATGAAAATTCGACATCACGAAACCTGTGTAGCCGTGTTTGATGCCATCCTTTTGAAAATAATTCTTCAGAAAACGACTTACAGCTTTGCGGAGGGTGCGCCACGGCCCGGTCTTTCGGCCGTCCGTATACCATTTTTCGGCCTCAAGGCTCGTCTCGCGGTTGAATTTAGAGATCCAGTGTTCGAAGTCACGCGCGGAATAGTGCAAAAGGTCACCCTTTAAACGGCCGCTAGTGCCTTGATAACTTACGGGTGGATGGACCCGCTCTTCTTTATAACGGAAACGGTTTTTGTGAAGCAACTTGTCGCGACATGCCGGATAGTATCCAGCGCCCTCGATCCATTCGGAACCGATAAAGGTTTTGATCGGCATCGAATAACAGGCGTTCGGGTCATCCTTTGTTTCGCAAACTTTCTTGATCTCTTCGGCAAGCTCAGGCGTTACCCGCTCATCTGCATCCAAGCTTAACACCCAGTCATGGCTTGCAAGACTGATCCCGTAGTTGCGATGACGGCCTTCATTTTCCATAGTCCTGCGAAAAACCTTACAGCCAGCCTGTTTCGCCAGCTCGACGGTTCGGTCCGTACTATCATCATCCAGAACTATGATCTCATCAGCCCAGGCCACACTCCGAAGGCAATCCGGAAGACGTTTTTCTTCGTTCTTCGTAATGATAACCACTGTAACGGGCACTTTATTCATAACAATTCCTTTTTGAAGTTAATACGCGTTCTTGAAGGCGAACAACGTCATGATCAGAATTTCGATATCCAATAACAATGACCAGTTTTCCATATAGTAAAGATCATACTTAATACGCTCTTCAATGGATGTGTTACCGCGCAATCCATGGACTTGCGCCCAGCCAGTCAGACCGGATTTGATCTTATGACGAGCCATATAACGCGGAATGCTTTCACGAAACTGATCCACAAAATGGGGACGCTCCGGCCGCGGTCCGACCAAACTCATCTCACCCTTAAAAACATTGATCAATTGGGGCAATTCATCGATATTCCACCGCCTGAGGAATTTCCCGATCCCGGTTTTTCGGTCATCATCTGCTTTAGCCCATATGGGACCTGTTTCCTTTTCGGCATCGACTTTCATGGTACGGAACTTGATCAGGCGAAAAACTTTGCCGTCTCGGCCAACACGCTCTTGAAAATAAAAAACCGGGCCTTTTCCTTCCAAGCGGATAAGCCATGCGACGATCAAACCGAACGGGAACATCCCCAGCAGCATCAGACCGGAAAAGATCAGGTCAAAAAAACGTTTATTGAACCGATTCCAAAAGTCATCCAACGGAAGGGGTTTAAAGCCCAAAAGAGGAACGTTGCTGATATATTCAACACCAACGTTATGCGCGATCAGCCCATGAGCATCAGGGCCGATCTTTAATTCGATCATCTCATCTTCACAAGCCACGACGAGTTCGGTGATCGCTTCTCGGGAAAATGCGGGATCCAAAAGCACCACTTGATCGGGACGAAGCTCGCGCACAAAGCTCTCCCACATTTTCGTCACTCCAAGGATCGGTATGTCATCCAAATGCTTCCCGACGTGGTCCGGGTCGTTGGACAAGATGCCGATCGGCTCATAACCATAATGCGGATTATTCTTCGCCCAGCGCAAAAGATCTCGCGTATTCGTCGTGCTACCGATAATAAGAAGCTTTGAAATCTCCTTTTTACTTTTCTTTCGATAATATTCCCATTGGATCAGCATATCCCGT
>CAYQTU010000013.1:12494-19584 GCA_964420575.1 uncultured bacterium
CCCAAGCTGATCAGGATGCAGGAGAAAAACCACAAATTGACCAAGAACAGCCGCGAATACGAAAAACGCCGGTAAAAAAATGTAACGGCCATCAAAATGATGATGGCATACGTAATCGACTTGATCACCAGGAATATTTCTTCAATCCGGCGAACATGCCGTGTCGGCTGATAAAGACGGGCTTCTCGGAAAAACCACAGATAGACCGGGATGATCCCAATTAAAGCATACAAATAATGCGTAAGAGGCGGAACTCCTTTGGCCAAGGGTAACATCCCCGAAAAACGGAAAAAATATGCCACGATAAAGCTCAGGACGATCATGATCATATCGACGACGACCGTCAACTGCGCAAAAAGCCTTTGCGAGGCGGTGCGCATCATACAAGATCCTTCCTGGCCATATAACGGCTGACAACATTCGCCATATTCTCTAAAAAAGCCTTTCTTGAAAAATGTTCTATTCGAGCCCGAACTTCAGTCCGATCAAACGACTCTGATTCAAAGCGCCGGACAGCTTCGCGGATCGCCTCAGGCGTTTGTTCCTCAAAAAAGACGCCGCTCTTTACGGTTTCGAGTGCGCCCCCTTTTTTGAATGCGATTACCGGGGTTCCGCAGGCCTGAGCTTCAAGTGGTACGATCCCGAAATCCTCTTCGGTCGGAAAGATCAGGGCGCGAGCTCCTGAATAAGCTTTACGCAGTTCCGAATCGCTGACCGACCCGGCAAAAAAGATCTTCGGGTTTTTCCGAAGCTTTTGATAATACGATTCCAGAGGACCCGCTCCGATCACGACAAGAGGAAGATCCAGCGCATTAAAAGCTTCGATGACCAAGTCTAATCTTTTATACGGAACAAAATGCGAAACTGCAAGAAAATATTTATCACGTTCCTGAACGGGCTTGAAATATTCGGTATCCAAAGGAGGATGAACGACCTCGGCTTTACGTTGATAAACCGTTTGGATCCGGGTTCGGATATACTCTGAATTTGCGATAAAGGCATGAACGCTTTGGTTTGAACGAAGGTCCCATTGGCGCAAGTACCCCAAAACCCAACGGATCAAATGGCGGATCACCCACGGGTATTTTTTAAAATAAATGTCCTCAAAACCCCACAAATAACGCATGGGCGTGTGGCAATAACACAAATGGATCGCTCCTTGAGGAATCGGGATCGCCTTTGCCACGCAGTGCGAACTGGAAATCACCAGGTCCGCGTCCTGAACCCTGAGGGTTCGGATCGCTAGCGGCAGGATCGGCAAAAGCCATCGGTAATAATATTTAATTCCCGGAAAATAATGTAAAAATGAAGGGATGATCTTCCGGCCTGAAAGCACGGGACTTAATTTGCGGCGATCATAAAAAAGCGTATAGATCGGCGCATCCGGAAAAAGCTCGGCAATCGCATCAAGGACTTTTTCCCCGCCTCGCATATGGATCAACCAATCATGAACTAACGCGACTCTCATTTTTGGGATAATACCTCATCATAGACCGCCGCCGTCTGCTTGGCGGTCTCTTTCCAATCAAAACAAGCGGCTTGTTTTAATCCTTTTTGACGCAACAGTTCACGGTAATCCGCTTCACCTTCCATACGGCATAGCGCGTCCATCATTTCAATCGTTGCCGACGAGCCGACTAGGCATGCTGCATCGCCAACGACTTCGGGGATCGAAGCAACCTTTGTTGCGATCACCGGAGTTCCGCACGCCATAGCTTCTAATAGAGTTAGTCCAAAACCCTCGTAAAGTGAAGGGTGGACAAGTGCCAGCGCCTGATTGTAGAGGACCAGAAGATCATCCCCTTCCACATGCGGCAGGTAAGCCATGTTTTCATTAGTTGCCAGTTCGGAAAGCCCGCGATGTTCCTCAGGATATTTCTTATCTTTCTTCCCAACCACAATAAGCGAGGCGTTGATCTTGCCTTGTTTTTTGAGTTTTTCAAACAGACGGACCAGCCATAGAACATTCTTATGCGGTTTTAAGAGCCCCACATAAAGGAAAAAAGACTCGGGGAGATCATACTTTTTTTGAATCATCTTCCAACGGGATTGGAGCTCATCTTGGCGGAGCTCCCGATAAGCACTTGAAATGCCTTCCGGGATCACGGAGACTTTTTTCTCATCCGCATGAAAATGCTCGATCAGGTCTTTTTTTGTATGCTGAGAAACCGCAATAATGCGGTCCGCCTTACCGACGACTTCATGGAACATGAACCCGGCATAGAGCTGTTGCGGCCAGGACAAAAATTGTTTCCGGAAAACCCAATGAATAAGATCATGGACCGTCACAACCAGTTTTGGGCCTGACGAAAAAACGGGGATATTGTAGTGTGGCGCATGCCAAAGCCGGAAGGCCTTGATGACTTTGGGATAATATAACTGCTCCTGGATCGAATAGATCGGCGCATGAAATGGAAGCCTGGAGGATGAAAGAGTTAAGGGAAGCTCCTCGGGCCCACCGACAAGCGTAAGGTTCAGCCGGGATAAAATGCCGGTCGAGCTAAAACCATTGAGAAGACCTTTTAAATATGTCCCGATTCCCGAATGAGAGACCATTCGGATGTCTAAGCCTATTTTTTGCTGCATGAGGGAAAATCCTTATTTTTCTTGAAGACGCGCCAGAACCGAACGGATTGTCTCAAAAACTTGCGAAACCGTTACGTTCTCGAGGCAAGGATGGTCATCCACCGGACACACAGGCGCTTCACAGGGCGAGCAAGGGACTTCATACTGGATGATATGCAGTTTTTCCGTCCATGGGTACCAATAACGGATCTCATTCGTGCCGCTGGCAAGCAAAACGATTTCCAGCCCTTGCGCCGCGGCAATATGAGCCGGCCCTGAATCATTACCGACAAAAAGGTCTGACGCATCAAAAAGCACGGGAAGATCGGAAAGTTGGGTTTTTCCACGCAGATCGATCAAACGGTCAGATAGCGGTTTCAGGTCGGGCATGAAAGCCTTTTCAGATTCCGTTCCGATCAAAACGATCTGCGCCAGCTCTTCTTTTTCAAGCAGGTAGATCAATTCAAGGAATTTTTCGGCCGGCCAGCGTTTGGAAGGATAGCCGGAGCCCATGTGAAGGATGAGACGGGGTTTCAAAGACGGTGATAACTCCTTCCCTGCCTTTTGCCAGAAAACCGAAGTTTCTTCATTGGAATGCTCAAAAGGAAGCAATTTGTTGTCATGTAGGATATGCAGTGATTCCAAAAGCCTCAGATTTGAAAGTACTTGATGGACGGCCGGATCATAGGGGACATTATCATGAAGCAGGAATCCCCCGCCGGTAATCCCATAACCGAGCCGGTACCCTACGCCTGCCATGGACATCAGCAAGATATTCCTTACGTCACCTCGAAAGTCGATGCCCAGATCATAATGCTTTTTCTTGATTAGATTAAGAAGCCGGAAAAATTCTCGGTATGATTGGCCGAATGAAATATTTTTTGCAAACCACGATCGCGGAGACTGGATAACATGACGGATCTCTTTGGCGTGACGGAACAGTGGTGCCACTTCCTCAGAAACCAGAAGATCGATCTCTGCATGCGGAAATTTCTTGTGGAGGGCCCGGATCGCCGGTTTGGTCATGACTACATCCCCGATGTGATCAAGCCGGATTACCAGGATCTTCCGGACCTCGTGGAAGGTTAATGTTTTTTTAGAAAGGCCGAACGGTAATGCAAACACCGTCCCCGCCTGATCAAAACAAAACATCAAGATCCGTTTCCATAGGCTTTTGAACCGATAGCGCAAGCTTAAAAGGGCCATAGCTCTCCTGACTCGCTAGAAAAGAGTGTAGATGAACGGCGACAAAGCTGAACTTTGGGAAAAGACAAGCAAGGCGCCTAGCAAGAAAAGCACAATAATGATAGGGGTCAGCCACCATTTCTTGCGGATCTTCAAAAAATCCCAAAGCTCTTTTAAGATCGATAACTTACCCATACGGATCCTTTCGCTGATGAAGATTATATACTATCAAATAGGTGAAATATCGCAAAGGGCTTATTGACCATGCGCCGATCTAGAATTGCCGCTCGGCGAAGGCAGGATCAGAGGAGTTGTGTTCGTGCGGTTTCCAATAACTGGATTTTATGTCCTTAAACGACATATCCAGAATATCCTTACGGGTAAGTCTCAATGCCAGCGCGATAGGCGTGATGACCCCGTAAAAGAGGATACACAGGATCACTCGGTTCATCACGGCTCCCAAAAGAACTGCGAGAATCATCCAAAGCCGCTGAAGCGGCCTTAAAAACACAGGAAAAACCCACCCCGCAGCAAAAAAGAACAGCGCTAAAGCGACAAGAAAAGGATTAAAGATCTTTCCGCTCCAAGCAAGAAGCCCGGCCCAGATCAGGAATGCTGCCGTTAAAATCCAGGCAAATTCCCTTATTTTTTTGATACTGCTATCGATTTTTCGTATCTCTTCGAGAATCATGGTCTTAATCCAATGCGAACGTTTTTTGCCAATCAATATCTTTTTCCAGAGGTTTCTGCGCGGTCTTGTCTAAAAGATAATTCCCTAAAACTAAATAATCCATATGAGTCCGCATGAAACAGCGAAACGCATCCTCCGGCGTGCAGACGATCGGCTCCCCTCGAACATTGAAAGAGGTGTTAATCAGTACCGGACATCCATATTTTTCATCAAAGGCTTTAAGCAAACGGTAAAAACGGGGATTCTGTTCTTCAGTGATCGTTTGGACTCGCGCGGAATAATCTACATGGGTCACCGCAGGGATCTCCGAACGCTTAACATTCAGAAGCTCGATCCCCTGGAGTGTTTTTTCTTCCCCCGTCATTTCCCGGCGCCGCTCCGTACGGACCGGAGCCACTAAAAGCATATAGGGGCTTTCAACATTCATGTCAAAATAATCGGAGACTTTTTCGGCCAGAACGGAAGGAGCAAACGGACGAAAGCTTTCACGGAATTTGATCTTAAGATTCATTTGTTCCTGCATTTTCGGGGACCGCGCATCACCAATGATCGAACGGGACCCGAGCGCTCTTGGCCCGAATTCCATCGCCCCCTGGAACCATCCAACCACCTTCTCGTTGGCGATAAGCTCCGCGATCTTCCCGGAAAGTTCTTCGTCACTAAAACGGGTGTAAGGGATCTTATTTTTTAAAAGATATTCAAAGATTTCTTCGTTCGAGAACTCCGGACCCAAATAAGAACCTCGCATCATATCTCGAGAGGGATCCGCCTGACGAGGGTTCTTCAAGTAATGGTACCAAGCAAAGCAAGCCGCTCCTAACGCCCCCCCGGCATCTCCCGAAGCGGGTTGGATCCAAATGCGTTCAAAAGGAGCTTCACGAAGAAGGCGTCCATTTCCAACACAATTCAGCGCAACGCCTCCTGCCAAACAAAGATTTTTTTGACCTGTAATCCGATGAACATGGCGCGCCATCCGCAGCATCACCTCTTCAGTGACCTCCTGGATCGATCGGGCGAGATCCATCTCGCGTTGCGTAATCCGGGATTCCGGTTTGCGCGCGGGCGCTCCAAAAATCTTTTCGAATTTTTTATTCACCATACGAAGCCC
The DNA here is from genome assembly GCA_964420575.1 of uncultured bacterium. Classification (GTDB taxonomy): domain Bacteria; phylum Omnitrophota; class Omnitrophia; order Omnitrophales; family Aquincolibacteriaceae; genus CAYQTU01. The sequence continues at coordinate 18,044 of CAYQTU010000013.1, forward strand.
CGCACAATAGTCAAAATACTTCATGTTCAGTTTGAACGAGCCGTCTTCTTTGAGGTCAATCAATTCTTTGAGGATTAAATCTTTAAATTTAGGCTGGCCATAAGGGGCCAGCCCCATCACTTTATATTCGCCGGAATTCACCTTGAATCCCGTATAGTAGGTAAAGGCCGAATAGAGAAGTCCTAGCGAATGCGGGAATTTGATCTCCGCAAGAATCTTGATCTGGTTCTCTTTGCCGATGCCATAACTAGTCGTTGCCCATTCACCGACCCCATCCATGGTTAAAAAAGCGGCTTCTTGAAAAGGCGAAGGGAAAAAAGCCGATGCGGCATGAGATTGATGATGTTCCGGAAAAATAATTTTCCCCGAAAATCCCAATTCGTTTTGGATCAGATCTTTGATCCAGAGCTTTTGTTTGATCCAAAGCGGCACAGCTTCCAGAAAGGAAGCAATGCCTTTGGGGGCCGTAGCTAAATAAGTTTCAAGGATCCGTTCAAATTTCAAAAAAGGTTTGTCGTAAAAGGCCACGCAATCCAGGTCCTGTCCTTTGATTCCCCCTTGCTTTAAACAATATGTGATGGCGTTATGGGGAAATGAAAAGTCATGCTTTTTCCGGGTAAAACGCTCTTCTTGGGCAGCCGCAAGAAGCTTTCCATTACGGATAAGACAGGCTGCGCTGTCATGGTAATAAGCCGAGATGCCAAGGATGTTCATATAAAGACGACCACCGTGAGGTTAGGAATCTTCCGAGGTTTTTTGGTACGCTAAAAGTAATCCGCTAAAAAACCAGAAAGCAACGATCGGCTGCGGACTTTGAAGAACTGTGTCGCTCAAAGCAAAAATCAAAAAACAAACACATCCTGTTAAGATCCCAAGCTGTGGGTATTCACCGGGTTTATCACGTGACGATTTGATATATTTCATTCCCCGACGCACAAAAAATAGTACAAATATAAGAAAAGAGATCAAACAGGGCACGCCCGTTTCCGCGGCAAGCTGTAAATAACCATTATGGGCATAATAATTACGAACACGCCAACTTTTAGCTTTGTCATATTTTGAATGAGCTTTTGCGTACGTATTGATCCCTGTTCCTACCCATGGCTTAGCATCAATAACATCCCATGCCCGTTGCCACAAATGGAAGCGTTCAATAAGAGATTGTTCCTTGAACTCCGCATCTAAATGAATGAGCATAGGTTTCGGAAGGATAAAAAACAAGGCCACGAGCAAAATGCAAGTGATTCCAAGCGCCTTAAACCATTTTCGATAAAGAAAAAGCAGTACGCAGGCAAGGATAAAAGCGAGCATCGCACCTCGGGAACGGGTTAAAAACAGTAACACTAAACCCGCAAACACCAAAAGAGACATAAAAAATGAATGTTTTCGAGTTTCTTTTTGTAGAAAAGCTTGCACGAAGAGCATACCAAACATCGGTAGAACTAAAATAAGAAATGCGGCCATTTTCGAATAATCGACAAATCCCCCGCTAATACGCGGTCCTGATCCCGAGGGCTCGAGAATAAATCCACGCAACAGAA
>CAYQTU010000013.1:19594-25513 GCA_964420575.1 uncultured bacterium
ACAGATCTTTTCCGAACGCATATTGGAATGAGGCGTCCATAATCACGATAAGAAATGTGAAAAGAAAAACAAGGCTAAAGCGTTTTTGAACTTTGCGATCGGCAAAAAGGTCTGAAACCATCATGAAAAGCAATAGGTACTTGCCGATTTTTAGCACTCCCCGCATACTTTGTTTCGGATACTCGGAAGCTACAAATGAGAACAACACGAGAATAAAAAAAACAGAAAGCGGCCCCCAGATCGTCCAATCGATTTTGAGCGGTAAAAAATTGCGGCGGCGCACCCGATCAAAAAGCCAGGCTGCCAGAGCAATTGTTAAAGCGATCTCTGTGATCGCCAAAGAAAAAGTCACGCCAAACCATAATACGAACAAGCTCCATACAGCGATCGCCCGCGGCTGAAATTGTTCGGCATTTAAAGAAATCTTCACGATCCTCTTTTCCTCCCGCAATAACGTGAGTACTTTAAAAAGGTATAGTAAGCAGAGAGAATAGCATATTGCAGCCCCGGAATTCCATCCAAAATACCAAGCCGGATCAAGTAAAGATAAAAGAATTTAGCCAAAGGCCTCAAAAAGCTATCCCACCTCGAGGGGCGAAGCTTTTTTTGTTCCATAGTAAGCAATTCAAGAGGAATATAAAATTCCAGTTTCTGCTCATAATGAGCGCGATCGCGAGTGCTAAAGTGAAGTAGCGGAGATTTGAGGCATTGAACCGGAAGCGAAGAACGAAGGGTTTCATGGACGGGCTGCATCCACTCCGCGCACCCTTTAGGAAAAAGACGGATGGGCGCATCGTTTTGCGTATCACTAAAATGAAGACGGTGCCCAAAAAAATAGGTGCGCCTCGGTATCGCATACAGTTTGGGGGCCACTTGATGGTGGATGACATCCCGGATTTCCATTTCCAGCTCAGGAGTCACTCGTTCGTCAGCATCTACAAAAAAGATCCAGTCCCCGCTCGCCTGAGTTAATGCAAAATTCCTCTGGGAAGCAAAATCCTTAAAAGGATGTGAAATAACCTTGGCTCCCCGCTGCTGCGCAAGCGGGATGGTTTGGTCAGTGCTTCCCGAATCAACGATGAGAATCTCGTCCGCCCACGAAAGACGGGACAGACAATCAGGGATATTCTTTTCTTCGTTTTTGACAATCAACAAAACGGATAATTTCATCTCTGCCTTATCCTCTTCAGCAGCAAAAGAGCATCAAAAAACCCGAGCCATAAAGCCTTCTTCCCTTTCAATAAAGCAAAAAGGATCCTCATCGGCAGAAAAAAAAGATGGGGAAGCCAGAATCTTAAACCGGAAAAATTCTTCCACATAAAAAGAAAACTGTTTCGGGCCGCTAAACGCTCGATCTTTGAACGGCCGTGAACTTTTTTAAAACTCGCCTGCCCCATATGATAGACCACGCTACTAGGTTCGTAGAAAAGATGGTATCCCGCACGGCGGGCCCGAAGGCATAGATCGACATCTTCAAAAATACCCGGAAGAAAACGATCGTCATAACCGTTCAAAGCCAGGAATTTCTCCCTTGAAAAGGCGCCAAAACCTGAGGAAAAAGTCTCGGAAGGCCTTAAAGCCCGATGCTCATATCCCGGATAACGGGCATCACACCAAAATAAACCCCATTTGAACCCGGCGCGGGAATCCGCCGCTTCGATCATCGAACCGTCAAAACTCATGACGCGAGGGGCCACCATGAAAGTTTTTGGGTCTTCAATGAATTTTGCGATCAGGGGATCAATAAAGCCCGGGGCAACACGAATATCATTATTCAAAAGGATCGCGATCGGCTCGGCGATCTTTGGCAAAAAGTCATTATAAGAGCAAAGAATGCGGTTTGCCGGAGCTTTCACGAATTCAATTTCGGGAAAATTTTTTCGGACATAAGAGTCGCTTTGGTCAGTGCTGAGATTATCAAGGATAGTTATTGCCGTTTTAGTTTCGGCCTGCCGGGCAGCCTCAACAATGCTCGGCAAACAAAGCGGAAGCATGGCCTCGCCATTATAATTCAAAATAATAATGCGTGCCGTAAGCGATTTCATCGATTTCCGTCATCTCCCGTCATTCTTTAGAAAGCAGCAAAAGCTCTCCGGACGAAGCGCGAACAACCAAACCGAGGCTCTCGAACGATTGAGGTAGATTTTGCAGGTCTTTCTTATACGCTAAACAATAAAAATCATCCTGCCGGGCGCCCTCCAAAAAAGATTCCTTTGTGGATAAAGATGTGGTTGGTCTTTCCGAATAAAAAAAGTTGCCGGACCTCTCCTGCGAATTATAAAGGGATACCCACTTCCCCTCCGGAACAATATTTTTGACCCAAGGGCTGATCTTTTTCAGGTCCGGATTGTAGTCTGCAGCAAAGTAATTTTTCTTCATATGACCGGCATAGGTGATCAGAAAAATGACCGCAACGAGAAGAGCATATTTTTCTTTTACGATTTGTCCCAGTACATAGGCAACGCAAATAGAAAGCGCTGGATAAACGGGAAAGATATACCAGTGCAGTTTTGTCCGGACAAGCGTCCAAAGACCCAGAACGCAAAAGATCCAAACCGCCACCAGAATCATTCCTTTAGCCTGGCTTCGGATCGTCTTAAAAATAAAAAACGGAAGCGCCGGAACCAGCAAAAAGATCCACGGGCGATATTTATTGGCAATAACTCGAAAATAAAATCCAAAGCTTCCCTCATGGCCTTCGGACGGGCTCATGAACCGTACCCAAACATGCTGATAAAAATCCGTCAAATACTGCCCCGAAGCCGTGAAAACGGCATAAAGGTTCCAAGGAACGGTGATGAGCAAGAAAAGAAAAATTCCCAGCCAATAGGACGGCCGCTTAAGAATGAAAAGCTCTTTGGCCCACAAACAATAGATCCAAGTGATCGGGATTACAACAAATGCTGCAAATCCTTTGGTCAGAAAAGCCAATCCAAGAGCGATGCCGGATAAAATAAAATATCCGTTTTTTTCTCGGCCCAACCAGAAAAAAAAGAGCGCCAAAGAGATGAAGAAAGTGAGCGGGGCATCCATAAAACCCAAACGGGCATGCTGGGCAAAATGCTTAGCGGTCAGCAGGATCATGCCGGAAAGAAATCCGATCCAGCGGTTAAATAATTTGGCGGCAAACGCATATGTGATCAGAACGGTCCCCCACCCGCAGAGGGCAGAAAAAAGACGGACTGAAAGTTCTGAAATGCCGAACATTTTATAAAAAAACGCGATCATCCAAAGGCAAAGAGGCGGTTTCTCTAGCCAAACCTTTCCTTCGTAGACCGGGATCAGCCAATGATGGGTTTGAAACATTTCTCTGGCAATAACACCATAAGTGGCCTCATCCCAAGTCGCCAACGAACCGCTTCCCAGACGAAAAAAAAGGACAAAAGCTGAAAAGAGAATAAAAAAAAGATCGCGGATGAGGTCCATGCGGGAGGGATTGGAGTTCATAAGCATTTATTCCCTTTTTTACATTGAAATAATACGATCGTTGCCCACCCAAACGGAATGATCGACGCCTCCAAGCGAACCAAGAAGCCATAGGCCCTGTTCAAGACCCGATAGGCCGCAACAAGAAAAGTCCTGAGACCTGGATTTTTCTTTTGATTCGAACTGCGGCAAAACTTAAAAACTGAAAAAAACTTAAAAAAGAGTACGGCAAGGATCATGGCTAATTTATCAAGAAGGCCTGTCAATTTGATAAGCCGGATCTCAGTAAAGCCAAGACCTTCAAGCGTTTTTGTCAGCGCTTTAGGATCATAACGTCTTAAATGCTTCACAAAGACATCATCGACCGTATACCAATACGAATGGACCGGAAGCGTTAAAAACAAAGAACCGTTCGGCTTCAAAACCCTATAAATCTCCCCCAAGGCCTTGCGGTCATTGGCAACATGCTCAAGGACTTCCGAACAAACTACGGCTGTTGCAACTTCGCTTTTAAAACAGAGGTCCGTCGCGCTCATCGCAATGACTTTTTCAGCATCATGCTTTCGTTGAATTTCCTCTGCAGCCGTTTCGGAAAGATCCGTATAGACCACATGGCGGGTTTGGGGAGTGATCGGAGATACCCCGGCACCGATTTCCAGGATAAGTCCCGGAGCAAGTTTCGAAAGTTCCCTGCAAATCCGCTCTTTCCGGATCTGGTAATTATAGAGATAATTCTTCAACTCCAGATAAAGAGGATCTTTAAAAAAATCGTCAAAACGGTTTTGAGAATTTACGGCAGGAACAGACGGCATCGGATGATCTTTGCGCAGTGAAAGATATATTTTACGAGCACCCAAAGCGTTTTGAGCCCGTAAATCGCTGAATTGACAAAATTGACGGAAGAAGCCTCCTTGAAATATTTCGTCGTGACCGGGATCTCGGCGATCCGTTGCTTGAAATAAACCGCCTGGGCCAGGATCTCTGTATCAAAAACAAAATCATTGGCATTGCGCATTACCGGAACAGTTTCAAAAAATTTCCGGCTATAGGCACGGTAACCAGTATGGTATTCAGAAAGTTTCTGGCCCAAAACAAGATTTTCCATCGTGGTCAAAAAGATGTTTGAGATGAACTTGTAAAGCGGCATGCCTCCTTCGAGAGCCTTCTTGCGGTACATCATGCGGGACCCCAGAACCACATCCGCCTTCCCCTCCAAGATCGGCTTAATGATCGGCCCGAGGAACTCAGGGTCATACTGCCCGTCCGGGTGCACCATCACGATCACATCAGCCCCGCGGCGAAGAGCTTCGGCATAGCAAGTCTTTTGATTCCCGCCATAACCGAGATTATGCGTATGTTTGAGGCAGATGATCCCGAGCTCGGTGGCCTTTACATAGGTATCATCATGACTCGCATCATCAACAAGGATAATCTCATCGACAAACTCCGAAGGGATTTTTTCATACGTGTCCTTGAGCGTTTGCGCGGCATTGTAAGCCGGCATCACCACGGTCACTTTCTTGCCTTTATTCTTCATGTGTTCGGTCTGCATAGATCAAACTCTCTCGGTTTTAATTTTTTCGAAAAGGACCCTTTTCCCGTCTTGCTGAGCGATGCGGTACCCTGAACGGTTTTGAAGTTCGGTCACCTTCTTTTTCAAAAAAGCTTCATCCATCGGATAAGGATCGACCGCAAAATCGATCAGATAATAATCCGCATTTTCGTAAAAATAGTGGTATGGATGGTGGGGATTCTCCCACGGTAAAGCGATGTAGTAATTATACTGACGATACCCGATATAAGGAAGTAAATGTCCCTGCGTAACAACATTCACGCCGGCGGGCAGGCTGCGGGCCCATCGGATCGATTCTAAATTTTCCGCTTTGATCTTAAAGGTCCTGTATTGACCGCCATTCGCCAAAATCAAGATCAGGGCCATTCCCCATAAAAAGAATTCACGGTATTTTTCACCGATCCGGCGGTAGAGATTAAAAAAACCGCTTACCAGCGCGATAAAAATGAACGGTAAAACGGCTGCCGCATAGTGGAAATGAAGCCGGATAAAATCCTGGTTCCGGGCAACACTCCTGAAAAAAAGCGGAAAAAGGGGCGCAAACACAAGCAGGACGGAAGGCGAAAAAAGAGGCAAAAAACCAAGACGGTAGACCAAATTAAAAAAGGTGTTCCATTTTTCCGAATCACCCAGAAGAACTCCGAAGATCGAGAACGGTTTTTTAAGGACCCCGATGATAATCTCGAAGGGCGAATTCCCCAGCCCAGCATAATTGCGCAGGCTCGCACTTAAAATATCGCTTTCGATCAACGGCAAGATCCAGCGGGTCAGCACAACAAAATAGCCTACGGCCAACAGCCCGGTAAGGACCCCTTGCAGCCGTTTGCCTTTTTGAAAAAACACCCAGATCCCCAAAGCCCCGAAATACAGGAACGAATCTTCTTTGATCAGAAGTCCCAGCAAAACACACCCGTAATACA
>CAYQTU010000014.1:0-23015 GCA_964420575.1 uncultured bacterium
GGTGATCGTTTCCGCAAAAGTGTAGGGAGTGATGTTCCAGAATAAAAGAGAGAAGGCTAGAGAAAGGGCCAGAAGCTTTTTGATAAGCTTTAAGCTCTGACATTCCCAAACTTGAACGTGACCTTTTCGGGTATCCATGTTCAGGTTTACCTTTCTCTATAATTTTTTTCCCGTCTCATTCCTCAATACAAATATACCCTCTGATATCTATAACTTCAATAAGCTTTTTAAAACATTTAAATAAACTTGTGAAAAATATAGCAAAATATAACATTAAATATAGCAATAGATAGCATTATTATTGCTTATAGATTTCCCTAGATTCACGTCTTTATGGGAAGAAATGAAGAAATTCTGAGCTTCAGATTAGATTTAGAACTAATAATCAGCGCGGATGGAAAAATGCATCTGATGTTTCCCATGTTCTGTTATGGGATGACCTCCAAGAGCAAATCCCCATTCCCAGCGTGCAGAAAAATATTTACTGAACTTCCAGTCAAGTCCAATGCCTGTTCCTAATAAATGGCGGTAATGACTTTCTGAAGATGTTGGGTCAACCACCCAACCATAGGCATCATCCAAAAACCCAAGGATCTGGAATTGTTCTCGCAGAGGAGCTTGATCGTAAGGAGTTTTCCAGTCCGCAGGGAAGAAATAGGACGGCACCCAATATTCGACACGAGTCTGGATAGCTCGATCCGCTCCATAATCACTTTCCGGGTAACCGCGAACGGAACGCGCTCCCCCCAAGAACATCTGTTCCTGCGGCAGCAATCGATTCGCGGTCACTTGCCCGTCCACCGTAATAATGGCTTTGGTATTTTTAGGCATTTTTTGAACACGCGCTAAAGAGAAAGTATATTTGAAAAAATTATGCGCTCCGCCACGGCTCGCAAGCGGATATCCATTGCCTCGAGGTGACATCCCTAGAAAAAGCCCCTGGCCGATACTCCAACCACCCATTCGATCTCGGCCTTGGATATCATGTCTGAACGAAAGAACACGTTCCCGGTCCCAGGCTGTTGTCTGACTGAGGATCTTTGTCCGTTTATCTTTAAAGTCAAAACCGACCTGGACGTTACTGGCATAACGATCCGTACGGAAAAGTCGTTGCTGCACGGCAAGGCTGTAAGTGTCCGAAATGCCGTTAATATGGAATTCTTTAAATTCTTTCTTAGGATTGACCTGAGCATGGCTGAAAGTTGAAACTAATTTGGTCCCATGCGTACCGAGAGGCAGCAGATGGTGCACATACATCGCACCGAACCTCGTACCAAAAACCGTTCCAACCAAGAGCGTATCATCCAAACCTAAAAAATTATTATGGCGTACAGAAAATCCCGGGCGGTCTTTGCCGGTCAGCTTTACCCCTTGATTATCAAAGGTAAATCCCGCATGAATAGGGAAACGATCTTCTACATTCAAGATAACATCCGTAGCTCCTCGCTGAGCTCCCGCGCGAAGGATCGGTTTGACCGTGCGGTCGGGGTTCTCGTTCATATTCAGAACATCTGCCCGGATCTTATCATAGCGAAGGATCTGACCCGGTTTGCTGGTCCAAAAAGCACGGATCGGCTTCCCCCTGAAATAACGGTTCCCCTCAACGCGCACTTGCCCCATTTTGGAGACCACAACATTCAGTTTGATCTGGGGTTTTTCCATTTTTTGAGGCGGCAAAAGCACGACCGCAATGTAGCCTTTGGCACGGAAAATCTGTTCCAAACCGTTAATAAGGGTTTGCAGATCATCGAAAGTGATCTTACGGTTCTCATACTGTTGGACAAGCGGCAGGTACTGACTCTCAGGGATGATCAAGTCCCCCTCGAGGATGATATTTTGAACAAAAAAGGAAGGCCCCTCGGACTTTTTGGGTGCAACTTCTTCACGTTTGATCCCGACCTCTTTAGGCCCAGTGCCCAGTAAAAGCCCTTGCTTTGAAGTTTCATTGATCTTGGCATCGATGACGCCGGCGCTTGCACCGTCAAATTTAGTGTCTTCCATGGAAGCAGAGAGGGCTTGGGGTAAATAGCCTATAGCACTTAAAAAGATAAAAAGCGCCCCTGCGCTAAGGACTTTTTGTATAGACTTTTTCATATCTAACAAAACGGCATTTTCCTTTTTTTCTAGAGCTTCTTTTTAAGAGACCAGACCCGCGTTATTATATAAATGCTTTTTTATTTTGTCTCTTTAAAACTTGATTTTTCTTTGAAGGATCAAGGCCGGCTTTAAGATTCCAGAAAAGGAGCATAAAATTCAGCTTTAGAAGGAAGGCGTAGTCGCTTAAGAAGTCTTACTACCAGGTCATTTTCGGCCTCCTGCCACCGGGAAAGGTCTTTTTCCTGGCTACCGACATAAAAACTTCCCCCGGCAACCCGATCATGGCCACCGGCCTCTTTACGATCATCAAAAATATCCCGCAAAATCTCCGGCGTTTCATCGGTCGGACGGTTACTGCGCAACGAAACATGCAGCCGATCCTTATAACGGCCTGTACAAAGGGAACGCTCCATGCCTTTGTAGGTCAAAAGAAAATCCGCAAGTTCGGAGACCAAGTCCGGATGATCGACATTCCCCAGATGGGATATGATCAAACCCCGGAAGGCTCGAGCGACCTGCAGTCCTTTGTTTAAGGTGCTGAAGAATTTCTTAGACTTAGGAGGATTCTGGATACGGATCAACGCTCGCATATCGCAAAGCGGAAGAATGTCGAGATAGGTCTGGATAATATCAGCCCGATGAGCGCGATAAAGGTTTAACGTATCGGACAAGATCCCATAGGTCAAAGCGGTTGCAAGACGGCGCGGGATCTCCAAACCGCTCCAAAGAAGCGCTTGGGTCAGGATAACGCTCGTGGCCCCGCATTCGGTATCGACAATGGCCAATTCCGCTAAAGGCTTTTTCACATAAGGGTGCTGATCGATCACCATCGTAACATGGCGGTTCCTAGGGTAAGGGTTATTTTCAAATTCAGGCTGGGTATCGATCAAAGCGGTATGATCATATCCTTTAATATCCGAAGCCCGTATTTTATGGATCGGGATCTTTAAAAGACTCACCATCGCACGGTTCTCTACCCGGCCGATGATCCCTTGATAAACAATTCGAGACTTAATGCCGTGAGCCTTCTCGGCAATATATTGCAGCGCAAAAGCCGTCGCGATAGCATCCGGATCCGGATAATCATGCATCACGATCAGAAGCGGCGAGATCGAAGCTTTTTTCTTCTCCAAAAATTTCAAGAGCTTTCGCCCATTATGCGCGGCCATATTTTGCAATATCTTTCCGTGGTGATTTTTATGTCTGGACATGATCTAAGAAAGATTTGAAACCCATTTTTGGAACTGTGGGTCCTCATGAAGGATCTTAAGATCCGAATCCCTTTTAAGATGATGGAAATCGCGGAATCCCAAACGAACGGATTTTTTTAAAGCCGTTAACGCTTTTTTAGCTTGGCCCAAAAGAGCATAGCTGCAGGCAAGATTGTAATGAACAATAGGATCATCCTGGCAAAGGCAGGCGAGCCGCTTATCGATCTCAAGCCCTTTTTCGTGCCAGCCTTTCCGCGTATAAGCTTCAGCTAAAGGCGCCAAGGCGTCCACATAATTCGGTTTCTGCCGAACGACCCCTTCTAAAAAAGAGATCTCAAAATCAAGATCATAATGTTTAATGGCTTTCATCTTTAGAATTTTCTCCAGATCCGCTCATTGCTGACGATTTATTATCGAATCTTCCAACGCAGTTCTTAACAAAGATTTCTTTCCAAGACCTTTAAAAAATCTTCGAGACGGAAAGGCTTTAAAACAAATTCACGGACTCCAAGACGTTCCGCCGATTCTTTGACCGCAGCATCATTATAAGCGGTCAGGACCACTTCAGGGATTCCGGGTTTTTTCATCTCCCGGCAATATTCACGGACCGCTTGGATCACTTGAAGACCGTCCATTTCCGGCATCCGGATATCCGTGATTAAAAGATCAAAATGTTTGCGGACTAGAAGCTCAAGCGCTTCGGAACCGCTCCCGGCGACCGTAGGCTCATACCCTGCCTCTTTGAGAAAAATTTCAAGAGACTTCCGGACAAGCCCGTCATCATCAACAGCCAAGATCTTCTTCTTACGATGATGCCCTTGAGGCGTCAACACCATCTTCCCCTCCACTTGGACAAATTATCCGCGCTCATATTTCCCCATCAATTCCCCTTCTGCTAGGACATGACCTTTCATAGCTCTGAGAAGCTCTTTTTGGGTAACCCCGGCTCTCAAATGTAGCAATGTATCGAGTGCATAAATCTTAAAAAAGTAGCGGTGTACGCCCCCTGGGGGACAAGGGCCTCCATAACCCATCGTTCCAAAATCCGTTTGTCCATGGACCCCGCCTGTCTCAAGCTGCTCCACAGAAGGAACGCCTTCGGATAATCGGGTCACGGTGGGAGGCATATCATAGATCAACCAATGGACCCAATCCCCCATCGGCGCATCCGGATCGTCTGAAATAAGCACCAGGCTTTTTGCGTCCTTTGGAACTCCGGACCATTCGAGGGGCGGAGAAAGATCGTCACCGTCGCAGGTATAATCCGACGGGATCATTTGTCCATTACGAAAAGCCGAGCTGGAAATCTGGATCTTTTGCATCTTTTGTTCCCCCAATCCCGGGAATTCAAAACAAAATAAAGCAATTATTCCTACGAATATAAAAAGATAGCTTCTGCTTTTTATATTCATGACATATTTTTTAAGGGAACGCGATCCAAATAGCTCAGGTCCTCGATATTAACCCGGATCTTTTCACCTTCATTCACGAATTGGGGGACCAAGACCTTGAGCCCGTTCTCCAACTCCGCTTCTTTGTAGGTCGTATCGCTTTGCCCCTTGACGCCCGGTGGCGTCGAGCTTACTTTTAACTCAACAATCTTCGGGAAATTAATGCTCAATGCCTTGCCTTCTCCAAACAGCACATCAATCACTTCGTTTTCCTTTAAAAAGACCTCGTGCTTCCCTACCGCTTTTGCCGGGATCGAGAACTGCTCATAATTTTCCATGTTCATGAAAACAAATTGTTCACCCTCGCGGTAAAGATACTGCATTTTGATGAAATGAACTTGGACATCTTCTGTTTTCTCTTCAGCTTTAAAACTTTTTTCAATAATATGCCCGTCTTCAAGATTTTTGAGCTTGAGATGAACGGTCTTCCCGAACTTTCCCGTTCCCCGGATCTCTTGAGTTAACACTTTGCAGGGTTTTCCGTCGATCTTGAGTACGTTCCCGACACGAATATCTGTTGCGAGGATCATGATTTCAACTCCTTTAAATGTCAGTGTTTCCAGCCAAACAGCATTTGAAGATAAGACCTTTCTTCCCGATCCGCTTGCCGTAACCCCAATTGCCGGGCGAGCCGAGCGATCTCTTGAGAAGACGCTTCGATCTCAAGAAACCAGCCGAATTTTGAGAGAAAATCCAAAGCGATCAGAGCCGTTGGGGTTTTATACATTTCGCGCCTCTTAGAATAACGCATGATTTCCCGGCAACCCAAATAACGCAAAAGAGCTTTCGCTATCGCGGGATCAATGGGCATTTCGATCTCCATGCGTTTGGTGAATTTCGCTTTAAGCCGCGACCCCTTGAGCGTCAAGGTCGCTTTCCCGCCAAACCGGCGCAATCTTAAAGCCATTTTTTGTTTAGCTAAAAATCGGGTTTTATCAAAGAACTCATTATATTCCGTTCCGGCGGAGATCTTTTTCGCCCCTATACTCTTTAAAACTTTACGGATAGACCCCGGCCTTTTCAGATGGTATTTTTGCTCGACCTCAAAAAATTTCATCATCCTTAAACCCGGATCAGCATTTTCCCGCGTAAAGATTCAGCAACATCTTTCCCGAGAAGATATTTAATGATCTCTAGAGAGAATTCCAAAGCTGTGCCCGGCCCCCGGCTTGTGATCAGATTCCCGTCCATCACCACGCGCTCTTGGGAATATAAGGCCTCCTTGGGAAGTTCAGCCTCGCAGCCCGGATAGCAGGTCACCTTTTTTTGATCCAAAATCCCTAAAGGAGCCAATACCACAGCCGGAGCAGCACAGATCGCTGCTACTAATTTCTGAGCAGAGTTCATCTTTTTGACGAATTCCCCGACCTCTTTGGCTTGGGCTAAGTTCGTCGCCCCGGGAAGTCCTCCCGGAAGAATAACAACATCCGGAAAGTCCTTATAGTCACTAAAAAGAACATCCGCCTGGATCGTCAGACCGCGCGAACTTTTAATATGCTTTGTGCCAAGACCGGCTACGGTCACCCGGACCCCTGCCCGGCGAAGCACATCGATCGGAGCAATCCCTTCTATTTCTTCGAACCCATCGGCCAGGATCACTACGGCTGTTTTATTCATAAGCTTTTCATTCCCCGCTCAAGCTTCGGGAGGTTGGGCTCCCTGGTTGATTTGCTCTACAATGAATTTTTTTTGACCGAAAATATTATCATTGCCGAAGATTCTGAATTCATACTCGCCGGCATGCGGAAAACGAATCCCCCGCAGATTGAATACGAGCTCATGGGCGAGAAGCGGATTCGGGATGCGGACTTCTTCGGGCATTTCGCTCTTTCCGATCGTGGTATCTGTTTTTAAATCGATCAGTTCTAAGCGGAATCGATAGCTGCCTTGTGCATCCGTCAGTTTGATGTACACCGACAGCGCATAATGGGTGCATGGGAATTTTACGGCCCCGATATTCTCAAAAACTCCGATCAGGCTCTTTTTATTTGTGCCCCGCTCCGTGATCACATAATCACAGATCAGCATGGCGTTTGTTTTAGGAACAGGCAATACCATAAAGATCCTTTCGTTGCGATCGTTATCCGAATTGATAATGTTTTCTTACGGCTTTCTTGACATGCCAAACGCAATCCAAGCCTTGCGGAAAAGTAACGAGGTCGCCTTTTCCGAACGAAGTTTCTCCGTCTTTCGTCTTTACCGTCACATCGCCTTCAAGAAAATAACAAACTTCTTTTTCATCATAATGCCAATCAAAGGTCGAAGGCTCTTTTGTCCAAATCGGCCAGCCTTTTACGCCAAGGTCTTTAAGTTTTTTTTCTGCGGGCTTTTCTACGGTGATCTTTAAAGCCGTTTGAGAGGTCATGGGGCGCTCCTTTTATTTTCTGAATTTTTCAAGCCAGGTACAATACTCACATGCCGGAGCGGCTTTGGGAGCCGCTTCACTCAGAATTGAAACCGCCTGTCGAAAAATCTGTTTTGCACGATCAATATCGGTTTCAATGCGGATCGGCTGGATCTCAAACTGAACATTTCCTTTTTCGCCGACCGTTTTGGGCGAATAATAAAGCAAAAACCCGTATCCGATCGTCTTAAGCCCGTTCGCTTCTAACATCAAGGCATAACAATCCAACTGGGTTTGATAATATTTGATCGCATCCTCTTCGCTGGTCGGCGACCCTTTGGTTTTGTAATCAAAAGGGATATATTCCCCTTTTTTGACCAAAAGATCGTCCAAAGCACCCGAGAGGATCGAACCGTTCTCCTGATATTGTAATCCCGTACGCCAACTTCTCCATCGTTCCAATTGGGCGTGATTCTCATAGAGAAAAACATCTTCAAAATCAGAGGTGTGGAGCTCTGGGGGAAGCGTTTTTTTAACACGGTAAGTATCAAAATAGGTTTTAATGACGCGGTCCATTCCGCCGGGCAAAGAAGGAAAGATCCCCCGGGGTCTTTTGATCCCTTTGACTTTTTCCAGCCAAAAACACCGGGGACAGTCTTTGAAAAGATTCAGAGCGGATGGCGACAAACTGATCGTTTTGGTCTTCATGGGTACCATGAAATTATTATATATCTCCCATCTCTTCTATAGCCAGCATGAATATTAGACCCAAAACTGCGGGCACCGGTTGAAGCAATAAAGCATTTTAGTCTCTGGCGTTGGGTCTTTAGTCTGTTTTTTTCAGGCGGTTTCCCGGAAAAGGATTCTCCGGATCTTGAAAATCCGGAAGAAAATCGGTCTCCTCCTTAAGTTCCTGCGTATAGACATGCTTAAAACCGAGTCGCTCCACAAGTTCAAGAACTTGTTCATACTCTTCCGTCCGGAGCACACGGCCAAAATCCTGATGATTGAAACATCCGCCTACGGGTCTGAACTGGCTCATGACCGCAAGCGGCAAGGCTTCACCAAAAGATCGATAAAGAACCCTTAAAACTTCCAAACTATTTTCGACCTGTCCAGGAAGCACAAGATGCCGCACAAGGACACCTTGTGTGGCTATTTTTTTACCGCTCGGGTCCCACGGCTTAAGAAGTCCCTTAGCCTGAACCATAGCATGGATCGCCTTTAAAGCGATCTCGGGGTACCTCTCGTCTCCCATGCACCTTTGGGCTAGATTTTTTTGAGAAAATTTAAAATCCGGAAGAAAAATATCCACATCTTCCGCATAATCCTCGATGAGCTCGGCTTTTTGATATCCCGAACTGTTAAAAATCATCGGGATCTTAAGGCCTTCTTCTCGCAAAGACCGGCAAAGTGTTTTGATATGCGGCCAAAAATGATCGGGCGTCACAAAATTGATATTATGCACCCCTTTTCGGATCAGACTTTTGACCTCTTCCAGGAATTTTTCCTGAGAATATTCGGAACCTGCATGCTGGATTGAAATTTGATAGTTTTGACAAAAAAAACACTGGCCGGAGCAACCGCTAAAAAAAACCGTTCCTGAGCCCTGAATCCCGGAGAAGGACGGCTCTTCCCCAAAATGGGGTCCCATATGCGCGATCCGAAGCGTAGCCGTCTCTCCGCAAAACCCTTTCTTCCCCTGAGTGCGGTCTACTTTGCAGTCCCGGGGACAAAGGGTACAATTTTGATAAGCGTTCAAGGAGGCCATTTCTTAAGATCAGGCAGGTACAATTTTTTTAAAAGCTGCGGGTAAAAAACGCAAAAGATCACTTGCGGTAAGACTCACCGTTCCAACTTCTTGAACAGCTAAGTCTCCTGCAGATCCATGGATATAAACCCCCATGCATGCCGCTTCAAATGGAGAAAAATTTTGGCCCATCAAGGCTGCGATCACGCCTGTCAAAACATCTCCGGAACCCGCGGTTGCCATTCCGGGATTCCCGGTGGGGTTCACGTAAACATTACCGTCCGGCGAAGCCGCAACGGTATGATGGCCCTTGAGGACGACTGTCACCTGATATCTTTGCGCTATTTCCATGGCCCGTTTTTTCCTTAAAGGGTCTGTATGATCCAGCCGGCCCCCAAAAAGACGCAAAAATTCACCGGGATGCGGTGTTAAAACAGCTCGGGCTCCGCACTTTCCTAAAATTTTCAAATTTCCTTTCAAAGCATTTAGCCCATCCGCATCGATCACCATCGGAAGATCCATCGCTTGAAGGATTTTCCGGATAAGCTTTTGAGTGGTGAGATGCTGAGAAAGGCCGGGTCCGATCGCGAGAACGTTTTGAGCATGACAAAATCTTTTAATTTCAGAAAAACCTTTAAGAGAAAGTGTTCCTCGCACCGTGGAAGGTAAGGGTCGGATCATTAATTCGGAATCACGCTTAGCAATGATAAGGTAAACAGCATCCGGCACTCCTATCGTGACGAGTCCCGCACCAGAGCGTAAGGCCCCCATCCCCGCTAGATTCGCAGCCCCTGTCATTCCCCGAGAACCCGCTAAAATAAAAATACGGCCGAAAGTCCCTTTATGAGCTGTGGAAGGTCTTTTGAGTTTACGGGCAATCTCACGGATGTTCATCCTTGAAGGATCCGTTTCATCTCTGATACGGCTTTACATAAACCGACGAACATCGCACGGCTAATGATCGAATGGCCAATATTAAATTCGATGATCTGAGGGATCTCTAAAAGAGGATGCAAATTCTCATAGTTCAAACCATGTCCGGCGTGGATCTTAAGCCCCAGATCCGCTCCAAGTTGGGCGGCTTTACGGATACGCGAAAGTTCCTTTTCGACTTGGGCCCCCTTCGCATTGGCATAAGCCCCGGTATGGATCTCAATGGCATAAGCTTCAAGCCGTGCGGCTTCTTTAACTTGTTTTTCGACAGGATCGATAAATAAACTGACTTGGACTTTTTTTGTTGATAGGGCTTGAATAGTATCTGCTAAAGGCCCTCTTCTGGAAAAAAGATCTAATCCGCCTTCTGTGGTCAATTCCTGACGGCGCTCCGGGACTAGACAGGCTTTTTCAGGACAGACTTTAAGTGCGATCTTCAAGATCTCAGGGGAAACAGCCATCTCCAAATTCAAAGGGACATAAATCTTTTCGGAAAGTTCAAAAACATCCTCATCCTGGATATGCCGCCGGTCTTCACGTAAATGAACAGTGATACTGTCCGCACCGCCTTTTTCCGCTTCAAGGGCTGCCTCAAGCACTGAAGGTTCGACCCCTAGGCGGGCTTGACGCAAGGTCGCCACATGGTCGATATTGACTCCAAGTTTTAGAGGCGTTAGGGAAGCACTCATAGGCGATCAGGATTTTGAAGAGCCGATATTGACTTTAACCGTAATCGGTTTCTTTTCTTTGAGGCTTATATTTTCAGGAAGCATCACTTGAGCCACAACCTCATGCTCCCCTTTTTTGAGCCCTGCAAGATCCGCATAAATAAGAAGATTCTCGGGAGAAAGTTTTTCAAGATAGCGTTTAGAGCCCTTCAACACAAAAGAAATATTTTCGGGGTTCAATTCAACGGTTCCATTCTCCCCAGGGGCTTTCAAGATCCTTACCGGAATATCCTTAAATTCTTTTTCATCGAATTCTTCACGGATGGGAATATAAACATCAACCAAGGTTTCACTTAACGATTTCACATTCGGGGGCAAACGAACTTCTACCGTTCTATGAAAAGAACGAATACGGCCAACCAGATCGATCGGTTCAGTTTTAACGGAAGTCATTTTTTCAAGCTCCCCCTTGGGTCCTTGCGCCAGAACCGCATTGGGATTCATTTGGATCTCCTGGTCCGGGACTTTGTAACCGACCGCAGGCTCTCCCACAAATTCGGGCTCGATCTCTAATTTCTGAGCGATCAATTCATCCAGCCGGATCGTGATGGTTTCGGGATAAATATCGATCACACGGATTTGAAAACTGGGAAGACGGATCTCATCTTTTTCAAGGCGGAAAGAATATTCTCCGGCCGTTTTAATTTCCTGCCCGATCTTGTGAACTGCTTGAATGTCCTGAGTGGCTAAATTCACAAGAAGAGAACGGGGAGCCGATAAAGTCACTTGGACCGTTTTTGCCGAGGCTTTGAGAACGCTCATTTGGGGATTTTCGACCTCGATCTTTAACGGGATCATCCGCGTGATTTCAATATTCTCTTCGCCGATCGCGTAATACCAAAGAGCAACCGCTAAAACCAGCGAGATGATCTTTAACCCCCAATTCCGTGTCAGCCAAGTACTCATGATGAATGTTTTTCCCGGAAAAGTTTTTTATTTTTTTCGATGAATTCTTTCAGAACGTTCTTACTATCCACAGGTCTGAAAAGCCCCTCTAAGATCCTTTTGAGATCATCGAGGTCTAAGGCTTTGGTCAACTTTCCATAAACAGAGACCGAGATATTCCCGGTCTCTTCGGAAACAACGATGCAAACCGCATCGCTTTCTTCGGTCAATCCGATCGCCGCACGGTGTCTCGTTCCAAGGCTCGGCGGAAGATCCGTATTTTGGGTCAGAGGGAAAAGGGACCCGCAGGATGCAATCCGGTCGCCCACAATGATCACGGCACCATCATGAGTTGGAGTGCTCGGATTAAAAATGCTCAGAAGAAGCTCCACGCCAACCTTTGCATCGATCATCATGCCGCTTTCAATGTAATTTTTAAGACCGATATCCCGTTCGATCGCGATCAATGCTCCCATATGGCGGAGTGACATTTGATCACAGGCCCGAATGATCTCATCGATTGTTCCTCCTTTTTGAAGGAAACCGCTCGACATGGTCGTACCGATACGGGCAAGAACACGACGAAGCTCAGGCTGGAAAATGATCAAAAAAGCAACGACCCCGACCGCAAACAGCTTGGAAAGCACCCAGATGATGCTGTTCAACTGGAAAAATTTTGCGGCAAGAAAAATCACGACTAAAAGGATAAGTCCCAGAAGCACCTGCATAGCACGGGTCCCTTGGAAAAACCGGATGACCGAGTAAATCAGCGCCCAGATCACAACGATCTCTACGATCGGACGCCAAAAAGCTGCGAGGGTCTCTAACATTATTTTTTCCCGAAGATAGTGAATGCCAGTGTAAGGATCAAACTTAAAAGGACGCAGGTCGTTAAGGGGAAATAAAAGGTGAAGCTTCCTTTGCGGAAAAAGATGTCTCCGGGCAATTTCCCAAGCCCGGGGACTTTATCGAAAAAGGCCGCAAAGATCCCCATTCCGACAAGGACAAGCCCGAAAAAGATCAGCGTTTTTGCAAGGTCATTCACCGTATTTCCCCTTAAGATTGAGCATACTATAACATAGGCCCGCAAAAAGAGGCAAGGCAGTTAGTCGGAATTGAGCGCAATTACAAAGGAACTAAAAAAGCTGTTTGAGGTGAGTCGGCGGTTTAGCGCCAAAGTGCTGGTAAGAACGTTCGGTAAGGACCCGGCCGGAAGCGGTCCGCTTCAAAAATCCACGCTGAATAAGGTAAGGCTCATAGATCTCTTCAAGGGTTTCAGCATCTTCACCGACCCCCACAGCAAGGCTGTTGATCCCGACAGGACCCCCCTTACATTCTTTTAAGATATATTCCAGGATCCTTTTATCCATGGGGTCCAG
This sequence comes from uncultured bacterium, assembly GCA_964420575.1. Lineage (GTDB taxonomy): Bacteria > Omnitrophota > Omnitrophia > Omnitrophales > Aquincolibacteriaceae > CAYQTU01. Next base: position 12,779 of record CAYQTU010000014.1, read on the forward strand.
GCCTTCCTGATCTACCCCGAGCATCTTAAGTCCTTTATCCGCCACATCGGCAGTGATCTTTCCGTTCGCTTTGACTTGCGCATAATCACGGACACGCCGTAGGAGACGGTTCGCGATACGAGGAGTTCCCCGGGAGCGGCTTGCGATCTCCGCGGCCCCTTGGTCATCCACTTGAATCTCAAGGATCTTTGCCGAACGCTTCACGATCGTGGCTAAGTCGTCCATTTCATAATAATTGAGCCGCTCGACAATTCCGAATCTTGAACGCAATGGTGCGGTCAAAAGCCCGCTGCGCGTGGTCGCCCCGATCAAAGTAAAGCGCGGGATCTGCATTTTCACGGAACGGGCATGAGGCCCTTTATCGATCATGATCTCGATCGAATAATCCTCCATCGCGGAATAAAGGTATTCTTCGACCACATGAGGAATGCGGTGGATCTCATCGATAAAAAGCACATCCCCTTTTTCAAGATTGGTCAGAATCCCGGCCAGGTCTCCGGCCCGTTCCAGGACCGGTCCGGATACTTGATGGATCTTTGCATTCATCCGGTGGGCGATAATATTGGCTAACGTGGTCTTCCCAAGTCCTGGAGGTCCGAAGAGAAGAATGTGGTCAAGAGGTTCTTTCCGCTTCAGGGCCGCTTCAATAAAAACTTTGAGATTCTCTTTGACTTGGGTCTGGCCGATGAATTCATCCAGCGTGTTCGGACGGAGCGTAACCTCAATCTCCAATTCTTCAGGCTTAAAAGTCTCATCGATCCATCGTTCGTCTGCCATATTCTTCTCTTAAAGTATTTTATTCAAAAAAAGCATCGGAATTGATATGAAAACCTAAAATTTTCCATTCTTTATCCCGTTTAATGAGCGTGATCTTAACATCTGCAGGCGCTCTTTCAAAATCAACTTGCGCGATATAATTGGCTACAACAACTTTCCCCGCCGGCGTCACCTGGATCGTTGCCTCGCCTTTAGCGCCATTATATTTCTTAAAATTTCCGAGTTTTCCTGCGCATATCTTTAAAAAAGATTCTAATTTTTCTTGAGACGCTACTTTTAAAAATTCAGGACTAGCGCGCGAAATCAATTCTCCGGAATCCCAAGATTGAGTAATGACCGGGACTAGCTGGTCCACATAGGCTCTACTCTCCTTATCCAACCGTCCGCCAATAACGCTCATGATCGAAAAACCAATAACGGCTACAAGAATAAGACATAGGAAGATAATGCCGAGTACCGCAAAAAATTTATTCATCTTTATTCTCCTTTCCGGTTAGACATGCTTAAGCGCTGTGCGGATAATCTCTTCTACGGAAAGCTTCTTCCCCTGAGAACCCTTCAGCACCTTTTGGACCGCTTCTTTGGCCTTGGGTTTAGTATACCCCAAGGAAATAAGCGCTTGGACGGAATCTTCGACCGCCTGGTCCGGAATGTTCTGATCATGGATCAATTCTTTACCGGCCGGAACTTCTGTTTTTCCGATCTTGTCTTTAAGTTCAATGACGACACGTTCCGCTGTTTTCTGCCCGATCCCCGAGATCGCGGTAAGCACCGGGATATTCTTTTCCTGGATCGCCCGTTTAAGCTCCGGTAAAGTGACGCCGGAAAGCAAAGTGATCGCAAGTTTAGGCCCGATCCCTGAGATCGAGATCAAAAGTCTAAAAGCTTCCCGTTCTTCTCCGGAAGCAAAACCGTAAAGAAGCTGCGCATCTTCGCGCACCACAAAATGAGTAAAAAGCTTCACGGTTTCTCCGAGTGAAGGCAGACTTGAGAACGTGGAAAGCGACACCCGGACCTCAAAACCGATCCCGTTCACATCCAGGATCACTGCCGTCGGTGTCTTTTCCGAGATTTTTCCCGTCAAGTAGTCGTACATAGGACCTTTTTTTTAGTTGAATGAATATGACACATCGCAATCGCAAGAGCATCCGAAGCGTCAATGGCCGGGGCTTCTTTCAAATTCAAAAGCCGCTTGACCATGAACTGGACCTGCTCCTTCGAGGCCCGTCCGTTCCCGGTTACGGAACGTTTGACCGCCGTCGGAGCGTATTCTACCACCTCAACCCCTTCTTTAGAAGCCGCGAGCATCGCACAGGCCCGCGCTTCCCCGATCCTTTCTACGGCCTGGATATCTTTTGCAAAAAAAAGCGTTTCAAGCGCCACAACATCCGGTTTATAACTTTGGATATTTTTCTGGAGAGATTCAAAAATATGGAGCAGGCGTTTTTCAATAGGGTCTTTTGAGGTTGCCCGGATCGTTCCGCAGATCACTAAACGAGAGTCGCGGCCTTCAGATTCCAGGATGCCGAATCCCGTCCGATGAGTCCCTGGGTCAATCCCTAAAACGCGCACGCATGCCTCCGAGAAATGCCTTAAGCGGACAACTCCTTCATCACTTCTTCCGGGATATCCGCATTGGAATAAACGTTCTGAACATCATCGTGCTCTTCAAGTGCTTCGATCAATTTGACGACCGTGCGGCCACTTTCGACAGAAACTTTCACCAGATTTTTGGGGATCATGGTGAGATTGGCGCTTTCGATCTTGATTTTGGCTTTTTCCACTGCTTCACGAACCGCCCAGAGGTCCTGAGGGGCCGTGGTCACCTCAAACATTTGGTCCGTGGAGGTCATGTCTTCGGCGCCCGCTCCAAGCACGATTTCCATCAGCTGGTCTTCAGACGTTACATTTTTCGAGATCACAATAAATCCTTTTTTCTCGAACATCCAAGCTACGGCTCCGGCACCGCCCATGTTCCCGCCGTTCTTGTTGAATACGCTCCGGATCTCGGAAGCGCTGCGGTTCTTGTTATCGGTCAAACAAGCCACCAAGATCGCCGCGCCTTCAGGACCGAATCCTTCATAGGTCACTTCTTCATAAGTCACGCCTTCGAGTTCGCCCGTACCTTTTTTGATCGCGCGGTCAATATTATCCGCCGGCATATTTGCATCTTTTGCAGACTGGATCGCCGTCCGTAAACGCGGATTCGTATTGGAATCTCCGCCGCCTGTTTTTGCGGCTACCGTGATTTCACGGATGATCTTGGTAAAAGCCTGCCCACGTTTAGCATCCACTAAAGCCTTTTTATGTTTGATACTTGCCCACTTAGAATGTCCTGACATATGTTTCTCCTTTAATCGCTTCGATCATACGGATCACATCCCGCATAGCTCCCACTTCGTGAACTCTGAGAATCTGCGCCCCTTGGAGCACTGCAGCAGCCACACAGGCTGCCGTTCCAAATTCTCTTTCGTGAACTTTCCGGCCTGTCACTTCCCCGATAAAAGATTTCCGGGAAGGCCCGACGAGCACGGGATAACCCAATTCATGAAAAAAATTCAAATTTCTGATCAATTCAAGGTTCTGTCCCGAGGTTTTTGCGAATCCCAGCCCGGGATCGATCACGATCTGGTCGTGTTCCACGCCTGCTTTCAACGCTTGATCAATGCTCTCACGCAACTCGGACAAGATCTCTCCGGCGACATCTTGATACTGGATCAATTTTTGCATATCTTTCGGCGTTCCCCGGGAATGCATTAAAACCAATCCGGCCCCCGTCTTTTGGACCAGTTCCGCCATGGCGAGTCCCGATCTTTTAAGGGCGCTGACATCATTAACGATATCCGCTCCTTCCGCAAGGCACTCTTTGGCCACATCGAGTTTTGTCGTATCGATCGAAATAGGGATTTTTGACCGTTTCCGGATCCGTTTCAAAACCGGTAAGAGTCTTTTTAATTCTTCCTTAGCTGGAACAGCCTTAGCGCCCGGCCGCGTTGATTCCGCCCCAAGATCAAGAAGGTCCGCTCCTTCTTGGATCAAACGGGAAGCTTGCTGAAAAGCTGCTTCAGGGGTCCGGCATTTCCCCCCGTCTGAGAAAGAATCCGGGGTAAGATTCAAGATCCCCATCACAAGCGTTCGCTCCAACCCCAAGGGACCTTGCCGGATTTTCCAGATCACGCTGCAGATTTTTCTCCTTTTTCGGCATCACCGTTCGCCGGCGACCCGTTATTCAGTCCTGTGATCTTTTTGATCTCTTCAGCGTCCAGGACCTCTTTTTCCAGAAGGATGTCCGCAAGATTTTTTAATTTTTCCTGATCGTTTGTCAAAAGCTGTTTGGCTTTTTCATAACAATCATCTACGATCTTCCGGACTTCCCCATCGATCAAGACCGCCGTCTGCTCGGAATAATCTTTTTCGCGCATCAGGTCGCGCCCGAGAAAGATCTGACGGTCTTTCTTCCCGAAGGTCAAATGCCCGAGCTTATCGCTCATCCCGAGCTCACAGACCATCGCCTGAGCATAATGGGTCGCCTTTTCCAGATCATCCGAAGCCCCCGAGCTGATCTCTTTAAAATAAAGTTCTTCAGCCACACGTCCGCCGAGCAGAACCGTAATCCGCCCAAGGATCTCTTTTTTAGTGATCAAATTACGGTCCTCATCAGGAAGCTGCAGCGTATATCCGCCGACACCGTAACCTCGAGGAATGATCGAGATTTTATGGACCGGGTCAGAGCCAGGCATTAATAATGCGATCAACGCGTGACCGGATTCATGGACCGCTTTGATCTTTTTCTCATGTTTCGAGATCACACGGCTTTTCCGCTCCGGACCGACCATCACGCGCTCAATCGATTCCTCAAGTTCCTGCTGGGCCACAGCTTCTTTTTTCCGGCGCGCCCCAAGCAAAGCACCTTCGTTCACCAAATTTGCAAGGTCCGCCCCGGAAAATCCAGGGGTTTGACGGGCAAGTTTGCTCAAATCCACATCCGGGCCTAGTTTAATCTGGCGCGTATGCACCTTAAGGATCTCTTCCCGTCCTTTGATATCCGGACGTTCGATCACAACCTGCCGGTCAAAACGTCCCGGTCTTAAAAGCGCAGGGTCTAACACATCCGGCCGGTTCGTAGAAGCGATCAAGATCACTCCGGTATGCGTATCGAAACCATCCATCTCCACAAGGAGCGCGTTTAAAGTTTGTTCTCTTTCGTCATGCCCGCCCCCGATGCCCGCAAACCGTTGACGTCCAACCGCATCAATCTCATCAATAAAGATAATGGCCCCGCGACCTCCCGCCTTTGCTGCCCGCTTAGCCTGTTCAAAAAGATCACGAACACGAGCCGCGCCGACCCCAACGAACATTTCCACAAAATCTGAACCGCTGATGGAATAGAACGGGACTTCGGCCTCTCCCGCTACCGCTTTCGCCAAGAGCGTTTTCCCGGTCCCCGGAGGGCCCATTAGAAGCACTCCTTTGGGAATACGCCCGCCTAATTTTTGAAAACGCGGAGGATCTTTTAAAAATTCGATGATCTCCTGCAATTCTTCCTTAGCCTCATCTACTCCGGCCACATCTTTGAAGGTGATCGGGCTTTTCTCCTTCTCGGCAAGTTTGGCCCTGGATTTCCCGAAAGAAAAAACACGGCTCCCTCCTTGCTGCACCCCGCGATAAATAAAAAACCAAAAAAATCCGATGAGTAAAAGCGTGGGGATGATCCCCGCGATAAAATTCCGCCAAAAGGTTTGAGGCGGATTTACGACAAAATTTGGAATATGCCGTCTCATAAGCGGGATGATCTCAGGGTCGTTCTGAGGAATGTGGACTTCAAAATAACTGTTATTCTTCAGTTTTCCGCGGACGACATTTTCAACAAGTTCGGCTGAAATGATCTCGCTCGTCTCCGGGTTGCGTACAATCATCTGATAAAATTCAGAATAACTCAACTGCCGCAGATCCGCTCCGGGGAGGACAAAGATCTGAAGAAGGAGAAAAATCCCGAGCGGGATTAGAAAAAGGGCAAAGAGCTTTTTCCGCTCCTGATCCGGAGTTTTTTTAGGGGGCTTTGAATTTGTTAATTTCTGAGATATCCGCTTTAACGATCCGTTCTTGGCCATAAGTTGTGATTTCCGTTCGGAACTTGTTTTCTATAGGAAAAACGAAGCTGTAGTGTAGCATGCCTCTTTTAAGATATCAAACGCTTCCGCCTCTAGGCGTATTTTTTATAAACCATGATTTTTTTTGAACTTACGGCAAAATCGATATCCCTGGGCAGAGAGCAGCGGTAGAGAGAACGGTGAAGTTCGCGACGGATCCTCTGCCAGGCTTCAAAAGAGAGGCCGCTCCGGGGGTCTAATTTTTTTAAAGCCCGCTCCAAGACCCGGAATTGCAATGGTGAAGGATATTTCAAGAACGCAGATCGCTTAAACTCAATCCTTTTCTTTTGCTGTCTCTTAAAAACTTCCCGCCATGCAGTAAGCTCAAGATCTGAAAATAATTGGGTTTCTTCACAAGCGATCGCAGGGATCCGGGACAAGGCTTCCACAAGACGCGGATTATATTCGCGCGCCAACATAGGGATCAATTTGAGACGGATGCGATTCCTTAAGAACCGCATCGAGCGATTGCTTCGATCATGACAAAAAGGGATATTTTGTTCTTTAAGATAAGCTAATAATTCGCTTTTAGTAAAGATCAAAAGCGGACGGATAAAGCTTACACGTCCCATATTGTTTTTTTCGCGGATCCCAGAAAGGCCGCGGAGGCCGGTTCCCTGCAAGATCCTCATCAGTACGGTTTCCGCTTGGTCGTCTTGGGTATGAGCAAAAACAATTTTTGAGATCTTTTGGGTACGCGCTGTACGGATAAAGAAATCATACCGCATTTTTCTTGCCCATTCTTCGATCGAGGCTTTATTTTGTTTTGCTTTCTGAAGGACGTTCCCCGTACCGGAATAAAAACGGATACGGGCTTTCTTTGACATGCGCCGGACAAAAGCCTCATCTTTTTTCCCGCCGCGGATCCTTAATTGATGGTTGAAGTGGATTACTGACAGTTTCCATCGATATTGTTCTTTAAGGCCAAGGAGCAAGCAGAAAAGCGCCATAGAATCCGGTCCGCCCGAACAAGCCACAAGGATCTTTTCTTTAGGCTTAAAAAATCGCTTGCGCTGAAGGTGTTCTTCAAAGCGGGATAGGAGATCTTTCATTTGTTCTTCATGGCTCCAGACATTTCTCGGATGCAAGGGAGGTGAAACGATCCTATATTCTGAATTCAAAAGTCATGCCGGGGGCCAGGATTGAACTGGCGACCTAGGGCTTATGAGTCCCTCGCTCTAGCCAACTGAGCTACCCCGGCGCTAAAATAAATTTTTCGCTTGGAGTGTATCCAAAAACAGACTTTAAGGGCGGTTATATTAACATAGCTCCACAAAACAGTACAGACCCGCTTGAACGATCGAAATCATCCTTTACATCCTCCCTTGAAGTGCGTACACTGAAGATATGGCACAACAAACTCACCCTAAGTTCAAACAAAAAACTCCTCTTTTAAAAGATCATTCCTTTGACGGTGTCATTTTTGATATTGATAATGTCCTCATCGATACCCGTCATTCCTATCTGGATGCTATCCGGAACACCGTTGAGATCTATTTGACCCAGGGGCCCGTTCCTTTTTTCAGTCATTCTGCCTCCGCGAAATTTCCGAGCCTTCTTTCTCCGGAAGATGTGGACCAATTCAAATTGCTGGGAGGATTTAACGACGATTGGGACTGCTGCTACGGCCTTTTGATCTATTTACTTTCCCTTCCCGTCCAAAAACGGAACATTGATGATCTCCGGAAATCAATAGACCTTGGAAAATTCTCAAAAACCATCAAGCAACGGCCGCTGCGCGTCTCCGGGATCACAGCACTCTTAGGCCGCCCTAGCACGGTCATGATCGAAAAGATCGCGAGAATCTTCCAGGAGGTTTACCTGGGGAAAGACCTTTTTCCGATCCTGACAAAGAACAGGATGAAATACTGGAAAAAACGAGGCTTGATCCATAAAGAAAAACTGGTCTTCAAGAAACCCCTTCTTCAGAAGATCAAGGACCGCGGGATCAAACTGGGTATCAGCACCGGGCGTTCTTTTTATGAAGCCATGTTCGCTTTGAAACGTTTCGGGATCTCTGAACTCTTCGATGCCTTGACGACCATGGACGAAGTTAAAAAAGCGGAACGGGAAAAAAAAGAATCTCTCCGTAAACCTCACCCCTTCTCTTTGATCCAAACCGCAAAAAAGATCGGGGCGAAAAAGAAATTCCTTTATATCGGGGATCTCCCCGACGACATTCTTGCCGCCAATCAGGCCAAAGAGGCTCTTTCGATCTGTTCGGCAGGATTTACTTCTCTCGCCTCAAACCCTTTCCAAGCTTCAAAGGAAATGGAACAGGTCCAACCTGATTTCTCGTTGAAAACGCCTTCAGACTTAGCTTCACTCTTAAAGCTCTGAGCTTTAAAAATTTAAGGCTTAAAATCTTTTAGGAGAGAACGGCCCGCCGCAAAAGGTAAGTCCCTAAACCCAGGAGGATAATGTTGGGGATCCATAGGCTAATAAAAGGCGGCAGGACCCCTTGGGCAGCGATCGCTTGAGCTGTTGCGAAGAAAATATAGTAAATACTGGTTGCGATCATCGAGATCCCAAAACTAATGATAACCTCGCCACGCCGGACAATGGTAGCGATTGGGATACCGATAAAAACAAAGATCAATGCCCCTAAGGAAAACGCGATACGCTGGTGAAAAATGATCCACATTTCCCGCTTCGCGGTTTTATCCGATTCATCGCCAACCCCCACCAAAATCTCCGCCAAGGTCAGATCCTTTTTCTTTTTGCCGATCTTCTGGATCTCACTCTCATCCATGGTCGGGAATTTGTAGGTTTTGAACTGCACAGATTGAATCCCTTTCTCCTGGGATTCCGAAACGCTTCCGTCATACAGCTGGATCTCCAGACGGCCGTTGTCTTTGTTCATAAGGATCTCTCCCCGGTCCGCAACGATCGTGCGGACAGGTTTTTCGGAATCCACACCTTCGTGCGCCACAATATCCCGCATTTGATTCTTTTCGATCCGTTTTGTTAAGAAAAGGATATCGTTACTGATCTTTACAAAACGCCCGGGTTCAATAAGCGCCATCGGGTGCTGCATAGCGATCTGTTTGGTGGCTTTTCGCATCTCAAAACGGGCTTGGGGAGCAAGTTGGTCGTTAAAAACGAACATTATCATACTTAAGGCCAGGCCGACCAGAAGCGGTGGGCTCATGAATTTCAAGGGATGGACTCCTGAGGCTTTCATGGCGCGGAATTCATTGTACTGGGAAAAACTTCCGAAAACGATCAGCACTCCGGTCAAAAGGCTCATCGGCGCCGTGTAACTTACGATCGACGGAACAGCCAAAAGCAGGACATACAGCGTGCTGGTGAGCGGAACACCCCGTCCGATAATGAGATCCGCTGCTTTAACAAGATAACCGGCCATAAAAATAAAACTCAAAACCATAAAGCAGAGCAGACACGGCCATAAGAGCTCTTTAAGGACATAACGCTGTAAGATCTTCATGAAACCATCAGAATCCTTTCTATTCTAAAAACGTTCACGCCATCATAGGGTCGAGCGTTTTCTTTGTCAAGCTTGCGCCCTTTCATCGGCTTCTAAATCACGTACCCATGTCACGAATTCTTTCGGGGACATGAAGCCTGTGATCCGAAATTCTTCCGCTTCCCGGCCTTCACGATTCAGGAAAACGATCGTAGGAACCCCGCGAAGATCGAACTGATTGATGATCGCATTCGCTTCGGGAGTATCTGAAGCAGTAAGGTCTGCCTTCAATCTTCGGAAATCCTTTAAGACTTCAATGACTTGAGGATCCGAATAAGTCCATTGGTCAAGTTCATGACAAGAAATGCACCAGTCGGCATAAAAATCAATAATCACCGGCTGATGAGCCAACCTGGCCTCTTCTAAGATCTCCGGACGGTAAGATTCCCAGACCACCTGCTGGCGGGGGCCGGCAAGGATCAGCCCAAGACCTCCAAGGACTATCAAGGTTCCTAAGATTTTTTTTATTATTAAAAATTTTGAAGAATATTCCTGGGACTTTTCGATCCATCCCAGATAAACCCCTCCCGAAATAAAAACCCCCGGAATAAGCCAACGGATCAAAGAAGGGTTCAAGGCTGCTAAAATATAAAATCCGGCAAATCCTAAAAGGACCGTCCCAAAAAATCTTTCGACCCAGACCAGCCATGATCCGGATCTGGGTAAACGGCGTAGAAGACCTGAAAATGTTCCGAGAATCAAATAAGGGAATCCTAACCCAAGCGAAAGCTTAAAAAAAAGCCAGAAACCTAAAGCTACATCTCCTTGAGTTCCGACCCAGGTCAGGAGCGCTAAAACCGGAGGTCCTAAGCAAGGCGCTGCG
>CAYQTU010000015.1:0-16291 GCA_964420575.1 uncultured bacterium
GTCCTAAGCAAGGCGCTGCGATCAGGCTGACGCCTAACCCGGAAAAAAAGAATCCGGCAAGGTTCAACCTTTCTCCCCCTTTTGGAGAAGGGATTAACCAGGAAGGCATGCGGAAAGTATAAATTCCGAACAAACTGAGCGCTAAGATGATCATCAAAACTCCAAGACCTACAAGCACCCAGGGATTTTGAAGCCATGCACCAAAAAAGTCCCCCGTATAAGCCGCTATGACCCCTAAGGCGCTGTACATCGTGGAAATCCCAAGAACATAACTAAGCGCTTTTAAAAAAGCACCCTTTCGAGTTTCATGGCCTTGACCCCGAAAAAGAGAAAGCGTCACGGAAAGCATAGGATAAACACACGGCGTAAGATTCAGACCGAGGCCTAAAAGAAAAGTGCTTACAAAAGCGACTGGAGAAGGTAAAAGATCTGGCATCATTTAAAATAAACTGGTTGGAAAATCGTTTTGCTGGGGTTTCTTTTCTACGGTATTGAAAAATCTTTCGGTTGTTTTTTCCCAATCCACGGGGATCTCGTACGTTTTATAATCCCAGGTCGAAGTAAAAAAGATCTTCCCTTCACGGCAGCCGTACTCATAGACCCCTTTGGTTAAACGGACATCATCGAGACAATACTTTTTAAGTTCTTGCATGCGGCCTTCTTTAAAAAGGACCAAGGCTTCAGCCCCATCCCCGGTCTTCCCTTCATTTAAAGTCGCCCTCGCAACACTGTCTAAACTGGCCCGATGCCCTCGAGCTTTTTCAATATCATCTAAAAGGTCCAAGACCGGAAGGGTTTCGATCGAAGAAAAAAGATAGGGTTGTAATACGGGAAGATCGAAACGTCGGATATTAAAACCGATCAGTAGCCCCGCAGTTTGGAGACGCTTCTCAAGTTCCATAATCTCTTTTTCTTCATAGGTCATGTATTGGCCGGTAAGGTAATCATAAACCCCCACTACCGAGACCTTAAGCTTGGAAAGGCTCATAGCCTTGGATTTCCCGATTTCTTTAAACGATCTTTGTGTTTCCAGATCAAGCACTAAAATGTTCTTATTCATGATCCTTCCCCGATCAATTCCCGAAGATCTGTGATCACCGTCACAAAGTCTTGATGTTCCTGAGTCAAGGTCTTATGCCTTTGGGACCGGTCAAGCCAAATGGAACGAATCCCTGCAAGATGGGCCCCTCGGATGTCATCTTCCAAACTGTCTCCAATATGGATGGCTTCATCCGGCCGAACATGGGCGATTCGCAACGCTTCAGAAAATATTTTAGGATCCGGCTTTGCGACACCCAATATTGCGGAAATAACTTTAAAATCCAAATAGGGTTCCAATCCTAACCCTTGGCATAATTTCAAAAGCCGACTATCCCAGTTAGAAACTAACCCAAGAATATAACCTTTCTTCTTCAAAACTTGCAAGACTTCTTCGGTCTCCGGGAAAAGTTTCCAAACCTGGGGTTGAGCAAAAAGATCATGAAGTTCATCAAAAAAAGCCTCGAAAGAACGAAACGTCCCGAAGCCTTTAAAGGCTTCGGCCACGATCTTTCGCCAAAACTCTTTTTCGATCTTCTCGTCACAATGGCCTTTTAGATTCCCGATCTTATCATGTTCGCGCCAGACACGATGGAAAGCTGCCTCGATTTCCTCAGTGCTGACCTGACAGCCATGGCGTCGAGCCACTTCGCTGTAGTAATGGCCGACCGACGGGAAAGGGCGGAAAAGCGTTCCCCCCGCATCAAAAAAAATAGCTCGGATCTCTTCGGGAAAAACTTTATTTGCTTTAATCTTTTTCATGAATCCTGATCGTCCTTACCGTTCCCGAATTTTTGCATGAGCATTTGTCCAAGATAAGGAATCGCTTGCCCAAGTCCTGGAGCAGAGTTGCTCTGGTCCGACGGAAGTGCATTAGGGCTGTTGATCCCCGGGCCAAGATTTGTTCCAAGCGGCGCTTGAGCCACATTTAAAGCGCTGGAGGCATGCTTTTGCATATATTCCGTCTTTCTTTCGCCGAACTGATCCAAAATCGCTTGAAGGTTCGGATCCTCCGGGGATAGCTCTCGGGCTTTCAGATAGGCTTCTTTGGCTTCATCAAAAAATCCCTGCTCCTCATAGATCATTCCGATCTGGACCCAGGAAGCCACCGCAACTTCACTGTCTTCAGGGGATTTGCAAAGTCCGATCGCTTTTTTTAATTCTTCTCTGGCTTTTTCCATCAGGTCTTGCCTTTTATAAACTACGCCAAGGTTGTAATGCGCTGCCTTATTGTCAGGCTGGATCATCACGACTTTCACAAGCGCGTCTTTGCTTTTGTTGAGCCAATCCACTGCTTGGCGGGTATCTTTTTTCCTCGACTGGTCAAATAAAGCCGCATAAACATTTGAGAGCTCAAAGTAATAATCCGCATTCCCCGGATCTTTCGCGAGCCTATCTTGAAGTTCTGTTTCCTTCCGATAAAGCCCGACAACGCTGGGCTTGGAATCCGCATCCAAAAATGATGCGCTCACTGATTCGGATTGAGGGTCTGTGGCAAAGACCAAAGAAGCGTTTATGGAAAAAAGAGCTATTATAAAAAAGATCGCCCTTCTAAAAACCATGGAATTTCTCAACCCCCGGCGGAGGGCCTGAAAGTTTCATCTTGGCGATCCTTCGGATCAGCAAATGCCCCTCATCATCTTCCACATAATCAATGTTCACAATGTCCCCTTCGCGGAGGCTCTGAAGACCTTTCATTTTGCTAAAACCCGTATGGGCATCCACAAGAAAAACCAGATGTAGGATTTCTTCGGTCACCGGATGTTTAAAATCCGCCTGCAGTGTTGCGGCATTCTCGACCTTCACCACGCGGGCACTTAAGGTTTTGAGCACGGGTTCTGACCCAGAAGCAAGAACCGGAGAAAACAACATAAAGATAAAACCGCAGAAGAAGAGGGATCGGGTTTTCTTTTTAAGAAAAGCAATGCTCGGAGCAGGATCAGAATTGGAAAATATTTTCCGGGACATGGTCAAATGTTTTAGAAAAGGTGAGTTATGAAGAATTTTTCTTACGTTTTTTCGTATACGCAGCTGTCACTATGGTACGGATCCCTCCCCGCACATAAAAATCGGCTTCAATTTCCATCCGGCGAGGCTCAATCGCCTTAACAAGATCCTCCAGAATTTTGTTCGTGACCGCTTCATGAAAGGCCCCTTCATTACGGTAGCTCCAAAGATAAAGTTTAAAACTTTTGAGTTCTACACAGAATTCATCCGGGACATAATGGACCCTTATGGTCGCAAAATCCGGCTGCCCGGTCTTCGGGCATAAACAGGTGAACTCCGGGCACTCCAGGTTAATGTCATAATCCCGAGCCGGATAAGGGTTCTTGAAAATTTCGAGGGTTTTTGAAGGTTGTGTCGCCATAAAAGGTTCTTGTCCTTATTTTATTTCACCAAAGCCGCCGCAACCGCTTTGGGATCTTTAGCCGCTAACAGCATATTGTGAAGACTTTTCTGTGCTTTGGTAATGATCTCCTGAGGAAGTTTGACCTCATAGCTTAAGGTTTCCAGCGAATGCAGGACTTTATTTAAGTTAATCTTCTTCATATTAGGACAGATCATGTGGTTCGACACCGGATAAAAATTTTTTCCGGGATTCTCTTTTTTTAGAGCATGAAGGATCCCGATCTCTGTCCCGATAATGAACTCTCGCGCATCGCTTTCCCGTGCATATTTCAGCATGCCTGAGGTTGACAGAACTTTATCCGCCAGTTGGGTCACTGCCGGAGTACATTCCGGATGGACCATAACTTGAGCAGCAGGGTGTTCTTTTTTCCGCGCGAGAACATCCCGAGGCAGAATGCCTCCCAAATGAGTCGGGCAGTTCCCTTCCCAAAAGATGATTTTCTTTCCGGTCTGCGATGCGGCATAGGTCGCCAAATATTTATCCGGTACAAAAAGGATCTCGTCTTCCGGAGAAAAAACGTTATTCAGGATCTCTACCGCATTCGCGGACGTACAGCAAAGATCACATTCTGCTTTGACTTCTGCGGAAGTGTTCACATAGCACATGACTTTGGCTCGGGGGTGTTCTCTTTTCAGTTCACGTAATTGTTCCGCAGTAATCATGTCGGCCATCGGACAACCGGCATCTGGATCCGGGATCACCACGGTCTTTTGAGGAGAAAGGATCTTGGCGGTCTCCGCCATAAAGTAGACACCGCAAAAAACGATCACATCCGCCTGGGTTTTAGAAGCTTGAACGCTTAGGCCATAAGAATCTCCCGTAAAATCCGCGATATCCTGCACCTCGGGAAGCTGGTAATTATGGACCAGGATCACGGCATTCCGTTCTTTTTTAAGCTTTTGTATTTTTTCGAGGATTTCCATAGCACCCCTTCCAGGAGGCCCTTATTGTAATATGATTTGCCCGCTGCCCAAACAAACATTTCGTTGATAAAAAACTGCAAATTGCCCCGGCGTGATCGCCCGTTCGGGACGATCAAAAACTAATCTTAAAATATCCTTCTCCAGAGGATAAAGCGTGGCGGAAGCTGCCTGTTGCCGATAACGGATCTTGGCTTGGACACGGATCTTTTTTGGGGGGGCCTGAGAAATAAAATGATAGGGCGTTATGAAAATCTCTTTCCCTTTAAGTTTCCCTTCCTCCCGGGAGACCCATAAAACATTCCGAGCTGTGTCTTTACCGGTGACGAAATAAGGCCCGCCCGAAAGGTTCATCCCCTTTCGCTGTCCAATCGTATAAAAATGGAGTCCCCGATGCCTCCCCAGGGTTTTCCCGTGTTCGTCCCGGATCTCACCTTCTTTGATTCCGATCTCTTTGCTTAAAAAAGACTCCATGGATTGACCGGCCACAAAACAAAAATCCTGGCTTTGTTTCCGCTTCAAGAAAATTTCAAATCCTTGTTTTTTTGCAAGCTTATAAATCTCCTGTTTCGTGTGATCTCCTAAAGGAAAAACGATCCGGCTAAGCCATTCCTGAGGCAAAAAAGAAAGCGAATAAGTCTGATCCTTCTCCCGATCCTTAGCCTTTAGAAGCTGCCACTCGCCTTTCCAGGATCTCCTGATCCTTGCATAATGGCCTGTTGCGACATGTTCGATCCCATGATGATGCGCCCATTCAAAAAGTTTTTTGAACTTAAGATTCGGATTACAAACGATGCAGGGATTAGGCGTCCTGTTCTCTTTGAGCTCGGAAAGAAAATACTCGATCACTTCTTTTTTGAATTCGGATGAAACGTCGAAAACATGATGCGGGACTTTAAGCTTTTGACAAACATTCTTAGCGATCTGAAAAGATTCCTCACTGCAACAGATGTTCTCTCTTAAAAGATTAGAACAATCTTCCCAAACGGGATATTTAAGCGATAGCCCTATAGGGGACCATCCGGCCTTTTGAAGCAGAACCAAGGCCATGGAGGAATCAACGCCTCCAGACATGCCAACCACTATTTTTTTCCGGGTTTTAGGGCTCATGGAATTTCCTTCAACGCTCTATCTTGCCGCAACGAAGTCTCCGAGGGGCCTTCGAGGAGAGCTCATTATACTTTCTTCCTTTAGGGATAGAAAGGATTGATTTTATGAAGGAATAAAAAAGCATTGTTCAAAGCGTTCTTTTTTGGTTAAATATTTCCAGAAAATCAATACGGGGAGGTCGTTTGAACGGCCTGAGAGTTCCGCTAAAGCGGATGACCCGATGAACCTGATCTGGATAATACCAGCGTAGGGAGGAAGCCTTTTCCCCTTCTTAAGTTTGGCGAGTGATTTGACGCCAGTCTCTTTATTCCAGATCTCACTTAAAAGGAGATCACCATGTTCGCAAAAATCACAGAAGCAAGCATCAGCCGCGCCATTGTTGGGGATTTTATGCAATGGTTCAATGATTATATCACTTCGGATGTGATCATTATTGGCGGCGGGCCAAGCGGCCTGATCGCCGGAAAAGATCTGGCTCAAGCAGGACTTAAAACCCTTCTGATCGAGAGCAACAATTACCTCGGCGGTGGTTTTTGGGTCGGCGGCTATTTCATGAACACTTTGACTTTCCGTGCCCCAAGCCAGGAAGTCCTTGACGAGATCAAAGCCCCTTACAAAGAAACCGAAAAAGGTCTTTTTATTTCGGACGGGCCACGTACCTGCTCAAAACTCATCTCTGCGGCGTGCGATGCGGGGCTTAAGATCCTGAATCTCACAAAGTTTGACGATGTCGTGCTTCGTAACGGCCGCGTTGAAGGAACGGTCATCAACTGGTCTCCGGTCTCGGGTCTTCCTAAAGCCATTACCTGTGTGGATCCGATCGCTTTAGAATCCAAGGCCGTGATCGATGCCACAGGCCATGATGCCTGGGTGTTAAGAAGTCTTGAGCGCAGAAAATTGCTAAAAGTCGAAGATTTTGGCGCTATGGATGTTTGTGCTTCTGAAGATCAGCTGGTTGAAAAATCCGGCGAGATCTTCCCGGGACTATATGTGACCGGCATGGCTGCTTCCACTGCCTATGGCATTCCCCGGATGGGCCCAACTTTCGGCGGCATGTTGCTTTCAGGAAAAAAGGTTGCGCGTTTGATCAAGTATAAATTACTGGAAGCTGCAGCAGTTTAAAACAAAAGGACGGCTCTTTATCTTTTTAAAAGGGCCGTCCTTTTTTATTTTGAGATAACAAAGATGGCGTTCGAGGCAAAAAGGTTCGGGAAAAAACGGATCTCCCTTTTCTTGCCAAGATAATGAGACTCGAGGATCTTAATGTTTTTTTCGACGCAAAATTCTTTAAAGTCACGGATGCTTAAAAATCGCAGATTAGGCGTACTATGCCAGCTATAAGGAAGTGACGCTACGATCGGTGCGCGGCCCTTCAAAAACAGAATGCATCGGGCTTCAAGATAAGCAAAATTCGGGAACCCGATAATGACCTTTTTCCCGACCCGGAGCACCTCATGGATCACGAACTCCACGCCTTTCACTTCCTGTAAGCTTTGGTTCAGGATCACATAATCAAAGGATTTATCCGGATAATACGGAAGGCCGCTATCGATATCGCTGTGGAAAACGCTGAGCCCTTTTTCAACGCAGGCATGGATCGCATTATTATTCAGCTCGACCCCTTGAGCTTTGACTTTTTTCCCCTGCACCAGCAATTGTAAAAGCTCACCGTCCCCGCAACCGAGGTCCAGAACTTTAGATTCGGGTTCAATGATCCCATAGATGACTTTATGATCTAAGTGTTTAATCTCCAAATTTTTGCTCCTCTTAGGAAGTAGGACTACTAAAGATAGTATTCCCAAGCATTCTTTTTTTCAAGAAAAGAAAAAGCTGCGGGGGTAGAACGTTTTATTTTGAAGACGAGCCGGAACGTTTAGCGAGAAAGTGCTTGATCAGATGGGATTGTTTTTCCGATTCGCTTTCGATGAGGAATGAATCATGCCCGTAACTCGCTTCCAGTTCGCAATAGGTCGCATCGATCTGCTGCATTTTGAGCTGGCGGACCATATCCTGGGATTGGCTGGACGGATAAAGCCAATCGGATTTGAAAGCGATCACAAGGAACCTGACGTTTGGAAGTCCCTTTTTAGGGATCCATTTGCTGTCCGAAAGGTCAAAATAGTCCATGGCCTTTGTGATATAAAGATACGAATTCGCATCAAAGCGCTTCACAAAACTCATCCCGCGGTATTGAAGGTATCCTTCTACTTCAAAATCCGCAGAAAATTTGAACCCCGAATTATCGTCTTTAAGTCGACGGGAGAATTTCTTTTCCATGGAATCGTTGCTCATGTAAGTGATATGACCGACCATACGCGCCACGGCAAGCCCTTTTTCGGGCAGGGCTCCGCCGTAATAATTTCCGTTATTCCATGCCGGGTCCGCCATGATCGCTTGACGCCCCACTTCATTGAAAGCAATCTGTTGCGGGGAATGTTTAAGCGTAGCTGCAATTGGGATCACGCATTCCACGCTTTCGGGATAGAGCGCAATCCACTGAAGCGCGAGCATACCGCCCATGGACCCTCCGATCACCGCATAGAGTCTTTTAATCCCCAAATGATCAATCAGGACTTTCTGGGTCCGGACCA
Source organism: uncultured bacterium (assembly GCA_964420575.1). GTDB lineage: Bacteria > Omnitrophota > Omnitrophia > Omnitrophales > Aquincolibacteriaceae > CAYQTU01. The sequence continues at coordinate 8,070 of CAYQTU010000015.1, forward strand.
TATCTCCGATCGTAATAAGCGGAAAATCCAACGCATAAGGCTTCCCTGTTTTTGGATGGATCGAAGAAGGCCCTGTACTTCCTTTACACCCTCCGATCACATTGATGCAAATGATGAAATATTTTTCCGTATCAAGGGCCTTACCCGGACCAACCATGAAATCCCACCATGCCGGGTCTTGGTCCCCTGTCTCAGGTCCTGCGACGTGCGCATTTCCCGAAAAGGCATGCATTACAAGGATTGCATTGCTCTTCTCCGGGTTCAAAGTCCCATAAGTTTCGTATGCCAGCGTAATGGGTCCGAGCGTGCGTCCGGATTCGAGTTTAAATTCTTGCGTTTCTGCAAACTTAAAATATTTTGTTTCAACGGGTCCTGTATTTTTTTTCATTCCGAAAATCCCTGCGTTTATTCTTGGAAAAGCCATGTGGAAAGATATCTTTCCCCTGTATCACAAATGACGGTCACAATCGTTTTCCCTTTAGATTCTTTTCGTTTAGCGATCTCTAAAGCTGCCCAAACATTGGCTCCGGCCGAAATCCCAGCCAAAATCCCTTCTTTTTTTGCAAGCTGCCTTGCCGTTTCACCGGCATCTTCATGACGTACTTGCAAAATCTCATCATAAAGCTTCGTATTAAGGATTCCTGGCACAAACCCAGCCCCGATCCCCTGAATCTTGTGAGGGCCTGGTTTCCCGCCTGAAAGCACCGGAGAATCAACCGGCTCTACGGCTATGATTTTAACAGAAGGTTTCCTTTTTTTCAGCACTTCTCCGACACCGGTCAAAGTCCCGCCCGTTCCGACCCCCGCAACGAAAATATCCACTCCTCCCTCCGTATCTTTCCAAATCTCCTCAGCGGTTGTTCGGCGATGGATCTCCGGATTTGCCGGATTATTGAATTGTTGCGGCATATAAGCCCCGGGGATGGTCTTCACGATCTCTTCGGCTTTTTCCACAGCCCCTCGCATACCTTTCGCTCCCTCAGTAAGCACTAACTCAGCACCAAGGATCTTTAAAAGTTGCCGCCGCTCAATGCTCATCGTATCCGGCATGGTCAGGATTAAAGGGTAACCTTTTGCAGCGCAGACAAAGGCTAAAGCAATGCCGGTATTTCCGCTTGTAGGTTCGACCACTGTGGCCCCTTCTTTAAGAAGGCCTTTTTTTTCCGCCTCTTCGATCATAGCACGGCCGATCCTGTCTTTTACGCTCCCGAGCGGGTTGTTGGATTCAAGCTTCACCAAGATCATCACATCGAGCCCTTGTGTTAAACGGTTCAGCCTCACAAGCGGCGTCTCCCCGATCGTCTGAGTAATATCCGAGTAAATATTCATAAACAACCTCCTTATTCATCAAAAAGCATATTGCAAACTAACCGTAAAACCGTTGCCCAATCCGACTTTCTTCTTTGAATCATGGTCTCCCGCATACGCCCAAGCTCCGACCACTGTTAACCGGTCATTGACGAACCATGCGGCATGCACATCGTGATAATCGGCATCATGCCATCCGTTGAATTTAGCTCCTTGCTTATACTCATACCCAATAGCTAAATTTTTTAAAACAATCACATCAGCATTTGCAAACCAAGTAAACCGGTAATGATCCCGGTCATATCCAAAAACTCCGGTCGTCCGGCTGTTCGAGCCCAAAAGGCCGCTTGATAAAAGGACCGGAAGAGGCGTTTCTTTAATCAGCTTTGTTGCCACCAAATAAGTATCCACCCCTACGCTATTGGTTCCGGCCGGCACATGATCCGTTGCTTTCAAAATGCTCCCGAATGATACCGCCGGAATAAACTTGTGCTCTCCGGCATTTTCAGGGATCAAAAGCAATTTAGCACCAACGTTATTCTTAAAGATCGCGGCCTGCCCCTGTTGTGCCACAGCTTCCCAGCCATAAGAAATTTCTAATCGGTCATAAACCGAAAACGCTGTTCCTAAAGAAGTCCAATCGACATGAGATTCAGGTAACCGCACATACCAAGCTCCCGCCTGAGGTTTACTAATCTCGCCTAAAAGCCCGACCTCTTTAAAAGCTTTTTGTGGAGCTTCTTTTTCAACTTCAGATTTTGCTTTTACCCATTTGCTACCGGCATTCGCCAAATAAGCTACGGGATTGAAAGCAATACCTCCAACACCTTCTAAGTTATTTAAAGGAACCCCTGCGTACGAGATCCCTACGAACTGCCAGCTGATCACCGAAATAAATAACCCCAAAATCAACTTCTTCATCTTGATTTCTCCTTATCCGACCTTGTTATTCCTTTTCCTTCAGCGATCTGATCGGAAAGGTGAAATTTTGATTTTTATATCAGCCGGTTGTCCGGTAGATTTTTAAACCTTACGGTTAAATCCCTCCTCCTTGGGTCATATTATAATAATGGTCATAGCGGACCTTTTCGGTCCTTTCCACCTGAATGATCTTTGAATCATGCACCTTGATGAGGATCTCGCCATATTTCAAAGCGGCAAGTCCTCCTGCGATCTCTTTTAAGATGTGATCGTTATCGATATTCCCTTTTTTCTTTGAAGAAAATCCGACAGGATCCATTTGTCTTTCACCCTAAAATCGGGTTACTTTGCCGCCTTTCCGAGCGCTTGATCGATATCGGCTATGATATCCTCCACATGTTCGATCCCGATCGAAAGACGGATAAAATCAGGCGTCACTCCTGTCGCAAGCTGCTCTTTTTCGGAAAGCTGCTGGTGCGTGGTTGTTGCCGGATGGATTGCAAGCGTTTTTGCATCTCCGATATTAGCCAAGTGGGATATAAGCTCGAGCGAATCGATAAATCTCTTACCCGCCTCAAGGCCACCTTTGATTCCAAAACCAATAATCGCACCTGCGCCTTTCGGCAGGTATTTCTTTACACGATCTTTTTCCGGACTCCCCGGAAGCCCGGGGTAGTTCACCCATGCGACTTTAGGATGCTTCGCAAGATGTTCAGCGACTTTAAGCGCATTCTCGGAGTGACAGGCCATCCGGAGGTGGAGCGTCTCAATCCCCTGCAGGAACAGGAACGCGTTGAAAGGAGAAAGCGCGTTCCCAAGATCCCGAAGCAGGGTCACTCTCGCCTTAATGATATAAGCGATATTTCCAAGCGGTTTCAAAGCCTCGACAAAATTGATCCCGTGATAACTCGGGTCTGGCGCTGCGATGAGCGGAAATTTCCCGTTCGTCCAGTCAAATTTTCCGGAATCCACGATCAAGCCGCCAATCGACGTTCCATGCCCGCCGATAAATTTCGTTGCGGAATACACAATGATATCCACTCCGTGATCAAAGGGACGGAGCAAATAAGGCGTTGAGGTGTTATCGAGCACGAAAGGGACACCGTTCTTGTGTGCGACTTTCGCGATACCCTCAAGGTCTGCGACATCCAGCTTGGGGTTGCCGATAGATTCCGCGTAAACCGCTTTCGTTTTGGGTGTAATAGCTTTTTGGATCGCATCCAGATCGTTTGACTTGACGAATTTCACCGCGATCCCAAGACGTGCGAAAGTATAATGGAAAAGATTGTACGTTCCGCCGTAAAGGTTATCCGCAGAAACGATCTCATCTCCCGCTTGAGCGATATTGAGAAGTGCCAGCGTGATCGCTGATTGACCGCTTGAAACCGCTAACGCCCCGGCCCCGCCATCCAAAAGCGCGATCCTTTTTTCAAGCACATCGGTCGTCGGGTTCATGAGCCGCGTGTAGATATTCCCGAACTCTTTAAGCCCAAAAAGATTTGCAGCATGTTCGGTATTCTTGAACTGATAAGAAGTTGTTTGGTAAATAGGAACGGCCCGGGAGCCCGTGCTCGGATCCGGTTCCTGTCCGCCGTGCAGTGCCAATGTTTCTATTTTTAATTTTGAATCGAGCTTGCTCATACGATTTCTCCTTGGTTATTTTTTAAATGAAGTACATGGTCTCTTGTTCGACGTTCTGCATTCGATCATGAATCTCGCGAAAAGTGGTTACATTTAAAATGCTTGATGTCGCATGATAAACTTCCTGCATCACCATGCGAATCCCGCAGGCATTCCCGTTTTTGCATTCTTCACATTTCACATAAGGCCCTTCATCCAGGCAGGGCAACAATGCAAAAGGGTTCTCAAAAATACGAATCACTTCACCAAAGCTGATCTGGCCAGGGTCCTTTGCAAGTAAATACCCTCCCCCTTTGCCTTTTCGGCTCTGAAGGATTCCATTGTTCTTCAATTCCAGAAGGATCGATTCTAGGAATTTCTTAGGGATAGATTCCTTTTCAGCGATTTCAGCAATAAGCACCGGTTCTCTTGCTGAATATTTTTCAACAAGAAAAAGCACTGCTTTCAAAGCATATTTAGTCTTTTTAGATATCATAGTCTACTTATCCTATAGAGTTATAGGTATAATAACACGCATTTTCTTTTTGTCAAATTTATTTTTAAAAAATTTTTCGCCCTTTTCTTTGGTTCAACCCCCTAAGCCAAAATACGACGTTATGCCGATTTATCTATTGGTATTAGATAGCTTCCTTTTGTGGACCGTCCACGCCCTTTTCGAAATCCGATTTTATCGTTATTTTTAAAATCAGGAACAGCTTTAAAGGAGGTTTACAATGAATGCAGTCACTCAACAGGATTGGGAATATGTGGTTCGGGATTACCTTGAGATCGCGTGTTCGCTTAAGGAACCTGAGCAGGATTTCCTTTTGAAGTTTCTCAAACAAAAAGGGTTGAAGGCCGATGCCATTCACATCCATCCGGCCTTTTCAATTGATGATTGTCTTGTTGTCATCGTTGAAGGCCATGGCGCAAAAGAAAAATGGTTCTATCATCCCGGACAGCAAACCATCAGAGAATAAGATCTTTAACGGTTTACGGCACGCCGAAGTTCGTTGGCTTCATAAGAAGTCAGGAACCGGCCTTGCCCCGGAAGAAGTTTTCCGAGTTTAAGCGGCCCGAACGAAATGCGGCATAGCACCATGATCTCGTAACCAAAGCGTTTAAAAATCCGGCGGATCTGCCGTTTTTTACCTTCCCGAAGCTCTGCCAGCAAGATCCTTCTTGAAATCTGCCGGAGGTCCTCCAGTTTGAGAAGACCATCATAAGAATGGAAACCATTCAGGACTTTATTCCGGTCTTGAGGTTCCCAAGCACGGTTCAATTTGATCTCATACCATTTTTCAACATGAAAACGAGGATGGATCAGCCGATTGGCAAGCTCCCCGTCATTGGTCATCAAAAGAAGCCCGGAAGAATCTTTATCTAAACGCCCTACCGGAAAAACCCGCACTCGATTTGTTGAGGCCTGACGGGTCGCATTCACCAAATGACGGGGCAAAAGTTCATAGACCGTTTTTTTCGCATGGACATCTTGCGCCGTTACAACATACCCTTCGGGTTTGTTCATAATAAAATACACATGGGGTGCAGCCTGAAGGATTTTTCCGCGATAGGCAATAGCATCTTTTTCGAAATCAACCTGACGGCCAAGGTCCTGGACAACTTCCCCATTGACCGAGATCGCTCCGTTACGGACAAAGATCTCGCATTTCCTTCTCGACCCCAACCCTGCGGCGGCTAAAGCATGTGAAATTCTCATCGCTTCTTCAGTTCCAGATAAAAAAGCGGCTTCCCCGCGGTTTCAAATCGTAATTCATAGTTCGTCTTATTCATTTTGTCCCAGATCCTTTCGCCTTGAGTTTCCCGGACATTCTCCCAGAGTTCTTGCGTAACGCCTACGGCTTTTTTCATGAACTGGAAATAATCTTCATCATCCGTTGCGATCTCGATCAGCCCCCGAGGGGGCAGTTTTGAGGCAAGAAGCTTTAAAAAATCCGCATTCACCATCCGGCGCGACCGGTGCCGCCTCTTAGGCCAGGGGTCCGGGAAATAGACATGAAAAATATGGACGCTGGCGTCTGCGACCGCTTCCTTTAAAAAAGCCCGGGCCTCTGCTTTAATGAACCGCAGGTTCTCTTGCGCGTTTTTCTCTGTTCTTGTCTTGACCCTTTTCATCCACTTCCCGACGCGATCGATCCCGATAAAATTAATCCCCGGATTTTCTTTTGCTCTTAAAGACAAGAATTTCCCTCTCCCGCAGCCGATCTCCATTTCAACCGGGTTGGAATTTTTGAACCATTCCGAAAAAAGGATTGGCTCGTATTTTGCCTCTAAGATCGCGTCAACCATACCAAAGTCTCCAAATGGCGCGTCCGTGGAAAAAAATCGAATGGGATAATCTTTTCGATACGCCACCCTTCCTGCAGGATCTTTCGCAGATCACGGACAAGGGATTGCGGCGAACACGAGAGATAGAATAAAGACGTCAAATCCCGGGCTTGGATCAACGTTTCTAAGGCAGAAGGCGCTAAACCGTTACGAGGAGGATCGATCAGACCAATGCAAGGCTTCCCTGAAACGGCTCGCAAAACTTCCGGCAAAAGCGTTTCGACCTTTCCTTCAAGAATCCGGATATGCTCTAAATGGTGGTGCCTGGCATTAAACCGCGCCATAGCCACAGAATCACATCCTTCTTCGATCATAACGATCTCTTTGGCCCGGTCCGCCAAAGCGATCCCAAAAAAACCCACCCCGGAATAAAGATCGAGAAAAACCGTATCTTTGCGCCACGGGACAAGATTTTCAATAGCCGTAACAACTCTTTCAAGGATCGAAAGATTGGATTGGAAAAAAGTATCCAAAGCATAAAAAACCTTCCGGCCACGGACCGTTACCCAAAAGTAATCCTCTTCTTTCATTCGAAGTGAATGCCGGCCGATTCCGCCCCAAAATACTTTTCCCTCTTCTCCGACGCGAACAACAAGGTTCGCAACCCGATAATTCTCAGGAAGTCTCCGGACAGCTTCTTCCTTCAGAATCGGCAAAAAATCATTGATCTCTTGTCGGGCAATCGGACAAAAATCCACCTCTTGGAGCCGTTGAGTCCCCTGCAACATAAAGCCCATTTGCCGTTGGCCGTTATTCCTTTTCCGAAGGGTCAGATCCAAACGATTTCTATAATAATAAGGGTTCGGAGAGGCTACGATCTCTTCAAAACGCCCCTCAAAAATATCCAGTTCTTTTTTAAACAAGTCTTTAAGAAGTCCCGCCTTGCGATCAAGCTCTTCTTCATAAGGGATATCCTGATATTGGCATCCTCCACATACTCCAAAGAGGGGGCAAAGCGGTTTTTCTTTTATCCCCACGGCGGCTTGTTGGTCTTTTTGTTCCATAGATGAACTTTCGTTAAGGGTTCGATTGGACAAAAACCGGGTATCAATGCTAGACTATTTTCCTATGTCTGACAAAATTTTTCTACAAGGCCTTGAGGCCTTCTGCATTATCGGTACTCTCAGTAGAGAACGCCAAAAAAAACAGCCGGTTTTGATCGACTTGGAATTCTCCGCACCCGTTCGGGCCCCCGCACAAACGGATGACCTTAAAAAGGCCTTGGATTATAAAAAAATAGCTTCTTACACAACCTCTTTTGTCGCTCAGAGCCGGTTCTATCTTCTTGAAACATTGGCAGAGCGTTTAGCGGAAACGCTCCTTCAAAAGTTCCCGATCAAGCACATCTGTCTCCGGGTTTCAAAACCAAAAGCCATTCCTCACACCCAAAAGGTCGGTGTTTCAATTCTCCGGAAGAAAAAAAAGAGGAACCGTTAAAGGCTTTCAAGAAGGGATAATGCTCGAACTGGATCAGGATGACGCCAATGCTTTTCTAAAGAACTCCAGTTTTTCTTTCACAGAGGTTTTTGAGTAATATTTTGCCGGGAGCAGCGTCATCACTTTTTGATAAGCATCGTCGGGCGGCAATCCCCGTTTGACTTGGTAATATAAAACTCCCATCACCAGACAGGGCTCAAGGTTCTGGCCGTACATAAATACCGGCCATCCACGCGGAGACTCAATGGCTGAAAAAAAATCTTTTACCGTCTTCACATCCAAGTTTCCCCGCGCCGGCCAGGGGATGCTGCTATATTTTAAGCCGAGCGCCTCTGCCATCTTCCGGTCCTTATTGACCTGTGTTTTATCACTTCTAAAATTAATCACGCTTTGAAACCCTTGACCAATGAGTCCCTGAAAATCTTTTTCCGTGGGGGCTGCTCCGCCATAAAGGTAAGAACTGATCTTAATTGTAGGAGGCCGGGATGTTTTTGCTGTTAAATAAAAAATGCTGAAAACCCCAAGCCCGAGGATAAAAAGGCCTACTACTAAAATAGGCCAAAATTTTTTCTTATCTTTGATCAAAT
>CAYQTU010000015.1:16301-20630 GCA_964420575.1 uncultured bacterium
GGATGCCGTTTCTGTATTTAATGTTTCCATTTCACACTACCTTGGGGATTTTAGAATCAACAGGTTATCGTGGAATTATTTATAGATTATCTTACGCAAGATTTTGAAAATTGCTAGACAAAAACCAAATACTTGGCATAAGGAGCCGCCCCCCGGGCAGCATCAAACGCCCCCCCGAGCGTCCCCATCAGCATATCAAAAGTCCCCCGAAGAGCACCGGTTACAATCCCGAAGGGGAACATAATCCGCTGGGAATCAATAATCATGTCCTTAGGAATAGCGATCAGGCTGCCCATGATTTTCCCTACGCCGCGTTGGATATAAGCGATGTTTTCAGCATCTGAAGCGAATGTGAGAGGAGAAACAAAAGGAAGATTCAAAATCAAAAAAAGGCCTACTATGAGGGTGTATTTTTTCATTTTTCTCATCTCCCTTAGGTATCGGCATTTTAGAGTTGAACTTTTAGGGATTTTGATTACGATGTTGAGCACTATGAAAAACATCCTTGTTACAGGAGGTTCAGGCTTTATCGGTTCCAACCTCACCCTAGAACTGCAAAAGAGATTTCCTCAGGCTGCGATCACCATTCTTGAGGATTTTCGCAGTTCTTCGTTTAAAAATCTACTCGGATTCCGCGGGGACGTTCTTGCCTACAATTGTGCGGACAAAGGGTGGTTGGATTGGGGCAACAGTCATAAATTAGATATCATTTACCATATGGCTTCGATCACGGATACAACGATCCTTGATGAGAAGAAAATGATGTATGACAATGTTGAAGGGTTCAGAAATATCCTGAATCTTGCTGCCCAAAAAAAAGCCACTGTGGTTTATGCTTCTTCTGCCGCAACTTACGGAACGATTGACCGCCCCATTAAAGAATCGGACGCCGGACAGCCCAATAACATTTATGGCTATTCCAAATGGATCATGGATCAACTTGCCAAAACTTATTATGATAAGGTTAAAGTTGTAGGACTAAGGTTCTTCAATGTCTTCGGCCCAAGAGAGTACTATAAAGGCCATGCCTCCAGTATGATCTACCAGTTGGCCTTACAAATGATGGCCGGTAAGCGTCCGCGGATCTTTAAGTGGGGCGAACAAAAGCGAGACCATATTTATGTGAAAGATGTCGTAGAGGCTACTTTAATGGCCCATACCGCCAAAGAGAATACCGTTATGAACCTCGGGACCGGCCAGGCAACTTCTTTTAATGAATTGGTCGATGCTTTAAATGAAGCTCTTGGAACGAGCCTGAAACCGGATTATTTCGATAATCCTTACCCGTTCTACCAGAATTTCACCCAGGCCGATATGAGCCACCATAAGCAGATGACCGGCTTTCAATGCCGCTACACGACCCGTGAAGGTATCTTGGATTACGTTAAAAATCACCTCGTAAAAAAGTAGCTTCTTCCTCTTGTCAAATTCGGAGAAATCATTAGACTAAAGCCATGAAACGGGAACAGTTCATCTCTTTTTTCTTCATTGCTGTTTTGATGTTCATCGTTTATGAGATCTTCCGGATCTTCTCGCCTTTTTTTACGGCTATTTTCTGGGCGGCCATCCTGGCTTTTGGGTTCTACCCTGTATATTCGAGGTTGAAGAAAGCCTTCCCAAGAAGGAATAATCTCACGGCCCTCACGATGACCCTTTTGGTTTTTTTGATCGTTGTCCCGCCTTTCATTACAATCCTGATCAACATGGCCGCTCAGGCGATCGAATTTTCTCAGTGGGCTTATTCCTATGTTCGAGAAGGGCGCTTGGAACTTTTGATCGAAAAGATCCGAGACCTTACCTGGGTGCAAAATATTGAAAGTCACTTATTTCAATGGGAACCTCTAAAAACAAACATGGCTACCTGGCTTTTAAACGGCACAAAAGCTATCGGCAATTTTACGGCGGGACAAGTCGGGATTTTGACCAAAAATGCTTTTTTTATTCTTCTAAACATCTTTTTTATGACGTTCCTGACTTTTATTTTCTTTAAACACGGCGAACGGATTTACAATTTTATTTATCAAATTGCTCCCTTTGAAAAAGAAACCAAAAAAGCACTTTTTGAGCAGATCCATGATACGTTTGTTGCCGTAATCCGCGGACAGCTCCTCACCAGTTTGATCCAAGCTGTCCTTGCCGGAATCATTTTTTGGGCACTTGGAATACCCATACCGATCTTCTTCGCCTTTTTGACCTTCATCGTTTCAATGATCCCCATCCCCGGCGCTTCCGGCGTTTGGTTCCCGATATCCGTCTATCTTGTCGTGGAAAGATTGTATCTCAAGGCCCTGATTCTTTTTCTGCTCGGCTTTTTTGTGATCAGCACATTGGATAATCTGATCAAACCCGCCATTATCGGAGAAAAAACAAAGCTCCCCTATTTTCTTTTATTCTTCGGGATCATGGGAGGAATGAAGCTTTACGGCCTGATGGGGATCTTCCTAGCCCCTGTTGTTCTGTCTCTCTTTTTCGCGCTAATCAAAATTTACCGCGAAAAATATATTTAAATCTTACAGAGGCAGGTTCGCCCGAAAAGATTCTTTAGATTCCAATGTCACAAGCCCAGCTTCGGGTCGGCATAATAATCTCATGGGATAGTACCGGCTTGATCCTAATCCTTTCGAAATGATCGCTGTGATCTTCATGATCCGTTTCATCCCATGGGCATAGGTGCGCCCGGCTTCCGTATGGGTAAAAATAGGCCCGATCAACGGGAAGCAAACTTGTCCCCCGTGAGTGTGCCCTGAAAAAGACATATCGATCTCATGATTGGATAGCCCAAAAAGAACGTCCAAGCTGTGAGTGATCAGAATATTCACCTTATCTGCCCCGTATTCAGGCCGAATCTTGGTCAAGTCTGCATGCCCTGTTAAAGAATCATCGACCCCGTGAATAAAAAAGGAGGTTCTATCGTTCTGGACGCTTACCGTTTCATTCCGAAGCACCTGCACTCCCATCCCTTTAAGAGCTTCCCGAAGGCGCAGCCAGATATTTCTTTTAAGCGGGTGTTTTTGCCCTCTAAAATCATGTAAAAGGACATCTAAAAAATGATAGTCATAATAATCGTGATTGCCGAAAACAGCAAAAAACCCCATCGCCGGCTTAAACTTTTTTAAATAATCTAAACAGACCGGGAGCCCCTCAGCGCAATCCAGGATATCTCCTGTAAGAAAAATGAGATCCACTGTTTCAAGCGCAAGCTGATCAAAAAAACGTTCGAGCGATTTTTTAGGCTTTGCAAAGTGGGAATCTGAAAGATGCAGGATCTTTATAGGTCTTTTTAATTTCTGGGGAAGAATCACTCGGTAACGGGTCAGCTCAAAACGGTGAGGCTCAATATAAAAGATCCAAAAATACAAGAAAATTAAAAAAAGAGCAAAAAGGAGGAGAGCCATGCGGCATCAGGCCCCTAAAATCTTCCCTTCATGACCGATGTGGATCCCCTTCATCTGGGTCTGAAGTTCATGAGGCCATTGACTTGCAGCTAAAGCCACTTCTTCGGAGATCATTTTTTTCTCCCACAGCGCCAACAGAGATTGATCCATGGTCTGCATCCCCTCTTGGACTCCATTGCGAATCGCTTGGGGCAATTTATCGAACTTTTTCTCCAGAATAAGCTGTTTGATAGTATACGTCCCCAACAGGATCTCAGCAGCGGGGATCAACCCTTTTTCTTTTCCGACAAGTAATTTCTGCACCATCAGGCATGTTACATTACTGGCAAAATGTCGCAGGATATTATCACGGTGCTCCGGCTTAAAGAATCCGAGGACCCGGTCAAAGATCTGCGGCACGGATTGCGCATGGATCGTCGCCAGAACTAACCGTCCCACCTCAGCCGCAGATAATGCAAAACTGAAGGTCTCTGCATCCCGCATCTCTCCGATCACGATCACATCCGGCGATTGACGGACAACATATTTCAAGGCCGACATAAAATCATGGGCATCATGACCGATCTCACGCTGCTGAATCAAACATTTTTCGTCGTCATGCGCATACTCAACCGGATCTTCCACAGTGAGAATATGACGATAGACATTCTTGTTCATTGCGTTGATCATCGCAGCCAAGGTCGTTGTTTTCCCGGACGAAACGACCCCTCCGATCAGAATAATCCCCGATTTTTCCAATGCAACTTGTCTGAGGATAGGAGGAAGATTCAGTTGATCAAAGTCGGGGACTCCCTTCCAAAGGAGTCTCAATACCAATGAGATATGCCCTTGCTGAAAAAAGGCATTTGCCCGAAAACGGCAATTATTCGCAACATAAGAAAAAGCAAAATCAACGCTCCGGTTCAGGTCCAAAAGAGCCATTTGTTTAGGGCCT
>CAYQTU010000016.1:0-18946 GCA_964420575.1 uncultured bacterium
CGCAGAATACTTACCGCTGCTAAGAACCAACCTGATCTATTCCAGTAGATTGCCTTCATTTTGATTTGCCTTAAGCAAATTAAGGTGTTATAATCCTTTATAACCTTTTATAAGGTGGAGCGCACCGAATAAAATGGAAAACCTCAAAGATTATATTACGATCAAAGAAGCTGCAGCATTCCTCGGGGTAAACCCCATGACCCTGCGAAATTGGGATAAGCAGGGAAAGCTCAAATCTCATCGCCATCCTATCAATCACTACCGCCTTTATAAAAAAGAAGACTTAACGGGGATCTTAAAATCGATCAAGATAGGAAACTACCTAAAATAATTCTATATGACATCTAAAATATGTAGCTACTGCAAAGAAAAAAACAACCCTTCTTTCGCGCGTTGTTGGAAGTGCGGCACCTCGTTTTCTGCCCCGGCATCCTCTCCTAAAAGAAAAAATGAAAGTAGCCATGCCAATGCTCTTAGTGAAGTAGAGAAAGAGAGAATAAAAAAATATTACGCAGAGTTGTCAGATGAAATGATCCTGAAGAGAATGTCAGAGGGGCGAGAAAGCTATCCAGAGGAAACGTGGGCCATTATTGTTGCAGAAGCAAGGAAGAGGGAGGAGATTCGGAATATTTTAGATAAATTTAATCCTCGGACGCCTAATAAGAAACAAGCTCCTCCAGCAAAAGCTATTAAGCTTCCGCCACGCCATAAACCCAAGTGGAATTCTGAAGACTTTAAAAATTATCCTCTGTGTAAAATCGAGAAATATAATGCTAATTCTTTCGGAGTCCTAGGCCTTTTTGCCGACGTGAGTTTTTCTGATCTTGTAGCACGTGTTAATGAGACAAAAATATTCTCAAGGATGGGACGAGATCCTCAGATTGCCGGCGGAATAGATGTGCTCGGACCTTATCAACGCGATGAGGCCAGCATTAGAACAGCGCAATATCTTTTGGAAAATCCGCGAAAGCGTATTGTTGAAGAAATATTCTGGTTCTGGCAGGACGGTGTTTCAAATCGCTCGGCGCTAGAAAAACTAATGGCAAATTCCATAAATGATGCTTTGTCGATTTGGAATATTGCGGTCAAAGAGCCAAAAGCGAGTGAATCCTCCCTTATCGCTCGGCACAATTCAATTGTTTTAAGGCATGCCTTACTGCTGAAAGATGAAGGTCATTCAAATGTTTATATGGATGCGCATTGGGAAGAGTGGGTAACGGTATTAAAGGATTGGATGGCTTTGGGGGCAGAACCCGAATTCTGGGATCTGATCAAGAAGCGTCTCAAGCTTATTCATAGTGATTCTCCTGATGTAATGGCGGAGTCAATTAAGAACGCTTTTTTGTCAGAAATTCTCGAAACTAATGCAGAGATATTGCGGCACCATTTAGCAGTAAATAACTTCTGTTTAGTTGCTAAGCATGCAGGAGTTTTGCATGCCTGTGATGTTCCGCATTTTTATCTCAAGAAAAGCCTCGATTTGCTTCTCGATGACTCGGGCAAAGAGATTAAAGAGGCTGTTGCTGAAGCGAGAAAAGAATACCGGGAAGATATTGAGGACGTAGAGGGTAGAGAGAAAGTTATCGCCGCCTGTCAGGATGTTCGCAAGCAGTTGATTCGAAAAATTGAGATGGCATTAATTCGAATTGAAACTCTCGACATTAACTCTATTTCGGACGCGGCCCTGGCAGCTGAAGAGTACGGTAATTTTTTGAGGATGCTGGCTTTTAAGCTTTCGCAGGAGGCGGAAGCGCATCAAGAAGCTAAGTTTGTTATTGGAGAAGCGCTAAGGTATTCAACGACTCCGATCCTAAGAAAACGTTTGGAAGAGGATTGGGAAGCATTGAGTCGATTAACGGTAGCTGATGATCTTATAAAGGGTATAAAGAATTCCTTGGTGGACGAAGTATTCGAGGAGGAAAAAAAGAAGGAGCCCGCTCAGGATTCTCAAAAGACTAAGGGTCCTGCTTCCGAGCAGTCTTCGAAAGCGGTTTCGCCGAACTATGGTTTCTCGTATGACGTTTTAGTTAAGGGTAATCACATCTTTGTACCGCCCGCATGCAACTGCTGCCTTTCTAGCACAGATCAAAAGGAGACGGTTTCTTATCAGTATCAATCGGGAAATACTAAGCATACTGTTTCTTTCAACTTGCCTATATGCAAAGAGTGCTTAAAACATCGAGCTAGACTTTATTATAAATTATATGGATGCATTGCAATATCGATAGCGTTCAGCATTGGGTGGTTGTCAGCGCTTCTGCGTTTTTGGCCTTTTGCCCCGCTTGAATTTTCTATGATAAGCGCGGCTATAGCTGGGGTAGTTGGCCTTATTATCGCAAATAAAATGTTGCCATATTCAGGCATTACTGAAAAGCATGGGTGTAGTGAAACATCGGCAAGGCTGACGCTTGCGTATGGTGGCATAAACACATTTGAATTTGCGAGTTTGGCGTATGCTGTATTATTTGCTAATGCAAATGGTTCGACTGTCCAAAAGACAAAAAGACTAAAGCATTCGCGGGGCAAAGTATTTCCTATTAGATCGAAATCCTTCCTATTTGTATTTCTTGGAAGCGTAGGTGTTTTTCTAATAAGCTTTTGGTTTATGTGGTCCTCCGGTTCACACGCTACGCTTTACGTTGATAATCCTTACGGAACAAACATTTCATTAAACCTAGCCGGCCAACGGACTGTTCAGGTTCCAAGCGGGATATCTACTATCGAAGTGCCGGTTGGAAATTACGATGTTGCAGGCGAAAATCGCAGCGGCCGTCTTTTCAATACATCACTCTCCATAACAGGAGGTGGTAAATGGCTATTTAATCCCGAGCGCAGGAATTCTTATATGATAAAAGAAGTTAAATATGGGAATGCGTATGGCAATCCACAAGATAAGGATTTAGGGAATCCGGAGCTATTTCAGATCAATGCGGACTATATTTTTGAAAGACCACCTCATTCCATTTCGACGAAGAGCTCAGGTGAAATACGCTCTGCGCTCATGCATGCCCCATCAAATGAGCTAGAGGCTCGACTCGAGGCCTTGTCTGCTGAAATCAAATCTATTGAGGATGAGATCGAAGCTTTTAAGCGATTAAAAGACAATATGGAATCGTCGCCTAATCCGGATAGAAACGAATATGAGACACTTATTCAAAATGCCAATGACAAAATACATTTACATAATCAGAAAATCGAAGAATTTAATACCTTGAAAGAACAATATCAACGAGAGGCATCAAAGCTTTAAACGTTAATTGAAAGGGTGACTTATGTTTTCAAAAAAAGCAAAAATAAAAGACATGCCATTCCTTGGAAATGACCGGATTCCTATGCCCATTACGATTAAAGTTGTTGATCCAGAAATGCTGAAGCTGCTTGGGACAGCAGATGGTAAGTCGTTGCTCGAGCAATATGCGGGTTTTAGAAAAACCATTATTGAGTTGATCGTTGATTATTGGCGAATTACAAAAATGATCTCAAAGTCGCCAACGGATATTATGCCCCCTGAGATCCGAGAGCAACTGCTGCGGTTTGAAGATACGATAAAGAAGAACAACTTTGAGATTAAAGATATGACTAATAAACCCTACAACGAGGGAATGGTTGTCGACGTAATTCATTTTGAAAAATCAGCCGATGTTGCGCTTACTGCTTCAATTATTTCAGAAACGCTGCGTCCTACGATTTATTTTAAGGGCCAAGTCATTGAAAAAGGCGAGATCATCGTGACAGAACCCGCAACGAAAGAGGTGTGAGATGAACCGGCGGACAATTGATTATGGAATTGATCTTGGTACAACCAATTCATCTATCGCAATATTTGAAAAGGGCGAGGGTAATGTTTTCAAAAATTACATTGATGAAGAATTGACCCCCTCAGTTGTTCGCATCGATGAATCTAATAATTTAGTTGTTGGGCGAAAGGCCTACCAAAAGCTGCATTACGATGTTCGCAACACGGTTGGAGGATTTAAAAGATGGATGGGAACACAACAGGCAAAAACGTTCTCGAGGGGCGGTAGGGTAATGACAGCGGAACAACTATCCGCAGAAGTTCTGAAAGAACTGAAAGCGGCCGTTAGAGATGCTAATGGTGAAGACATATCAGCTGCTGTTATTACAGTCCCGGCTAGCTTTGAATCGTTACAATGCGACGCGACGACACGTGCGGCGCGATTAGCCGGTATTAATCACTCTCCTCTTTTGCAAGAACCCATAGCCGCAGCGATTGCTTATGCGATGCATCAGGGAAATCGCAATTGCAAGTGGCTCTTCTATGATTTTGGCGGCGGTACTTTTGACGTCGCATTGGTGTCTTTCCAAGAGGGAAGACTCAGTGTTATAGACCATAACGGTGATAACTACTTGGGTGGTACTAACTTTGATGAGAGGATTGTGGACCTTATTGTTATTCCACATCTGAAAAAGAGTTTTGATTTAGAAGATTTGAATTTAAAGAATACGGAGAAGTATGGTGCGCTTTTAGCGACAGCAAAATATGCGGCTGAAAATGCAAAAATTGAATTATCCCGACGGGAGGAAGCGACAATTGATGTTCAATTTTTTGATATGCCGATTAAGGATAATTCAGGGAATCTGATCAGTGCCAAGATCGGGATAAGTAGGGCGCGGTACGAAGAGATTATAGGTAAATATATTGAGCGAACAGTTCATTTCTGTCAGGAGTTAATTCAGCGGCAACATCTAAAAAAAGGAGACATCGAAAAAGTGGTCTTGGTTGGTGGGCCGACCAAAACGCCCCTGTTGAGGAAAATGCTCACAGAGTTGCTGGGTATTCCGTTGGAATTCTCCCTTAATCCGATGACGGTTGTCGCCCAGGGCGCAGCAATATTTGGAAGTGCTCAATTTATGCCTGCCATACTTGTTCCTGTGGATGCGCAGAAAATCCAGATACAGCTTCAGTATGAGCCTCTGACAAATATCATTCAACCGTTAGTGGGTGGGCAAGTGTTGAATCACAACCAGCTTTGTGAAAAATATGGACAAATGTCGGTCCAAATTAAAAGTGCGAGTGGCGACTGGATCTCTGGGCGTGTTGCTGTACAAAATGACGGATTCTTTGCAGTTCGTCCGCACCTGAATGAAGGTAAAGTGAATATGTTTTACCTCACGCTCTTTGACGAAAAAGGAACGGCGCTTTCCATCGAGCCTGATTCCTTTAATATCAATCATGGCTTATCTGTAGCAGAAGCTCCCTTGATCAGATCCATTGGTGTTGGCTTGGAGAATGGTGTTTTCTCTAAGCACATTGAAAAGGGCGAGCCGTTACCTGGGCGAGGACGCGGAGAATATCATACAACTCGATTGTTACGAAGTGGTGACGATTCCGCAGAAGGGCTAAATATTCTGGTCTACGAGGGCGAGAATCCTGTCGCTGAAGATAATACTTATGTGGGGCGAATTATTATCACCGGCAAAGACGTTAAACGTGATATTCCTGAAAATACGAGGATTGAAGTGCTCATCAAAGTCGATGAACAACGACATGTAACGGTTGAAGCAGAGGCTGCAGGACAGAGAATCGAAGGCGTAATCTATGATGAATTGGGTTCCAAAGAGGCTAGGTTATCACCAAAACCTGACGTTAATGTGCTCGAACGAGAAATTGAAAAGCAAAAACAGAGACTCGCTGTATTAAGAGAACAATGTGACGACCTTGAAGATAACGATGAGGCGGAAGCCAAAATAGCGAAGGTCGAGAAAGAATTGTCGGATGCTGACTATGCACGAGACATCGAAGCTGCTAAGGGCGGGGATCAGACAGCCTGTGAGAAGCTCGAAAGAGAAGTGAGGGCGCTGAAAGCTCTGCTGGAAGCAGCTGAGTATGTGAATAAATGGCCAATGCTAATCAAAGATTATCAATCAGCTATTCAGAGCTGTAAACGCGTTGTAGGAGCTCAAGGAACTGAGGCGGAAAAGAAGACGTTGTTGGCTATAACGTTGGATGAAGATGCTGTAATTGCACACAAAGATCAAAAAAGACTCGAGAAAATGACTAGTGCCGCTTGGAGTTTGTACTGGGCTGTGTGCATGAGACAAGACGAATGGTGGGTCGTTCAATTTGGAGCTGTTCAAAAAGGAGGGGTTTCTTTCTCAGATCCCGAGCGCGCAAAAAGGCTTTTGGGTGAAGGGGCCTCTGCGCTTAAGCGCAACGATCTAGAATCGCTCAAAAGCGTTATGTGGGAGCTTTGGCATCTTATGAGCTCGCAGGATCAAAAAGAGGTCAGTAAGCGTTTAGAACATTCCGGACTGCGATAGAAGAGGTTCAGATGAGTAACTTATTTCAAAAATGGGAAGTGATCAGAGACACATATACCATTGTCGATTTTTTAGGGCAAGGTGCTTTTGGCCAGGTGTATAAAATCCGCCACAGATTTCTTGGAATGCAAGCGCTGAAGGTTTTTTTCTCGGGGACCTTCAAAGAAGATGACCGTGATGAGCTTTTTCAAGAAGCCTGGGTGCTCTCTGAGATAACACACCCTAATGTTGTAAGGATTTATGATGCCAATTCATTAATGAGAGGAAAGGATCAACTTTACTATCTCTCGATGGAATATATTAATGGATGTAGCTTAGATAGTTTTTATCTTGGTGAAAGAAAAATCTCGATGTCGACCACGCTTAAACTCATGTGCGATATTTGTGACGGACTAAGCCAGGCTCATGCAAAGCCAGAGCCCATTATTCATAGAGATGTAAAACCTCAGAATATACTTATTCGCATAGATCGGGAAGCTTACACCGCAAAGGTCTCCGATTTTGGTTTAGCTCGGCATGTGAGCCCTAAGGCAAAAATGCTTAATGCTGCAGGAACGATTCCTTTTATGGCTCCGGAAGGGAGTCAAAATCAGCTTACGCCGGCAAGTGACGTTTTTTCTGCTGGTATTGTCTTTTATCTTATGCTTACACGTTCCTTCCCATTTGAAATCCCTGAAAAAACGACAACCAACACGCAAAAAGAACTTCACAAAGTCTTAATTGACTCTCGCAGAGAAACGCCTCGCCTGCCATCCAAAATCAATGCCGAGGTTGATAAGGGTTTGGATGAAATCGTCATGCGGAGCCTTAAGTTTGATGCCAAGGACAGATATCAAACTGCTGTTGAAATGGGGGATGCCCTTAAATGCATTTGCCAAAAAATCAGCGTCATTAGCTCACAGAAAAAAGAAGCGGCAAAGTTATTGGAGAAAGCTTTAGGCCTAGCAAAGCAATACTCGACGCTTCCGGACGCAGTTCTGAGTATGGAATCAGCTTTCAGCAAAGATGCTGCTTTGATTAATCAGTATGGAAAAATTCTGGACCAATGGAGAAAAGGGATCTTAATGTGATTGCTTTGGATTTTAAAATTCTGCGGGGGCCGATGTTGGGTCATCGGTTCATTGTGAAGGCTTCAGATCAATTTACCATCGGACGAGCTAAGGAGAATAGTTTGTGTGTGCCGGAGGATAAGTGTGTTTCGCGAAAGCATGCTGTTGTTTGCTTGGGAGATGAAGGAAAGAGTTTAATGCTTGTAGATGCAGGAAGTAAGAATGGTACTTTTCTGAATGGAAAGCGGTTAGTTCGTCCGAAGATGTTTTGCGAGGGGGATCAAATTACAATTGGCGAAACCACTATAATTTATAATGGATGTAAAGCTAGGCAATGAACATTTTTCGCCCTCCATTTGCAAAGAAGAAATCCCGCCTTGTTTTGTCAGTATGCTTCACTTGGATTTTAATATCCGGGATGATATTCCCACTTAGCCTGGTTTGGGCAAACGCCTCAAAATCTTCATCTGAACAGGTTTATTTTTCACCCAAAGGGGGATGTACCGACGCTGTGGTGAATAACCTCAACAATGCTGAAAAGTCGATCTTTGTTCAAGCGTATTCATTTACATCTGATCCGATTGCCGATGCCTTAGTGGCTGCTTACGAACGAGGTGTGAAGGTGAAAGTGCTCTTGGATAAGAGCCAGCGTGGCGGGAAGGGAAGTAAGCTGGGGGTATTAGCTGGTGCTGGTATACCCGTCAGTATCGATACTAAACATGCCATAGCGCATGATAAAGTCATGATTATTGATGGCGACATTGTTTTGACAGGGTCGTTTAATTTTACCAATGCGGCGGAAGATAAGAATGCTGAAAACTTGCTTGTTCTTCATGATAAATCAATGGTGAAGAAATATCGTGCCAATTGGAATAAACACAATAAACATTCTGAAAAATATCTTGCAGTGGAAAAAGAGGAGTAGAGTTTTATGGCGATTTTAGCAATTTATCTTTTCATTGGCGTTGTTATATGTCTAGTGGCTTTCTTTAAGGGAGCCATTAAAACCGATAGATTGTTTTTAGCTATTCCTTTCGTGTCTCTTTTATGGCCGCTTGTATTGCTTGTTAGTAGGGACTTTTTCCGTCCAGCTGCTAAAAATACTGAAAAATCGAATCCTGAGGTTAGGTCAGAGATAACAACAGAACGAGTGTATGATGAAAGAGGTAATTTAATTAAAGTTATAGGGAAGGATGCTGAAGGGGTTATTGTTTCAAAAGTTATAAAAAATTATGATGAAAAAAATCACTTAATTTCAGAAGACGTCATAGGTCAGACGCAAGGAGGTGAAAAATGGATGCGGACTTTTAAATACGATATAACAGGAAAAGTGATTGATGATATCCGTTTTTTTCTGAAGCGTTCTTATAAGATTGAGCCATGAGTTTTACATTAATGGACGATACTGCTAATAATAATCTGAAAAAACTGCTGATGGTTGCCGCGGTTATTCTATTTATGGCAATCATTCCCTTTTGGCCATATGGTTTTTATACTCTATTGCGACTTGTTGTGTGTGCTATCGCTGGGTACTCTGCATTTAAGATAGGCCATAATGAAAATCTTAAGAAGCATAAAGTTCCTCTGATCCTTATTGCCATCCTTTTCAATCCTCTCTTTCCGGTATATTTTGTCCGGCTAATTTGGTTTCCCATCGATATATGTATTGGAATTTATTTATTAACCTTGCGTAATAGGATTTGAGGTGAAAAATGGCTTCTAACGTCTGCCCAGCGTGCAAGCAAGAGAATGCGCCATCTTCTGTTAAATGTTGTAAGTGCGGGACTCGAATTCAGGGGGAGGACCTGACTGATGGAACAACACATTATCAAGGATTTGAAATTCCAGCAGAGCTAGGAGGTTTTTCGAAAAGACGTGAAATTCTTTATGAGGATAAACAACCTGGAACAGGTATCGGGATTAGTTATCGTTCCGATTTCGGCAAGGTCGACCTTTATATTTATGATTATTGCGAAAAAATAATTTCCGATGGGGTAGATAGTGCGGTCGTTAAGGCTGCGTTCAGTCACGCACTAGAGAACGTGAAAACGATGGAGCAAAACAAAATATATAAAATAGAAGCCACAATGAAAGGCCAAGGTTTTTTTCTTCCAGAAGAGAAACGTTTTCCGTTCTTGCTGGCTATATACGTTCTTAATTATCCGGATGGAGCTCTGGATGATTCCTTCCTTCATGTTCTTGGGAGGAAAAATAAGATTATTAAATTGCGCGCTTCATTTAGAGGATTAAGCGGAGAAGAAAAAGAGCGAAGAATCAAGATCCTCTGGAAGGCCGTTGCCGATTGGTTGGAGTAGTTGAAGAAGTGATAAAATGTTGTAAGCGGACGATCGTCCGTTTATAATGTCCGCATGCCAAAGCGGATCGATTTCCAAGTAGTCATCTCCAAGCTCAAAGACTTTTACTCCCACCGGAAGCGTCTGCCCAGTTTCTCCGAGCTCCAATCCCTTTTCGGATACAGTTCCAAGGGAGGGGTGTCGCTGCTCACCGCTCATCTTGTTAAGCGGGGGATCCTGAAGCGCGATCTGAGCGGCAGGCTTCTACCAACGCCGGTGCTTGAGGGGGGTATCAAACTACTCGGGACCGTGCAGGCGGGATTTCCATCCCCAGCCGAAGAAGAGCTTGTCGATACGCTCTCGCTTGATGAATTCCTGATCAAAAATCCGCAAGCCAGTTACCTTGTGAAGGTAACTGGAGATTCCATGATCGATGCGGGGATCATGCCTGATGATCTTGTGATCGTGGAACGGGGTCGCCAGGCGCGTCATGGGGACATCGTGATCGCGCAAGTCGACGGTGAATGGACCATGAAGTATTACGAAAAACGGGGCACGAAAACTTTGCTCCGGGCCGCCAATAAGAAATACCCTCCGATCGAACCGAAGGCGGAGCTTGTGATCGGCGGGGTGGTGGTGGCCAATGTCCGGAAATACAAATAGACCCCTTTCGATAAGGTTTTTCCCTAGACCGATCATCCATATTGATTGTGACGCTTTTTTCACGTCCGTTGAACAAGCCCTGAAGCCCGAACTTAAAGGAAAGCCTGTTGTTACGGGAAAAGAGCGGGGAATCGTGGCCTGCGCGAGTTACGAAGCGAAAGCCCTTGGCGTAAAGCGCCCGATGCGGCTTTGGGAGGCCCGAAAACTTCTCCCAGGGCTTGTTTGTCTTCCGAGCGATTACGAAACCTACAGTCTTTATTCCAAGCGCATGTTCGAAATTATTCGTCGGTTCACACCGGAGGTTGAGGAATATTCCATTGATGAAGCTTTTGCTGAACTCTCGGGTCTGAGACGCGTTCATCGGTCCGGCTACGCCGAGATTGCTTGGAAGATAAAGCAAACGGTGCAGCAAGAGCTTGGGCTTACGGTGTCCGTAGGATTGAGTGCGTCCAAAACACTAGCCAAGATCGCTTCCAAAGAAAAGAAACCGGATGGATTCTTCGTCCTTCGGGCAAGTGAGCTTCATGATTTTCTTCCGCGTGTCGCATCCGAACGCGTGTGCGGTTTCGGACCGAACACTGTGGCGCTTCTTGAAAAGCACGGTGTTAGGAGCGTTTGGGATTATGTAAGCCGGCCGGAGGTGTGGGCCGCTAAGCTCTTGGGGAAAATCGGTGTCGAGCTTTGGCATGAGCTTCGCGGGGATCCGGTCTATCCGATTGTGACCGCGGAAAAAGACGATTACGCGTCGATATCGAAGACGAAGACCTTTACGCCGCCTTCCTCGGAAAAAGATTTCGTGAAGGCCCAGCTCGTCCGAAACCTCGAGTCCGCATTCATAAAGTTGAGACGGCATCGGCTACGCGCCAGGGTGATGTGCGTTTATCTGCGCAACCAGGATTTCCGCTCGTCGGGGGCGGAGGCGGCACTCGACCGGAGCACTTCTTCAACGATGGACGCGGTGGGTCTGGCAGGGGAGCTTTTTGAACAGGCATTCCAACCCGGGACGCTTTACCGCGCGTCGGGGATCATTCTGTCGAAACTCGAGGCCGACCGGGCGATCCAATATTCGCTTTTCGATGATGTTCCTAAGATCGAGTCCATGAAGCGGATCGATCGGGTCCTGGATGGTGTAAATGAGCTGTACGGGAAACATGCCCTCCACCTGGGGACCTCCTTGTGGCTTGGGAAGCACCGCCAACATGTAGCGGGTCGGGGTGACCTCCCGGAGAGGAAAACCCAGCTCCTCCCAGGGGAAACCTACCGCCAGCGCCTCGGGATCCCCCTGTGGCGCGTCCTAGTGTAGCCTGCCCCCTATAGCGAAGTGCGGAAAAAATATCTGAAAAAAATTTGACAGTTTCGGTCGCGTCAGGTATATTTAGCTTGTGTTCTATAGCTATCATAAAGGAAGACATGAATACTAAGACGGATACAGTGGATGTCTGGAAAAGCAACCTGGTTAGCGATGCTGAGCTCACCGTTTTTTTAGATGGATTCAAAAAGAAAAAATCCTGGATGCATCTTCTCAGCAACCGCTACAAGCTCATGCCCAAGGGGAAGGTTTTGCCCGGCGTTACTTATCTCGATAAAAAGATCGGCCTGAAAATCGCACGCGGCAAACGAGTCGTTTACCCCAAGGCCATTGAGGCCTACCTCGAAAAAATTATCAAGCTAAACACGGAAGGGAAGACCTACAGCGAGATCAGCAAGATGCCGGAGATCATCGAAGGGCGGGAGATTTTGCAGAAGCTGATTGATGCTGATCTTTTTAACGATCACCGCATTATGGACGCGGGAGCCATCGCTAATTTCCGCGTGGCGGCAAAATTTCTGAAAAAAAATCAAAAGTGGAAAGACGACCACGCACTGGCAAAACCGATTTCTGAGTGGGAAGAAGCGCACCGGCGGTTGGGAAAAGTCTACTTCGATTGTTCCCAGAAGATGATGGATTGTGCCGCCTCTCCGGGGAATGCTTATCAGAAACTGAAAGAAGAACGGGACCGGGTTGGCCGAGAGCTAGATTTTTATCACGCGCTCATGGCGACTGTAACGAAACAAGGCGTTCAACTTCTTAAGGACGGTCTGGTTTCTCAGGAGGAATGGATGAAGGAGGTGATGGCGCTAGAGGAGTAGAGGATATTTTTTTAACTTAATCTGATAGTTATAGTGAAAAGCAAAACGCTCAAAACGGAGGACCCATTATGAAACTCGACAAGATTCATATCAATAAGATTAAACCGGCGGCTTATAACCCGCGTGTACCTCTCAAACCGGGGGATCCTGAATACGAGAAGCTGGATCGCAGCATCAAAGAATTCGGATTCGTGGAACCGCTTGTCTGGAATAAACGGACCGGAAACCTGGTGGGTGGTCACCAACGTCTTACGGTGCTCAAAGCTCAAGGCGTCACCGAAGTCGAGGTGAGTGTCGTTGACTTGCCGTCGGAGAAAGAGCGAGCCCTTAATATCGCTCTCAACCGAATTCAAAGCACGTGGGATGACCAGAAGCTTGCAACTCTTCTTCGGGAGTTAAGTCAGGTTCCTGATTTTGATGTCGAACTGACCGGTTTTGAGATGCCTGAGATCAACCGGCTTTTTGATGAGCATCTCAAAATCGATCCATCAATCGATGTCCCTCCGGAAATCGATCTCGATAAAGAAGGTCCCGCGATCACAAAGCCGGGAGATCTTATTCACTTAGGGCCGCATCGGTTGCTTTGCGGGGATAGTGCATCCCCGGAGGATCTGCGGACGTTGATCGGGAATCAAAAGGTCCAACTTCTCTACACCGACCCGCCTTATGGATGCTCGTACGATCCTTCAAAACGTCCGGTAACCGGAGGGTCAACACATTGGATGCCGATTGCCAATGATGAATTAGCTCCGGAAGACTACGAGCTGTGGATCAGAGGCATTCTTGGAAATGTGCGGCCTTTTCTTGCGGACGGTGCACCGGTTTATCTTTGGAACGGGCATCGCCAATTCGGTCCCATGCATTCCATCCTAACGGAGCTCGGATTTCACGTCTCAAACGTTATTACGTGGGTGAAGCCTTTCCCGACCCCGGGCTACGGCGATTATCAGATGGCTTCCGAGTTTTGTCTCTATGCATGGCTCAAAAACGCTCCTCACAAGTGGTTTGGTCCGCCAACGGAATCGAACGTCTGGGAATCTCCAAGGGATAACGTTTCTCAGTTAATCCATCCTTCGCAGAAACCGATTTCCCTCGCTCAGAGAGCAATCAAGAACAGCTCTCAACGGGGAGATTTTGTGCTGGACCTTTTTGCGGGTTCCGGGAGCAGCATTATTGCCGCACAGAGCTTGGAACGGATCTGCTACGGCGTAGAGCTCTCAGGCCAATATTCTGACGCGATTTGCCGGCGCTACATAAAAGCTTTTGGTCCTGAAAGTGTGAGTCCCGAAATTTATCAACGTTACTCGGAGGAAGTCTCAAATGAACGATGAAGATCTTAAGAAAAACGATTATGAAATATCCGCGGTTCAATTGCTCCAGCAAATAAATTCCGGAGAGATCAATGCCAGGCTTTTAGATCCTGCCAGCCGCCAGCGCTGTATCGAGGTCATGGTGGCGGAAGGGTACATGATCCCACACATCGCGCATGTTCTTAAACGCAGTGAAAAGACGATCAGCCGGGATTTAAAGGAGATCCAGGCCAGGCACGCGCTTTCTCCGGACGTGGAATTTGCGAAACAGTTCATCGGGCAGGTCTTTCAGAAGGCGATGAATCATCACGACCATCTAGTCCGACTGGCAAGAACTCAAGGCGCGACGGTCGGAGAAAAAACGCAAGCGGAGACGTCGGCCTGGAAAGTGCTTAAGGAGCTGGTCGAGCGACTCCAAAATCTCGGGTATCTCCCGCAAAAACCGGAACAAGTGTCGGGTGATATTTATCATCATTTTGTTAACGAAGAAAGAGGTGAATCCTATGACCAAGTGAAAAAAATGATTGCAGACATCGAATCGACGGCGAAGGAGACGAACTCTCTGACGCCGGAGCTTGAGACGGAACTCGGGCAGCTTAAAGCCCGCCTCGAAAGAGTGGAGATCTATCTTCAAGCTCAAGAAATTTCGAAACAACAACAGAAAGTTCAAAATAAGGAATCTCAACATGAATAAAGACATTGTCAACGATGCTTCAAATCTATACCGCGAACAAGGGAGGGAATCCCTGACTAAGTTCGTAAAGCTTTATCTTCCGCACCACGTCACGATCAGTCCTTCCGAGGCGCATCTTCAAATTCACGCTAAGCTTCAGGAAATTACGCGTACGCGCGGGAAAAAAGTAGCGATCGCAGCGCCTCGGGAGTTCGGCAAATCCACGATGGTGACGCTCGGGCTTATTCTCTATGCCATCTGCTACGGAACGGAGAAGTTTATCGTGATCGTTTCCCATACGGCCTCTCAGGCTTGCGCGATTCTTGAGAACGTGAGGCGGGAGTTGAGTGAGAACCTGCTTCTCCAGCGTGATTTCCCGGAAATCTTCGAGTGCGATGGCCGTCCTAAACTTCCTCGTTGGAGGCAAAACGACATCATCACCAGGAACGGGATCGAAGTCCTTGCTCTCGGCTATGGGCAACAGATCCGCGGCCGAAAAAACAGGGCGGATCGTCCGACGGCCGTCTTCTTGGACGATCTCGAAAGCGGTGAGAATCAGTACTCGATCGAAGCGAAGGAAAAGATGATGAGATGGTTGAACGGATCCGTGCTAAAGGCCGGCTCTGACAAAACCAACTTCGTTTTCATCGGGACCGTGCATCACTCTCTGTCGATTCTCGGGGACTATCTCAAAAAGGATTTCGATCCGGATTGGGAATGCATGAAGTTTAAATCGATCAAGGAGTGGCCGAAGCACATGGACCTTTGGGCCAAATACCAAAGCATACGATGCCGGCACGAAAATTACGGGCCTGACAGCGGCCCGGATACGGCGCTCCGGTACTATAAGGATCACTTGGCTCAAATGCATGAGGGAGCCGTATTGCTTTGGCCTGAAAAGTGGGATCTCAGGCGGCTGATGGAGCGTCACGCAGAGAACGAGTGGAGTTTCATGAGCGAAATGCAGAACGAGCCGGTCGACGCGGATAGCAAGTCCTTCAACGTTGATGGGTTTCAATATTGGAGCGATGAATTTCCGACCGTTGACGGGCTGCTGAAGGCTTTGGGGGACGGTGTGAGGATTTATGGCGCCTGCGATCCGGCGTTAGCCCAAAGCGGTTCTCACGGGGATTATTCGGCGATCGTGATCTTGGCCTGCAAAGGAAAGGATTATTATGTTCTCGTAGCCGACATCTCCCATTCGAATCCCGATCAGCTCAATAGGGATATTCTCGCTTATGCCAAACGTTACCGTTTCACGAAATTTCTGGTCGAAGGTAACGGTTTCCAGACTCTCATGCTTGAATCGCTGCAGAAGAGCGCAAAGGAGCAGGGAATATTCATGCCGATCGAAAAGGTAACGAATAGCGGGTCGAAGAAAGAAAGGATCTTCGGACTTTATTCGTGGCTGAAAGGCGGTGATGTGAAGTTCCATCGTTCACACAAGATGCTCTTGGATCAGTTCAGAGTGTTCCCAAACGGTAAGCATGATGACGGGCCAGATACGCTCGAAATGGTCATGAGATTTGCGACCCAATTTAAGGGGATGAATGAGGCTGTTATAAAGGCGGCTTTTGACGCCGTCAAAAATCCTACGCCTCACAGGCCATTCTTTGGGAAGCCGGGCGACAAATGGATCATTGGTTATGGTGACAAGCCCTTTGATGACCCATTTGGCCTCATGTCCGGGGTTGTGAAATAGGGTTTCGGGTAGGCTGGGGCGCGTTAAAACTCTACTTGCTATTAAGGCGCTTCCGAGGGATGTATGTGACCCCTCGGAGGCGCTTTTTTTGTCCTCCGGGACCAACCCACAGGAGGTGATTTATGAACGAGGCATCTCTGGTTGCGACAAAATCAGGGCTCGAAAATTCAACGGACCGCTTTTCCAAGGACGAAAACGTATTCAAGAACGATCAGGATTACCTGGAGCAATATTCGGCGATTTGTTCGCTGTTCATGGAGCGTTACGATCTTTCCCAGGATCTTGCCGGGGGAAGACGGCGGCGAAACGGGATTACGATGGAAATGGAAGAATTGACCGTGCTGCGAATCCCCAAGTTGACGCAGTCGATCCGCGTTCAAGAATGGCTTTTTTGGGAGAAGGCTGCCAGGAGCGTGGAGTCGGGCCGCAGTTTCATCGTGGAGGATCTCGCCGGGCATTATAAGCTCGGGCATTTTGAGAAAAGGGTCTTCCTTCTTTTTTTATGCAGGGCATTTTCTGGAAAGGAGGATCTGTGCTTGTCTTTGGCAGCGATACTGAGCATGCTCGACCTGGAGGACTCCGTCGTCGGAAGGATGAAGCAGCTCAATTGTTTCGATAAAGAGAAGCCGTTACTTTCGGCGTGCATTTTGAAGGGAGACCGGATCTTAGGATGCGGATACGAACTGAACCCAGTTTTTATTGAGGTTGTGTCCAAAAAGTTGTGCGGAGAAAACGCAGAATGGCCGTCCCAACAAAAAGCGTCCGCAAGCAGGGTCTCCTGTGATGACAATTTAATCTTGGCTCCGGACCGCCAATGGGAGCACATCGTTTTGGATCCGGAAACGAAAGAGAAGGTGGAGTTCTTTCTTGAGGTTTATAAAAGCAAGCGTTTACAGGAGCTCGGGGTTGATAAGACGATCAAAAATAGTAAGGGGCTGACCTTCCTTTTTTATGGACCGCCGGGAACGGGGAAGAGCATGCTCGCGGAAGCCATCGCCACAAATGTCGGAAAGAAACTTTTGGTCGCTGAGACTTCAAAAATCTTCAGCATGTGGCTTGGGGAGACGGACAAGAACATAAGCGCGTTATTCAAAAAGGCGTCGGATGACGATCTCGTTCTTCTTTTCGACGAGGCTGACTCCTTGGTTCATAGCCGTGACATGGCATCGGGCAATTCTAGATTAAGGTTCGTGAATCTAATGTTGACGGAGCTCGAGAGGTTTGAAGGGATCGCGATCCTGACGACAAATATGGATCAGATCCTGGACAAGGCCTTGGAGCGCCGTATTGCCCTCAAGATCGAATTCAAGCTTCCGAACTCCGAGAAGCGCGCTCAGATCTGGAAACGGCATATCCCTCCGGCATTCGGTCTTTCCTCCGACGTCAATTTCGATAAGCTTGCCAAGGTTTATGAATTTGCGGGAGGAAACATCAAAAACGCCGTGCTGAACTCCCTGAGGCGTGTCATTTTCCGGAAAGAACAGGCCTTCCGGATGGAGGACCTTATTTTTGGCGCGGAGATCGAAAAGCACGGTATGTATGGGGGGAGAGACGCCCGTAAGGTCGTAGGTTTTAATGCCGGAGGATAACGGGAAGGAGGATGATCGAACGCGCTATATTTTCTTGTATTTAGTTCCGACCCAATTAACCGTTAATATTGGCCCAGTGAGCCCTCGTTATTGTTAGGACCCGCCGGTAAACCAAGAATCCAGTAACCCGCGTGCCGCAAAGCCGCAACAAGAGAAGGAGACCCGCCATGGAAGACCACACGAACAGCAAGATGAATTTCCTCAAGAACACCCAGATCATCATCCTCGGCCTATGTATCGCCGGGGCCACGATCGCAGCCAGCGTTATTTTCTCCAAAGGCTTCTTATCCGTAACGAAATTCATGCGAGAACAGATCACGGTGACGGGTTCGGCGCAGAAGGACATCAAAAGTGATTATACGGTGTGGCTGGGGGATTTTTCGAGACGGGAGCCCGATATGGCAACGGCCTACAAGAAACTCGGTGAGGATCTTGCCAAGGTGAAGCAATACCTCGCGGGACAGGGGATCGGGGAGAAAGAGATCATCGTTCGGCAGATCGAGACCGAAACGATCTACAAAAAGAATGAGAAGGGGAACAATACGAACGATATCGAAGGCTATCGGCTCAAACAGACCGTCGAGCTGCGATCAAACGATGTCGAAAAGATCGCCCGCATCTCCCGTGAGGCTACGGGTTTAATCAACGAGGGGATCGAATTCTATTCCGGAAGCCCGGAATATTTCTACACGAAGCTAGACGATCTGAAGGTTGAAATGCTCGCCAAGGCCACGGAGAACGCGAAGCTCCGTGCAGAAAACATGGTCAAGGCGACCGGCAACAAGATCGGTTTTATGCGATCGGCCAAAATGGGCGTCTTCCAGATCACGCCGGTCAACTCCACAGAGATCTCGGACTGGGGGATGAACGACACTACCGCCCTTGAGAAGAGAGTAACCGCAGTCGTCAACGCCAGCTTCGCGATCGAATAAAGGCGCACCTCCAAAGCGTATTCCTCCATAGTCGTGGTGGGACATTATGTCCCACTCGTACCGTCACGATCGGACATTTATCCGGAAGGCTTGGACAAAGTGGACATTTTATCGACGATTTTTACCTTCCGGACATTTCTGGACAAAATGGAATCGGGTCTATAAGCTTATCTCCGTTGAGCCGGTATTTGACACACATAGATAGGTAGCTGTATGATGCCGTTCGTGGCGTATAAGAGCGTATGACACCATCGTCACGTAATCGCGTCACTTCTCTTGTCTATCTCTGAACCGCAGAGATAAAATCCCCCGACACCGTCGG
>CAYQTU010000017.1:0-13561 GCA_964420575.1 uncultured bacterium
AGTGAATGAATGGGCAGCGAAACATGAAAAGTTCACGGCGCTTCATCCTCTCCAGCACGAAGCGTCTACGCAAGGGATCCTTCAGGTCCTTTATGAGATGGAAGAAGGGCTAAAACAGATCACAGGGATGGATCGCTTTACGTTGCAGCCTGCCGCAGGAGCTCATGGCGAGCTGACAGGGATGATGCTTGTTCGTGCTTATCATGAGGCTCGTGGCCAGAGCAAGAGGATAAAAGTTTTAGTTCCTGATTCGAGCCATGGAACGAATCCCGCCAGCGCAGCCTTATTCGGTTACCATGTGATCGAGATCAAATCCAACGCGCGCGGACGCGTGGATCTTGATGATTTAAAGCAACATTTAGATGAAGGCGTGGCTTGTTTGATGCTGACAAATCCCAATACGCTGGGTCTTTTTGAAGAAGATATCTTAAAAATAACCCAGCTTGTTCATGACCAAGGCGGGCTTTTGTATTATGACGGGGCGAATTTGAACCCGCTTTTGGGGATCGCTCGGCCGGGGGATATGGGGTTTGATATCGTGCATCTTAATCTTCATAAAACGTTTTCAACTCCGCATGGCGGCGGCGGTCCGGGCTCGGGACCGGTAGGCGTGAAAGCTCATCTCATACCGTTCCTCCCTCATCCGTTGATCGAAAAAACAAAAGAAGGTTATAGTTGGGCTCCGAAAACAAAACAGTCCATTGGCCGGGTCAAATCCTTTTATGGGAATATCGGAGTCATTCTTCGGGCCTATGTGTATCTCAAGACGCTTGGGCAGGATGGGTTGCGTCCGGTCAGTGAAGCCGCGATCTTAAATGCGAATTATCTGAAGGAGAAATTAAAAGATTCTTTTTGTGTTCCGATGGACGAACCTTGCATGCATGAATTTGTGCTATCGCTGAAAGATGCTTCTGGTAAGGGAGTCCATGCCGGGGATGTCGGCAAAAGGCTTTTGGATTTTGGGATCCATGCCCCGACCGTCCATTTTCCTCTTGTAGTTCCTGAAGCGTTAATGATCGAGCCGACCGAGACAGAAAGCAAAGAGACCCTCGATCATTTTATTGGGGTCATGCAACAGATCGCTAAAGAGATTGAAACGGAACCCGAGAAAGTCTCTTCTGCGCCCCATACGCTTCCGGTTTCGCGTCCTAACGATGTGCTGGCTGCTCGTAAACCGATCCTGTCCTACCGGGACCAGCTGAGACAAAAAGTTCTCTTGGCTGAAACTGCAGCATAATACTTTGACCATGAAATGGAGTTTGCTCCCGACCCTTAGCGCTCCTATGCCCTTTCAGATGGCTGTTGATGACCTTCTTGGGCGGAACTGTAGCGAGTCGCTTATCCTTCGATTTTATTACTCCTCAGAAGCCTGGATTAGCGTGGGGTACTCCTGGAACAAAAGCAAAAACTACAATGAAACCGAGGTCCTTCGACAAAACAGAAGACTGCCCGTTTGCCGGCGCTTGACCGGAGGAGGAACAGTCCTTCATGGACGAGATCTTATGTTCTCTCTTATTTCTCGGGGATCGGCCGCCCCAAAATGTTTAGGTCCCGTACGGGACAGCTATCGCAAGATTCACGAAAGTGTTAAAATGGCTTTCGCGAAATCCGGTTTTCCGGTTTGTTTTTACCAGAGAAATGATCCGTTACCCAAAGGGCATGATTGTTTCCATTTTCCGGTGGTCAGTGATCTCGCATGGAAAGGCCGTAAGGTCGCTGGAGGGGCTCAAAAACGGACCAAAGACCTAGTGATACATCAGGAATCTCTTTGCTTGCCCGAGGGGATAAGAGAAGAAACGTTGATCCGAGAAATGATCCGGGCTTTTGAGCTTGTTTTTAAAATCTCGATCACGCCCCTTGACCTGGAACCCGGAATTCTTTATCAGGCAATATGTCTAGCCAAAGAGCGATATGCTTTATAGGAACGAAATATTATGGAAGAATTTGATACCTATTTAAGAAAAATCGAAGAGTTGGTCGAGCGGGACGGAAGCTATAAATTCGAGGCCTACACCTTTGTCCTGGCAGCGCTGCACGATACGGTCACGCGGTTTAAAAAACCGCGCCACATTACGGGCGCTGAACTTCTTGAAGGGATCCGTCGCTACGGGTTAGCGCAATTTGGTCCGATGGCTAAGACGGTGTTCAACCACTGGGGCGTTTACCGGACTTTGGATTTCGGCAAGATCGTTTTTGCATTGATCGATGTAAAGCTTTTAAGCCAGCAGCCGGAAGATAAGCTCGGAGATTTTGAGAACATCTATCGATTTGAGGATGCTTTTGAGCAAGGTTACGAGATCAATGACGACGAAGAACGGAATGCCTGAATCCATCCTTGAAAAATTGAACCCCACACAAAGGGAAGCTGTGACGTGGGGGCCGACGCCGCTTTTAATCCTTGCCGGTGCAGGTAGCGGCAAAACGCGCATCTTGACCCATCGAATCGCTCATTTAATCTCTTGTGGCATTCCATCATTCCATATTCTCGGCGTAACCTTTACGAACAAGGCGGCTCAAGAAATGAGAAGCCGGATCGAGAAGCTGGTCGCGCAGCAGGTTTGGATCAGTACTTTTCATTCGACTTGTCTCCGTATCCTCCGGCAGGACGGCCCTGCTATCGATCTGGATAAGAACTTTATCATTTATGATGAATACGATCAGCTGCAGGTGATCAAAGAATGCGTCAAAGATCTCAGCTTGAATGAGAAAGAAATCCATCCCAAAGGATGCCGCGAGGAGATCCAGCGTGCTAAAGATTATCTGCTGACCCCGCTCCAATATGGTGAAAAAGCCGAAGATTTTTTCCAGGAACAGACGGCCAAAGTTTATCTGGCGTATGAGGAAAAAATGAAAAAACTCAAGGCTTGCGATTTTGGGGATCTGATCATGAAGACTGTGGCGCTTTTCGACCGTGTTCCTCAGGTTTTAAAGACCTGGCAAGACCGGTTCCAGCATATCCTGATCGATGAATATCAGGATACAAATCATGCTCAGTACCGTTTTGTAAAATTGTTGGCGTCGAAACGCCGTCAAATTACGGTGGTCGGGGATCCGGACCAATCGATCTATGCTTGGCGGGGGGCAGATATCCGGAACATCCTCAACTTTGAGACCGACTATCCGGAATCCGGAATCATCCGCATGGAGCAGAACTATCGTTCAAGCCCGATCCTGCTCGAGGCGGCAAATGAACTGATCCAAAATAATCAAATGCGGAAACCCAAGGCTTTATGGACCGAACGTAAGGGCGGGGAGAAAATAGAACTTTACGAAGCAGGAGATGAAGTTGACGAAGCGCGGCATGTGGTTCGGAGTGTTTTGAAGTACCGTGCGGCAGGGAAAAAACTTGCGGAACAGGTCATCTTTTATCGTGTCCATGCCCAATCCCGTATCCTTGAAGATGAGCTGATGCGTGCGAATATCCCTTATAAGATCATCGGCGGAACACGGTTTTATGACCGCAAAGAGATCAAAGATGTGATTGCCTATCTTCGGTTGGCGGCTTATCCTCACGATGAAATCAGTTTAAAAAGAGTCCTGAACGTTCCTGCTCGAGGAATCGGGAAAAAAGCCATGGAATTGCTGGAGCAGGAAGCCGCAAAACGAAAGAGCTGGGATGAAACGCTTCGGCATGCGCCTGAGATCGCGGATCTAACTCCACGAGTTAAAAATGCGATCGTTCAGTTTCACCGTTGGCTGAGCAAGATCCGGCAAGAGCGCAAGAAGCTTGATGTCCGTCAGTTGCTCGAAAAGATCCTGGATGAAACCGGATATATTACGGCTTTGCAGTCGGAACGGACAGTCGAGTCTCAGGCGAGACTTGAAAATATCGAAGAATTCTTTAGCGTGATTGAGGATTTTGAGGATCGATCGGATCTGGAATCAGTGACAGCAAGTGCGGATCCGTTGTCGCTGGAGGCCTTCCTTGAGTCGATCGAACTTGTGACGGATCTGGACGCTTGGGAAGAAGGGACTAACATTTTGACATTGATGACGCTTCATACGGCTAAAGGGTTGGAATTTCCGATCGTTTACCTTGTCGGAATGGAAGAGGGGATCTTTCCCCATGCCAATGCTTACCGCGGGGTATCTGATGAACTTGAAGAAGAAAGAAGACTTTGCTATGTCGGGATCACTCGGGCCAAGGATAAGCTCCATCTTTCTTTTGCAACACAGCGGCGGCTTTATGGTGCGACTCAGCACAATCTCCCGTCGCGCTTTCTTAATGAAATTCCTGCTCATTTATTCAAAATTGAAAATACGGATTTCTCCTACAAAAATACATCAGAATCGGAGTTCTACGAGAATGATTCAATCCATGAGCCTGTGATTGATTTCGATGATGATTTTCCGCCAAAACACCCAAGTCATTAAGTCGAAAAAGCCTGTCCCCTAGATTTTTATCTGCCTTCACCTTCTAAAATTGATGTAACCCATTTATTTTCAAATAGTTATATTTTTTAAAAAATAATATAAAAATTTGCACTTTTATTATTCATAGGGTATCTTTATTAATGGATAACTAAATTAAATATTTTATTAAGTTCAAAATATAACAATATATGGCAAACACAACCATAAAAAGGGTACTGTGCTTGGCAACGGTGTTCTGCTTTGTGACCACCCAGTGTATTACTGCAAACCCGGGTGCCGGTATCGAAATTGTTCGTCAACGTGAAATACCGTCCTTTTTTCAAATCGATATTCCAAACGAGCTTGCAACGCTGGAGGGTATTTTTGAGGCTCCAGTCAGTCCGGATCCTCGTCTGATCCTCCATATTCAGAACGCCCATGCGAATTACGGGGCACAAATAAAGATCAAAGAATTGATCGGATACTTAAAAAAAACCTATGCCTTCCGGACTATTTTCGTCGAAGGAGCGAGTGAAGATTTGAATCCGGATTACTTAAGGATGTTTCCGGATCAAGAACGGAACATGAAGTTAGCCGAATTTTTGGCACAGCAAGGAGAAATGACAGGCGCTGAGCTTTATCTGATGGAGGATACCTCGAAAGATGTCCTCGCTACAGGAATTGAGGACGCTCAGTTGTATCGTGATAATTATGAAGCATTAAAAGAGGTTTTTAGTTCCGAAACGATCACAGTGAAGTATTTAAGCGGTTTGGAAGAGCGGCTGGAAACGCTTTCTTCAAAAGTTTTTTCAAATGATCTTCGCAAACTTTTATCTGAATGGAAAAAATTTGAAAAAGGGAATCGTGAATTCATTCCCTATGTGAAGAACCTGGCAAATGAGGCCAAACGGATCCTGGACCTGGATCTAAACAGCCTTTTTGCACAGATCGAATGGCCGCAACTTACGCGGCTTCTTGTTCTGCAGTCCATGGAAGCGGATCTTGATCGTTCAAAAGCCCTTGAAGAAAAATCCCGGCTATTGGAATTCTTAAGGTCAAAGAAACTTTCGAAGCTTTTGATCCAAGGCATCGAGAACTTTCAGGATCAGCGGGTGAGCATCCATCGTAATGCAAGCGGGGATGCAGGTGAAATGCTTCCGAGAGACCTTTTGGAACAGCTTGTCATGGAAGCCGGGCCCAAGGGATTTCGATTCCACGATTATCCGAATTTTAGTCTGTATGCGGGTTATCTTATTTTGAAAAATGAATTGGATCCCAAAAGCCTTTTTGGAGAGATCCAACTTCTTTTTCAAAAGCTCCTGGATGAAATTACGGAAACGCCGCGGCAAAAGGTCCTTCTTGAACTTTGGCGGGATGAAGAGATGGTGCGTAAACTTTTAAACCTTGAGTTGACGCGCCGGAATTGGCAGGAAGTCCTTGAAAAACGAACGATTCTTGAGATGGATACGTTAGTTTCGAGATTGAAGGATATCGCTGCTGCGGTGAGCGCCGAATCGAATCTTAAAGCTTCGGATTTTGAAGTTAAAAAGGTCAATCCAAAATTTCGCGATGCCGTTATGCGGGCCTATGAAGCGGCATTCCGATTTTATGATTTTGCCCGGAAGCGTGAAGAAGTTTTTTATAAAAAGATCGATGCGGCCATGCAAAAAGACGGGGTCAATAAAGCCATCCTGATCACGGGAGGATTCCATACGGACGGCATCACGGACCTTTTGCGGGAACATGAGGTCAGTTACGGGATCCTGACGCCGCGCTTAAGTGAAAAAAGCAATGAACAGCTTTATCGGACATCAATGTTACAGGGCCAGTCCAGTCTTTTTGATTTAGCGACCTTAGAGCTTTTCAGCAAAATGCAGCAAGCAGTAGCGATGATGGGGCAGGGTGCAGACCTCGGGCAGGAACTAAAAACTGAGCTGAACGCTTTCTTCCATACTTTCCAAAACGATTCGCGGGATGTCCGGGAGGCGCTTGATTTTCTTAAAATGTATCTCAGCCGTCGCTATGGGATGACCCTCTCCTATGAAGTGAAAGGGAATGATTTTGTGGCCAGTTTTAAAAGCGGTCAGTTGACGGATCCGGCAAGGATGCCGATTCAGGTCGGCAAGGACGGTAAGGCTTTGGAAATCCATATTGTTCGCCTTGATGAGGGGAGTTATTCGGTTCAAGCTAAATACGGGCAAGGAGTCAATCCATGGATTAGCTTTGAAGACGCTTTCCGTCCAGAAGCACGTACTCAACAAGGTGAACAAATGCAGCTTCCAGGGATTCTTGAAACATTCCCCGCCGAAACTCCAAAACCTACTGTTGTTTCTGTGAAATTGAATCCGACCCGCTCGGTCGAATTAACTCAAGGGCAGATCCGTATTGGCCGGGAAGCAGGGACCATCCCCCTGCAGGGTGAAGTTTCGATTTCCGATGAGACCGCTCGTGAATCGATCGACACGGTTACTGCACTTATGACGGGAAGTTTTGCCCGTACCGGAAAAAGTTTCAAGATCTCAGGCGTGACTCCGGAGGATGAATGGATCACCGGTGAAGAGCTGATCACGGAGATCTTAAAAAAGAACGCCCGCTATAACGAGAATGGTTATTTTGAAGCTCGTCGTCCTGAATCCCGGATCCGGAGTGAGATCTTTTCAATGGGCGTTAAAGAACAGGATATTGCATTACGGCGAAGGATGGTTTTAGACCAAGCGGGAAGAGTTGGACTGATGATGTTATTGGATCGCACGCTTCTTGCAGATATCCGGGAAAAATCCCCAGGTGTTTTAACCGGGCTCAACGCGATTTTAAAAAGGCAATATCCCGGAGCTGCGATGCTGAGTGCGGAGGACCTGTCGCAAGTGAGGCTCGATGGTATTTTTACCGGCTACGACCATGGTTTGAATAAAAATATTTATCGAGTCCAGCTACAGATCCAAGGAAAAAGAACAGTTACTCTTGCGGTTGCGACGAAACAACCCCGCGCAGAACCGCAGAGCAGAGGGATCTCAAAAAATGAAATTGCCAAAATCAAAGAAGCTAATGAAAAAACAAATTACAACGGAACGCTAGCACCTGTATTTATCAAAGAATATTATGTTGATGGAAATCCGGCTAATGATGTCGAAGTCTATTATGAGGAATATGTGGACGGTATGGATTTTGATAAATTTATCGGATCCCTCGAAGTGATCGACCCTCGTCTTGCAGACGGTCAAAAAGTAAATGAGATCGAAAAAAATTCACCGATATGGCAGGCGGCAGTTTCTGCCCGTCAAAGAGCTGCAGGAGCGGTCTTAGACCTTTGGGATGCTTTTGACGGTCAGGCTCCCATGGATATTAATCAAGGGAATATCCGTTTCCGTGAGGGGGTTGGAAAACTTTCGGTCCCATTTCGGGCGAGTGAAAACCCTGAGGAAGAACCCGTAGCCTCGCTATTACCTACCGGAGATCCGGTGGATTTGGATTTTGGAGAATGGTTCATGCAACAATCCATATCCCTTCTGCTTTTAAGGATCATGAGGAATTTTTACAGAAATGATAATTCCTGGTTTCCTCTGGAAGGGCTGTTTGATGTTGTGGCGAAGCGCTATGGATCCGAAAAAGGGCGTGAAGCACTTGCTGAACTTTATTATGCCGTTTATTACCTTGATGAGCTGAAAAAACCACGCAGACCGAATGAGACAGTAGAACTCCAAGCTTTGCGCGCTGGGGACGAGACGTTAATCCAAAGAGTTCGCGATCAATTTTCGAATCTGAACAAAAGCGGATGGCAGGATATTGCAGGGACTGCCGAAGTCTATTTGGATCCTTCTTTTATCGCATATGATATTCCACGTTCTGCTTATTCAACCCTCAAAAAGAGGCTTCTTTCCTATTTAGAAAAAGAGGAGTTTGGACGTCCGGAAGCGCGGATGCGTTCTGAATCGAAAGCAAGAAAAATGGTTGTTGAGGACGTTGTGCGTGTGGTGTATGCGGCCAATCTAGCGGATCAATCATTAACGCAGACAGAGATCAAAACGGCAATAATGCGTTGGGGAAGTCTCATCGGACTGCAGCCGGATATACCCCCGGCTGATCTTGAGAATTTGATCCAGGATACGATTCGTCAAAATTGGTTTATTAAAGAAGGAGATCGTTTGCGCATCCATCCGGCAGCGCCTCAACCGGAGGCTTTGTCTATCGTTTCGGAAGTTTCTCCTTATATCCGTCCAATTCTCAGTCTTGATTTATTGAAAGCGGCTGGCGCGGTCACTGCAGAAGAAAAACAAGCCCGCCTTTTTGTAGACAGCTATCCGATCGAACAATTAATTTCGGATTTTCTGATTCTTGATGCTAACAGTGAAAACTATCGCATCATTCTTCAAGCTATGTCACTAGCCCGGAACATGTTGAGTTATGCGGCGCTTCGTCAAGTTTGGAACTCTCTTGATAAAGAATCTGTTAAACGCCAGGACTTAACGACCGTGCTGACGAATATTGCAAACAATGGATTGATGATTTTCGGTGGCGGCACTTCGGCGCAATCAAATATTACCAGGCGTACTTGGGCAGGACGGAGTCAACGAACTTTCCCGCTGATCGATCAAGAAGTGGATGCAAAGGCGTCGGCCGAACAACGGTTTGTAATTGGGGATTTTGCGGTAAGCGACGGAACAAGCGCTTATGAGCTAGCCTTGCGGTATCAGAACCGTAATGTGCAAGTGATCGGCTATGATCTTTCTTTAAGATTTTTTATCCTTCCATTTCAAATCCCCGGAGACGAATCGGATTATCAAGCGATTTTCAGCGGACAGGGGAAGCTCGCGCAGGTCATCCGCAACGGTAAAGTCATTTTTCCCGAAGATGTTTATCCGATTTGGGGTGTTCAAACGAATTTTGAAAATTTTTCTAAGGTCCTTGAACCTCTGCTGAACAGTTATCCCCGAGAAAAGCTTTCAGATATGGCCATCAGTCTCATCAATCCGGAGGCCGAGGAATTCGCGAGGGAACATCCCGAGAAACTTCAATTCCGAGAGCATGATGTTTTTGAGCCTCTCGAGCAGAAGCATGATCTTGTCCGTGTGCTTGGACTCTTGATGAGAAGGAATGCCTATTTTCAACCCGATCAGATCAAAGAGGCTTTGGGTCTTTTGGGAGCGACCCTTTCAACGAATGGATTGCTGCTGAATGGAACCTTAAGCGATGAATATGCCCAACTTGATGTTTTTAGAAAGAATGGAGCCGATCGACTTCAACTTGAACAGCCGCTTTCTTTGCCTTCCTGGCAAATTAAAACGGGCGTGGATCCAACATGGAGCTTTGAAGGTTGGCAAACAGTGAATGTGCAAACTTCTAAAGAGCCTTTTCGTCCGGAAGCACGAACAGTTACTGCGATCGTGGACGCGTTTCTGACGCAAGAGCAGTTTGGTTCTAAAACGATTTTGCCGATTCTCAATAAAATCATCGGTTATCTTGGAGATCCTAAGAAAGAAATCTCCTGGAATAGCGTCTACCAAGGCAGTCCTGAGGCGGCTGTTACGTTCGTCATGAATACCGTTCAATCAAGTTTGGGGATGATGCTGCAACGCGGCCCGGATCAGGCGGTTTTTATTCAGGAAATCAGAGACCAATATTGGAGAATCGTGGGAGAAAGATCTCTAACGGAAAGGTTTTTAGAAAAAAATGCCCTCACCTTCAGTGATGTTAAAGAGGTTTTGTCGCAAACTGGCCAGCAAGATCTTTCTCCTGAAACGGAAGCTGCGATCGCTGCAGGAGGAATCTGGCCGCAAGGAACGTCTTATGAGGAGATCACGAAAGGGTTACAACAAGTTACAGCAACTCTGGGATTCCGGGAGCGGTGGGTTCGGATTTTAGAACGCTTGGAACGAGTGGTTTCTCAAAATCCGGATACTGTTTTTAAACCTTCTGAACTTCCTGGCGGAACGGTTATCGTCCAAAAGGATCTTCCGAGCCTTGAAGAATTAACCGAGATCGTTTTCTTCCTGATGACCAATACCAACCAATATGTCCATTATGTAACAAAGTCCGGAGATCGGAAGGCGATCAATAAGTTGATCGAGGTCCTGCAGTTAAAAGACCTCAGAGACCTGATGGGAGAACCCCTTTTAAAACGCCTTAAGATACAGCCAAGCCGTCAGCGAAATATGACGGGGGATATTACGCAAGCAGCTCAAATGCTTTCGAAGGCCATTCACTCGATGAATAATGCGCATGTGGTCGTGCTGGTTGAATCTCCCCGGTCGCTGGGATTTGATGCCGACCTGTTGGATGAAACTCTGTTTGCCAGTGAACTGGCAAATAGCCGGTTAGCGACTGCTCGGAATGTTGTGGCGATGATGGCCGCGCGTCTTAATGTGAACAAAAACAATGATCCTCAGACCAATCCCGAACTTCATTTGCTCAACAAACAATTTGGGGATAATGTTGTGGGACGTGTTAGCCCTAAAAAGTTTGAAATTTATGAGGCCAAGCTCGCCTTGATCCAAACGCTTCTTAACGATATCTTTGCCGAGAAGGCGACTGCGGTGGCCGCATAACCGCATTTTCCAAAATCTATTTTCCTTTCAAGGGTTTGTCCGTTAAAATGCCTATTATGAAAATATTCGATTATCGTACTGAAAAACTTTCCGGTCCGGCCAGTGCCTTTTTTTCTCTATTGCTTTGGCTTGGAGTGGCGATCTTTACCACCTTCTTTTTTTTGATGGATCTTTTGATCTTTTTCCCGCTTTCATTCCTTTGGGGGCGTGCCACAGGGGGGTTAACCCATTTGTCATCCCGGTGGTGGGCCCGGTCGATCATTGCGAGTGCCCCGATCTGGAATTTACAAGTTCGCGGGCAGGGCCATATCCGCCGCGACAAGCGCTATGTGATTATTGCGAACCATCAAAGCCTTTTGGATATCCTCGCTGTTGCGGCCGTATTCCCTTTGAATTTCAAATTTTTGGCTAAAAAAGAACTTTTTTATGTCCCCGTCATGGGTTGGGCCATGGCCTTAGCGGGTTATATCCCGGTGAACCGTTCGAGCCATGAAAGCGGCAAACGCGCGATCTTCAAGATCGCAAAATACCTGAGGAATGGGGCAAGTGTTCTGCTGTTCCCTGAAGGAACGCGAAGTCCGGACGGAAAAATCCATGCCTTCAAAATGGGGGCTTTCAAGCTGGCTCGAGAAGCCGGCTGTGAAATTTTGCCGGTCGTTATTGATGGTACAGCACACACCATGCCTAAAAAATCACTTATTTTAAAACATAAAAGCACCTTCATCGTTTCAGTGGGGAAGCCGGTTTCTTTAGCGAACTTGGATGACCGTTCGCTT
Source organism: uncultured bacterium (assembly GCA_964420575.1). GTDB lineage: Bacteria > Omnitrophota > Omnitrophia > Omnitrophales > Aquincolibacteriaceae > CAYQTU01. Next base: position 11,672 of record CAYQTU010000017.1, read on the forward strand.
GAAGACGTCAAGGAACAGATCCGGCATGAGATGATGAGCCGGTTAGCCCATATTCGCCACAAGCATTTAAGGGGTTAATAAATTTTTAAACAGGGCTCCAACGCCAAGGCGGGAAATGAAGATTCTAACTCTTAACACATGGCAAGAACGAGGCCCTTGGGAAAAACGCTGGGAATTGATCTTAAAGGGATTAGAGGTGCACCAAGCGGACATTGTCGGATTCCAGGAAGTTTTTAATATGGATTGGGCAAAGACGGTTCAGGAGCAAAGCGGCTATCCCTACCTTGCGGTGAGCGGAGAACATTCGGGGCTTATTTTTCTTTCCCGCTTTAAACCTCTTGAGCAAAAATGCCTTGTGATGAAAACAAAATCTCCGACGGAAGACTATTTGCGGTATGCTTTTTATGTCCGGGTCGAGGCAGGCAAAGGGCCGATCGCAGTGGTCAATACTCACTTGTCATGGAAAGCGGATGAACATGAGGTGCGAAAAAAACAAGTTCTGGAGTTGGTGGATTTTGTTGACGCATCTGCCCGGGATCTCTTGACGGTGATCGTAGGGGATTTTAATACGGATCCGGATACGGAGGCTGTTCGGTTCCTGCGCGAAAAACAGAAATGGGTAGATGCTTTTGGGAAAGTCCATCCCGAAGCCGTCGGTTTGACCTGGGATTATAAAAATCCGTACGCGGCTTTAGAAAAAAAGAAAATGGCAGAGAGGCGCATTGATTATGTTTTTATTCGGCAGCCCAAAGAATCCTTTCAAAAGATCTGTTCTGCGGAAGTAGTTTTTAATCAGCCTTCTCCCGAAGGGATCTACCCCTCGGACCATTTCGGTGTTTTAGTGGATATTGCGGTATGATCACTCGAGAAGAAAGAGCTCATGCTTATCAGCGGAAGAAAAAACAGCTTACGCTTTTTAACCTTTTCTTCACCCCATTCCTGCTGGCCCTTCTACTTTTTACCCGATGGACCTTTGCAATGTCAGATCTCGCTATGCAGTGGGGCGGGGACCAAGCGTGGAAAGTCGTTGCCGTTTATTTTTCGCTGTTTTCGCTTTATTTCATGATCTTTGATCTGCCGGTTGCCTTTTACTCGGGATTTATTTTAGAACACCAATTTGAACTATCCAATCAAAGCCTTCGACAGTGGGTTGTCGATTTTCTCAAACGATCAGGTCTTTCCTTCTTTTTATCTTTGATCTTGCTCGAGATATTGTATTGGATCATTCGTCTAGATCCCGACCGTTGGTGGGTCTGGGCTTGGGCCGTGTATGCGGGGGTCAGTTACGTTCTTGGGAAGATCTTTCCGGTTTTTATCGTACCCCTTTTCTACAAGTACGGGAGACTGGAAGATAAGATCCTCGAGGATAGGATTCTAAAACTCGCCGCCCGTTTCGGGCTTCCGGTCCAAAATGTGTATTCTTTGGATCTAAGCAAAACGACCAAGAAAGCTAACGCCGCGTTCATGGGGATCGGGAAAACGAAACGGGTTGTTTTAAGTGATACCTTGATCTCGAATTTTACTCATGATGAGATTGAAATGGTCTTAGCTCATGAGTTGGGACATTTTAAAAACCACGATGTCTGGCGCCTTTTGGGATTTGGTCTGACCGTATCCTTCGTCGCTTTTGCCGTGGGATTTTGGGGAATGAAGAATTGGGCAGTGGCATTAGGTCTGGGGAACGCCTCGGAAGTCGCCGGCCTGCCCCTCTTGCTTCTCCTTTTCTTTCTGGTGAATCTAGTTCTTATGCCTCTTCAGAACGGCTATTCTCGGCGGAGAGAGCGGGCTGCGGATCTTTTTGCCTTGCAGGCGGTCCGAAATAAAGATATTTTTATCTCATGTATGAAAAAACTCGGAGACCAAAACCTTGCCGATCCCGAACCTTCGGCG
>CAYQTU010000017.1:13571-15556 GCA_964420575.1 uncultured bacterium
CCTTCGGCGTGGTACGAATGGTTTTTTTATGACCATCCGGCTCTTCGGAAACGGATTACCATGGCTGAAAAATTCATCGGATAGGATCAAAACAAAAATGGGATCAAAGAACGGAATGCTTTTTCTTATTTTGGGTCTGACCGTTTATTCGACAGGTTTACTCGCTGTGGAGGACCCGGATCAGAGAGGAAAAGAGGCTGTTGAACATCGGCAGCAGGTGGAGCTGCAGACTTTTTACTATGGCAAGGGGCATGTTCCGCAAACGCCGATGGCGATCGAACTTTACAATGAAGCCGTGAAATTCTTTGAAAAAGGAGAATATGACCTGGCCCGCGACGCTGCCCAAGAATCGTTGCGGCTTGAGCCTAAAAACCCTCTGGCCTATGAGGTGCTTGGGGAGATCGAGAATTTACAGCAGAATTTCGAGAAAGCCGAAACTTATTATAAAAAAAGTTTTCTACTTGATCCTTCCCCTCGCGTCAAAAAGAAGCTTGAGAAATTGAAAAAAGAAAAAAACATCGAGAAAGATCTTAGCACTTATGATGAAGAACATTTCATCATTAAGTATCGGCAGGGCCAGGAGGGAAAAAATTACGAAGGGTTCTGGCTCAAAGGCATGTTGCGGGAAACTTACCGGATGATCTCTCAGGATCTCGGCTATTATTTTAACCATAAGACCGTCGTTCTTTTTTATAACGCGGATGAATTCCATGATGTAACGGGGCAGCCCCACTGGGTGGGGGGGATCTATGACGGAAAGATCCGCCTTCCGGCTTATCAAAAAGGGTTTAGTGAGACGCAGCTCCGTGCTGTTGCCGCTCATGAAATGACCCATGCCTTTGTTGGAGCGATCAGCGGGATGAGGGCGCCGGCCTGGCTTCAAGAGGGTTTGGCTCAATATGAGGAAAATAAGGTCAGGCCGATCCGTCCATTAGTTTTGAGTGGCACGGGGAAGACCAAGATCTTCTTACCGTTCAATCAGCTGCTTGGCCAAACGGGAAGTTTTGAAAAAAACCAGGATCCGTTATCGATCGCTCTTTTTTATCAGGAAAGTTTTTCACTTGTGAGTTATTTGATCGAACGTTATCAGATGTACCGCGTCAAAGAGATGCTGATTAAATACAAGGAAGGGAAGAATACGGACGAGATCGTTTCGGAAGTTCTGGGGATCACGCTCCAAACGTTGGAGAAACAATGGTTAGCTACGGTTTCAAAGAAGTAGAGGTCTCTGAGATCTCACCCAATCAGCCGTACTGTTTTCGGTATCAGCTGTCGGATCCGTTCTTGCAAGAGTCTATCCGGCAGCATGGGGTCTTAACGCCGCTTATTGTGACCCGGGATCCTAAGATGATTTTGATCTCAGGGCACAAACGTTTTATGGCCGCTTGCGCTAATCACATGAAAACCCTGCCGGTGTTGGAGCTTCAAACGGAATTTAAGCCGCGCGATCATTTTATGCTTTCGCTGATCTCAAACTGGAAACAAAATTTTTCGGAACTGGACCGTTCAAGGGCTTTGGGGGCTGCGCAGAGGCAGTTCGAATTTAGTGACGAAGAGATCCTTCAAACGATCATGCCGGTCCTTGCATTGCCGGCGGATTAATCGGGATATCGGACAGTTGTCAGCGTCGCTTTTAGAGATGATCCATTCTGGGAGATTGCCTTTCCGCGGAGCCCAAAGTCTCATACGTTTTTCAGATAAAGAACAGGATATTTTGGCTAAAAAGGTTGTTTCGAAAGCAAAGCTGACCACAAACCAGGTCCTGCAGGTCGGGGAATGGCTCTCGGATATCTTAAAGGCTAAACGGCAGGGCTTGCAGGAGCTGCTGAAGGAAAAAGAATTTTCACAACTTTTAGATCATCCGAACATGGATCCTCGGATCAAAGCAGATCAGTTTTTTGATCTTGTCCGGGAACGACGTTTTCCGCGTTTAAGTCAAAAAAGAAAACATTTTGAAGAGGTCAGCCGTGATATTCTGGCGGATT
>CAYQTU010000017.1:15566-18345 GCA_964420575.1 uncultured bacterium
TCTAAGGATATCCGCCTTGAGATCCCGGATTCTTTTGAAAATGAAGGCTTCCTGATCTCTGCCCGGCTCAAAAACAGCAAAGCGCTTAATGAATTTTTGAAACACCTTTCCAAACACGAACCCGCTCTTAACTCGTTGTTTGACATCATGTTATGATTACTATAGAATGCCCTCTTCGGCAATCTTGGTAATCATATGAAAAAACCCCTTTTCGCCTTAATATTATGTTTTTTTCTGTTTTTGCCTGCTCTTCAGGCTGGGGATGTCCGCATTACGGCCAATTTGGATAAGCAAACGGCCCATGTGGATGAAGAAATCCATCTGACCCTGAAGGTCATTGGCCAAACGGCAAATCTTCAAGCTCCTCGGATCCCTCGCTTAGAGGGTTTCGATGCTTTTTATACAGGCCGTGCTTCCCACATTACGTTTATCAATGGGGTATCGACCGCCAGCGTTGAATTCAGTTATACGCTTATTCCTAAAAAGACCGGAGCCTTGACCATCGGACCTATCGAGATCCAGGTGGATAATCAGACCTATCAGACGGATCCGATGACCGTCCAAATTTCAGGAGCTCCAGCAGCACCTACTCGTCCACCTGTGATCCCCCAAGCTTCAGCTCCTGCGCCTTCATGGCCTTCTGCTCCATCATCGCAGCCAGAGCCTGAGCCCGTCGTTTCCAGTGAAAATGACGATAATATTTTTGTCCAAGCTTGGGTGGACCGGAAATCGATTTACCAGAATGAACAGGTTTTATTGACTTATTCTCTTTACACCCGCTATGACACCCGTTACGAAGGGTTTGATAAAGAACCGGAGACAAGCGGTTTTTGGATCGAAGAATTCCCGATGGAACGGGATATTGAACGCGAGACCGTGAAGGTGAACGGGAAGCGTTATGTTAAAGCGGATATTAAAAAACTTGCACTTTTTGCCACATCGCCCGGGAGTTATACGATCCAGCCCGGAAGTGTTAAAGTATCGATCCGTCAGGAGCCTCAGAACAACAGCGTTTTCGACGAATTTTTTAGCGACAGTTTTTTTAGCGGAGGCGGGTTTTTTGCGCGTCGAGAGAACCGCCTTCTGAATCCACCGCCTATCCAGATCGAGATCAAACCGCTTCCCGAAAAAGGCAAACCTGAAAGCTTTCAAGGAGCGGTCGGCACGTTTCGGCTTTCCGCAAACATTGATAAAGATCAGGTCAAACAGAATGAACCCGTGACTTTGTCCATTGTGATCGAAGGAGAAGGGAATGTGGAGACCATTAACCGGCCCAAGCTTCCCGATCTTACCGGGTTCAAGACTTATGATGCGGATACCAATTCGCAGCTGTTCAAAACAGGCAATGTGATCGGCGGGAAAAAAACATTCGAAATCGTTTTTATTCCTAAAGACGCCGGAACGGCTTACATACCGCCTCTCGGATTCAGTTATTTTGACCCGCAGAAAGAAAAGTATGTGACATTGCAGACCCCAAATTTCCCGATCAAGGTTGAACGCTCAGAACAAACGTTCAAAATGCCGGATGAGCTTACGAATAAGGACCTTTTTAAGAAGCAGGTTCGCTTGGAAGGGAAGGACATCCGCTATATCAATGAGCGATTGCCGAAATTATGGCCTTCTCAAATCCTTGAATGGAGCGAACGGTTATTGAAAGCGGCCAATGTCTTGATGCTTTTATTGCTTGGCGTGTTGGTCTGGAAAGACAGGGAAGAGCGGATCTTTTCAAAAGACCAGGGGTTGAAGCGCAGGAAATTGGCACGGGCAGCGGCGATCGCGAGTATGAAAAGGCTCAAGAAACTTACGCAGTCCCAAGAATCAGTGGATACCGGGATCTTTTTTGTGGAGCTTGAAAAAGCGATCACGCAATATCTGGCAGATAAATGGAATTTATCGACTTATGGGATCACGCGCCGTGATCTTGAGGATCAACTGCGGCAGACCCTTGGGGATGAAGATCCCTTGCTCCGGGATGTGCTAGAGCTTTATCATTTATGCGATGAATCGCGTTTTGGAAAAGGGAACATTCCCCAGGCTTCCAAGAAAATGGGCCTCAAGATATTCCAGGCCACCATTAATCGGATCGAAAGGATGCGAGTATGAAACGATTTTGGGTCTTAGTCCTGTTTTGTTTCTTCGGGACAGCTCCTTTGCTGGCTTGGACGCAGGATTTGCATACAACCTTTGAAGAAGCGAACGCAAGTTATCATGCCGGTGACTATACGCAGGCGATCAAGCTTTATAACCAGCTTGTCCGTAAGGAACCCCGTGTCGGCGTTTTATATTTCAACCTAGGGAACGCGTATTTCCGGGAGAACGCGTTAAGTGAAGCGGTCCTTGCTTATAAAAAAGCGCTTCAGCTTGACCCGCGCAATTCGGATATTCGGAATAACCTGAACTACACGCAAGGGCTTCTTGAATATCGCATTGAAGATACACGCAACTGGTACGTTAAAGCCGCCGAAGGGCTTTTGGAATATGTGACGCAGAAAGAGATCAATGTCATCGCGCTCTTTTTTGTTTTCATTTTTCTCTTGAGCAGTCTTTTTTATTTTGGCTTTCACCAAAGTCTTTTTTGGGATGTCGGCCGCAAGGTCCTTTTCCTCCTGCTTCTTCTTGCGGGTTTTGTCGCATTTGGGAAATATGTTGAGACCAATGTTATGCGTCCGGCGATCGTGATGGAAAAAGAGTGCGAAGTCCGCTATGGTCCGTCTATGCATGACCAGGTTGCGATGCGCCTTGGTGAGGGATTGAAGGTTTTTGTGGTGGACCACCGTCA
>CAYQTU010000018.1:0-17393 GCA_964420575.1 uncultured bacterium
TTGAACGGCTATATCCTCGGAATGATCGGCATGGGCCTTGCTGGATTTACGCGCGGGCTGCTGCATATTCCCGGAAGATCCCAAAGAACTTATGAACGGCTGCCTTCTTTAGAAGCTTATTACAAAGGCAAAGTCACCGCCGAGGAAATGGACCGTTTCCGTAAGGAAGCTAATGCGACGGGAACCTCCATGCATGATGCTTTAATGGATAAGATCGGTTGGCCGAAAATCCCGCTGGATGGGAAGTTATTGATCTCGCATCAGGATGCGCTTTTAGTCGGCGGTAAAGTTCAGGCTGCGGAAGGTTATGCGGACCATGTTAAATTCCTTTCTGCCGAACTTTGCGGTAAGTGCAAGCCCAAGCTTTGCGTTGAAATGTGTTCTGCTCAAGCCATTACGTCCAACCCGGAAGGGGAAGTGCCGCTTTTTGACCGCGAAAAATGTGTGCATTGCGGTGCCTGTCTCTGGAATTGTGTTTACGGCCGTGAAGGGGACCCTGAGCGGACCAATGTCGATTTCCGTGCCGGTTCCGGAGGTCTTCATTCCAATATCAATTAGCGTAAAAAGAAACTAGCCGAAAAGCCCGCCTCTCGATATAATGACCCGAAATTCAATTCGAAATCATCTCTTAATCCGGAGGTTTATCCATGAGTACAGCGTTGAATATCGTCGTGTGCGGGAGTCTTGTCCCGGACCCGCTTCAAACCTTGGAGCCAATCCAGGGAGCGACCGGACCCGCTCTTAAAAATGAAATGATGCTGCCTTCCGTCCTTGACCCTTGGGCGGGGCATGCTCTTTATGAAGCGGCTCATCTCGCAAAGCAAACCCCTGGGAGTAAGGTTTATCTCGTGAGCCTTGGTCCGAAAGCCAAACTTCAGCAGTTGATGATGACCATTGCCCAAAAAGCACCCTTTGAGCTTGTTTGCCTGGATGGTTCGGCGAGCGGATTTTTAGATTCTAAAGAAGTTGCCATTGCGATTGCCGGCGCGATCGAAAAGATCCCCGGTCTTGATCGGACAAAACTTCTTGTATTTGGCGGTTGCGCGTCCGCTTCCCGTGATGCGGGAACGACCATGCAGATGATCGCAGAGCAGCTTGGGATCTCCGACGTGTTCCTTGCGGTGGACGAACTTAAAGTCCAGCCGGACGGTTCTTTCAAGATCCTGGAGCGCATTGAAGGCGGCCAATACCAGGTTTCCTCCTGCGCCGGAGCTCCTGCGGTGCTCGGATGGGCGACCGGGAATCTTCCGGAGCCTCCCAATAACCCTCAGGTCGGGATGGCCAACATGCGGACGATCATGCCCGCACTTCAGAAAGCAACAGCCGCGACGCTCAAAACGGATGCGATCAAGTTCGCTTCTGTTGAGCTTCCGAAACAACAACGTCAGACCCGGATCGTAAAAGACATGCCGGTCGAAGAAATCGCCAAAGAAATCGTGGCGTGGATCAGAGGTTGATCATGGAAAAGATACTTTATCTTGCACACACGGATTCTAACGGGCAATTGCCGAAGATCGCTCTTGAAACGTTAAGTGCTGCTCTTCAATTAATGAAAGATCTCACAGGTTCTTCGTTAACCGTGGGATTGATCGGAGAAAATGTTCAATCCGCAGCGGATATGGTAGCTGCTTGCGGCGCTTCCAGGATCCTTGCGGTCAGCGGATCAGATTTTGGGATGTCGCGCTATGCGACTGACGTCAAAGCTGCGGAAGCGATCGCTCAAGCTTCAGGCGCTACGCTGATCGTTGCGCCGGCAACATCACGGTTCGCTCGGGCATTGCCCGGCGTTGCTTTCAGGTTAAAAGCTGCAATTGATACCCATGTAAGCGGGATTACGGTTAACGGGGGAACGCTTCAGATCCACCGCTGGTATTACCGCCAACGTATGCTGGCGACCCTCTCTCGGACCGCACGGCCTTGGGTGCTTGTTGTGGATGCCGGGGTTTTTCCGGTTTATTCGGGAGCAAAAGGTTCCGCCCAACTCGAAACAGTTTCTGTTGCGTTAACAGATAAAGAAAAGAGAACACAAATGACCGGGATCCAGGCTCCTTCAGCGGATGCCCAAACCATACGGCCGGATGCGGATCTTCTTTTTGTTGCCGGCGCGGGTTGGACCAAAAAACAAGCGGACGGTCAGATCCATGCCAAAGATGCCGAACAACTGATCCTGGGTTTCCTTAAGAATGCTAAAGCTTCTCTTGGCAGCAGCAAATCTCTTGTGGACCAGGGGTCCGAAGGGGAACAAGTGCTGTCTTTCATGAGCCATCTGAATCAAGTCGGTCAGACGGGTTCCACGCCCCGCCATCCCAAAGGGTTATCTACATGTTGCCATGGAGAGGAACCCCATGTAGTAGGCTGGCGCTTTATTAATGAACGTCGCGCCGTGAACATTGACGCGAATTGCGGATGGGCTCAGGGAAAAGCGGATGTGCTTTATGTGGCGGATGCCTTTGCGGTTGTTCAAAAGGTGAACGAACTGCTCGGTAAAAATTAAGCGGTGATCTAAAATTTGTTGTGCTGTTTTTGATCTTTAGTTTCTCATAAACCCTTCAGCAACGCCGTTGAAATTTAGAGGAGAAAGACTATGGCCTTCGGTTTCTTACTTCCCAAAGAATTCAGTTTTTTCGATCTTTTTGATAAGCAGGTGGATCTGGCCACGGAAGCTGCTTCCCATTTTGTAAAAATGGTCGCTGATTTCAAGGTGTCAGAGAACGAAGTGGAAAAAATGAAGGAGATCGAACATCGCGGAGATGAAGTGTCTCACCAGATCATGGACCAGCTCAATAAAACCTTCATCACCCCTTTTGACCGGGAAGATATCCACTCACTGGCCAAAGAGCTGGATGATATCATCGATATGCTCTACACCATCACCAAACGTCTCCGGGTTTATAAGATCCTGAGTCCCGACCGGAACCTTACGGAATTTGCGCGCGTGATCGAAATGTCGGTCAAAGGCGTCGCTCAAGCGGTAAAAGGTCTTCGGAATCGAAAAGGCCATAAGGAAGTTCTGAAGGCCTGTATCGAAGTGAACAGTCTTGAGAACCTTGGAGATAAAATGCGCGACGATATGCTTGGGGATCTTTTTGAGAAATACTGCAAGGATCCCGTAGCCGTGATCAAGTGGAAAGAAGTTTACCAGGATGCGGAAACGGTCTTGGATGTCTGCGAAGATGTGGTCCATGTGGTTGAATCGATCCTGGTCAAACAAGCTTAGTTTATGACGACTTATATCCTTTTTCTGATCTTCTTGGCGCTTCTTTTTGATTTTTTGAACGGATTTCATGATTCTGCTAACTCCATCGCAACTGTTGTCTCAACTCGAGTTCTTTCTCCCCGTTATGCCGTGATTTGGGCCGCATCATTTAATCTGATTGCGTTTTTCTTTTTTGGTCACCATGTCGCAAAGACGATGGGGAAAGGGATCATTGATATCGGAATTGTTGACAATCACATCATTTTTGGAACGCTAATGGGAGCCTGTATCTGGAATATTATTACTTGGTATTTTGGGCTTCCGACCAGTTCTTCCCATGCCTTGATCGGCGGATTGGTAGGCGCGGCGCTTGTTAAAGCAGGACCTCAGTCTCTTATGATGTCGGGAATCACCAAAACCGTTGCTTTCATTTTTATTTCACCAATCGTTGGGCTTCTTCTTGGGCTTCTGTTTGGGGTTGCTGTTTACTGGATCTTTAGGAAAAGTGCTCCGTTGCAAGTTGATCATCTCTTTCGGAAAGGCCAACTTTTTTCCGCAGCCCTTTACAGTTTGGGTCATGGGGGCAATGATGCGCAGAAGACCATGGGGATCATTGCAAGCCTTCTTTTTAGTGCCGGATTCATTAAGGAATTTGAGATCCCTCGCTGGGTTGCCCTTGCTTGTTATACGGCTATTGCGCTTGGGACCATGTGCGGGGGTTGGCGAATCGTTAAGACCATGGGTCAAAAAGTAGCAAAACTTCGGCCGATGGACGGATTTTGCGCAGAATCCGGTGCGGCCGTTACTCTTTTTGTTTCAACGGCCATGGGCGTTCCTGTAAGCACAACGCATACAATCACGGGCGCGATCATGGGGGTTGGTTCCCTGAAGCGCTTGAGCGCCGTCAAATGGGGTGTTGCGGGGAATATTATTTGGGCTTGGGTCCTGACCATCCCGTGTTCTGCGGCGGTTGCCGCGATTTCTTATGCGATTGTCCGCCATTGGTTCTAAGATCGACTGTCCCGGTCTGTTCTAAAAGTAATTTATAATTAATCTATGAAAAATATTTTCAGAATCTCTGCGGTCTTTTCTTTCTACGTTATGCTTTTTATTCCGAGCGTCTTGGCTAGCACGCAGCCTTTTCCTGCCGAAAAAAAGTTTAAAACAGATGTTGTTTTACTTGCCGTACCGTTTGCCGTTAAATCCCCAGAGCCTGGCCGGGTTGTTGATGCTTTAGAAAGGCCTCCGGAAGCTATGGGGGATCGCTGGAAAATAGTGCTTTTCCGGGTCGAAAGGGTTTTGAAAGGAAAATATAAGATTATAAAAAGCAAGGACCCTTCGTTGTGGACTCAGGTTAAAGATGCGACCGAGGATAAAAAGATCCTTAAACTGGTGACGATGGATTTTCAGCGGCCGGATGAAGAGGAGAAACAAAAAGAATTCCTTTCTATGGCGGTCACAGATCCCCAGGTCACCTTCGGGATCCCGGAACACGGAGAGATCCCGAGACAGCGTTATAAGATCAGCCTTGCCCGGGTTTCTCAAAATCCTGAAAATTACATCCTCGTTCATAGCAAAAAAGCCTGATCCCGCAGGGTTTTCTCCCGCTTTTTCTTTACGTTTTTTTTACATTCCCATCATAAAGACCTGACACGCCTTTTCTATACTTTTCCTGTAGTAAGAAACAAAAAATGGTTTCTGTTCAGTGAACCTGTAACAGGAGGAGATAAGGAACATGAGGAAAACAACGCTGAAGGCGATCAGTTATTTAACGGTCTTTTCATTTGTGATGAATCCTTTGGCCTTTGCGGACGAAGCGCAGCTGATGACGATGCTGAAAAGTATGCAGAAACAAATGGCAGACCTGCAAACCATGGTGCAGACCCAAAAGGCCGAGATCCAAGAACTTAAAAGCCGTGGGGCCAATATCCAAATGGGTTCGGGCGCGACTTCTGTGGAAGTTCCTCCTCCGATGAGCGATTCGGAATTCAAACAGCGCCTCAGTGATGCTACGGGCGGAGCGGATAAATGGTTGAAGGATCTGAAATTTAAAGGCGATATGAGGCTGCGTTACGAGGCTTTCAACGGAAGCTCGGACGAGACCGATGCCCGTAACCGCTTCCGTTACCGGTTGCGTTTTGGGTTTGATAAAAAATTCAGTGATGAAATGAATGCCGGATTTTCACTGGCGTCCGGTGAAGCTCCGACCACGGCGGGCGCGACGGCAGGGAGCGCGGCGGTTCAAAGCGATCCGACCTCGACCAATACGAGTTTCGACAACGACTTCGACTTCAAACCGATCTATGTCGAAAAAGTTTATGCGTCATACTCCCCGGACTGGGCCAAGATCGGGCCTGTCGAAAAATTCAATATTACGGCCGGTAAAATGGATAACCCTTTTGAGAAGGGCTCTTCGGACATTATCTGGGACCGTGACGTAAAACCTGAAGGTATTTACGAAAAGATCGACCTTAATCTCTTGGATACGGAGAACTTCGATCTTAAAGGTTATGGAACGCTCGGACAATTCGTGCTGGATGAGGATGGAAACCTTTTTGGCGGAGGCGATGCGAACCTGTTTGCCTATCAGATCGGTTTAAACCCTGTTTTTTATACCCCGTTCATGGAGCGGCCGATTGATCTTCTCTCTGCGGTCTCTTGGTACGATTATTCTCATTATGCGATCGGGAATAATTTTACGATCGGCGGGGTTTCTTTGGCTCGAGGTAATCCAGCTGTGCCCGGAGTGGCTACGGAATTGGCAGCTAAAGATTTTAACATTGTAGAGTTCTATCATGAACTTGCTTTCTATCCCTGGGGTATCCCAGTCCGTCCTTTTTTGGATTGGGCTTGGAATCCTGCCAGTGAGGCTGAGAAATACCGTGTGGCCGGCAGCGATCAAAATGCCGCTTACGCTTATGGGGTTAAATTAGGAGGATTGAATAAAAAGGGCGATTGGGAAGCCAGTTATGCCTATAAATCCATCGGAGCGAATGCTGTCCCCGGGTTTAATGACAGCGATTTCGGATATACCGGGCATTCAAATAAATTCGGGAACGTCTTTAAGCTCGGTTATGCGCTGACCGATTATCTCAACCTTAATGCGGCCGCATTTTTCGTGAATAACCGGAACGCCGGGACCGCCGGCATCCGGGATGAACAACAGAACCGGTACCAGCTTGATCTGAGCTGGAAGTTTTAATGAAGAATATAAAGGAGATCTGATATGAAAAACAAATATCTCAAATCCATAATCGCGATTGCGAGCATTGCTTTTTGTATGAATTCTTCCGCACAAGCCGCAAAGAACATTACGGTTAAAGGATCGGATACGGTAGTAGTGCTCGGACAAAAATGGGCTGAAGTGTATATGCAGCAACATCCTGAAGTTGCGATCCAGGTTACGGGCGGAGGGTCTGGTGTGGGGATCGCCGCATTGATCAACGGAACGACCGACATTGCGAATGCAAGCCGGAAGATCAAAGGAAGCGAGATCGAAAAAGCCCAGAAGGCCGGCTACTATCCCGAGGAATTCAAAGTGGCCATGGACAGTCTTGCCATCGTTGTCAATAAAGCCAACCCGATCAGCGAATTGTCCCTGAAGCAGGTGATGGGGATCTATATGGGAAAGATCAACAACTGGAATGAGGTCGGAGGGGCTGACCAGGCGATCTTGCGGTATTGCCGGGAATCTTCCAGCGGAACCTACGCCTTTTTGAAGGAAGAAGTTCTCAAAAACAAAGATTATGCGGCAGACTGTCAGACCATGCCGGGGACCTCAGCGGTCGCGAATGCCGTCTCAAAAGATCCGGCAGGCATCGGTTATGGCGGAGCGGCTTATTATCTGAATCAGCCGGAGATCAAGATCCTTTCGATCAAAAAAGATGATAAATCGCCGGCTGTAAGTCCTGTTAAAGCTGACGGGACTTTGGATTATGAAGCGGCTTGGTCGGGGGCTTATCCGATCTGGAGGTATCTCTATATGTATACCGGGTTCCGTCCCAAAGGGGAGATCAAAGCTTATCTGGATTGGATCTTGAGCCCGGACGGGCAAAAGATCGTAGAAGAGATCGGCTATATTCCTATAAAAGCAAAAAGCTGATCTTTGTTGCGAGTAAGGTCCGTTCAAAAGTAACGGATCTCGCCTGCTGCAAAAAGCAGCGGGCATCTCGCAGCTGAGACCGGTCGCAAAAATTTAAAGTTTAAAATCCGATTAAAAGCTGGAGAGCTTGAAGATGGGAGCAAAAGGTTTTGACAAGTTGAACCGAAAAGAAATGCGGTTCAGCGAATGGTTGATCGAGAAAATGCTGCTGTTGGCGGGCATTTCTTCGATGCTGATCATCAGCTTGATCTTTATCTTTCTTTTTAAAGAAGCGATCCAATTCTTTCGAACGGCGATCCCCTTCGATCTGATCGGAAAATGGATCTACGATGACTGGGAGGACCGCCGCGTTTTTACCATGATGTGGCAGTCGATCTCAGAAGTCCCAAAGTACTCGCTGATCCCGCTTATTTGTGGAAGCTTTCTTGTGGCTTTTCCTGCGACGGTCCTTTCGGCAGTGCTCGGGATCGGCTGTGCCATCTATCTCTCTGAGCTTGCACCTTCTAAAGTACGCGAAACATTAAAACCCACTCTTGAACTTTTGGCCGGGATCCCTTCTGTGGTGATCGGATTTGTCATGCTGGCTTTTATCGCAACATTTATCCAAGATATTTTTCATACAAAATTCAGGCTGAACGCATTCGTCGGGGCGGTAGGGGTTGCTCTTGCCGTATTGCCGATCATGATCACGATCGCTGAAGATGCCATGCGGGCCGTACCGAAAGAATTAAGAGATGCTTCCTATGCCTTGGGAGCGACCAAGTGGCAAACCGTTTGGGGAACGGTCCTCCCGGCCGCGGTTTCCGGTATCTCAGCTGCGATCATTCTCGGTTTCGGGAGGGCGCTCGGAGAAACGATGATCGTCCTGATGGCGACGGGAAATGCGGCGCTTGTGACCGGGAATATTTTTTCAAGTGTTCGTACCATGACGGCTAATATTGCCGCAGAATTAGGTTCTGTTGCCCAGGGGAGTGAGCATTATTATGCGCTGTTCCTGGTCGGGGCTGTTCTTTTCACTTTTACTTTCGTATTGAACCTGATCTCTGAGATCGTTCTTAATAAAATGAGACAAAGGCTGAGGATGTGATATGGAGCAGATAACGGTTTTGACCCTTCCGGCTTTAACAGCCCGGCGTATCCGGTGGGGAGAGATCCTTTCCGACATCTTTGTCCGGATTTTTGCTCTCATCCCTCTTGCCGCCTTGGGTTTCATTATGTCTAAGATCCTGATCAAAGGAGTTCCGGCGATCTCTTGGGAATTTTTGACCGCAGCCCCGACGGGGGGGATGATGCACGGGGGGATCTTCCCGTGTATTTTTGGGACATTGGCGATCACGCTTCTGATGATCCTGATGGCGCTCCCGTTAGGAGTGGCTGCAGCGATCTATCTGACCGAATTCGCAGGACGTGGATTTTTCTTCCGTGTGATCCGTGCGGCGGTCAATAACCTTGCCGGGGTCCCTTCGATCGTTTTTGGTCTTTTTGGGGTCGGATTTTTTATCCTTTTTGTCGGAAGGAATTTGGACCAGGTGCTTCGAACGGGACTTCTTTTTGGGCAGCCCTGCATGCTTTGGGCGGCCGCAACACTTGCCGTTCTTGTCTTGCCGGTCATTATCGTTTCTACGGAAGAAGCGCTTAATGCAGGTCCTCAAAGCCAGCGGGCGGCTTCTTTAGCGCTTGGAGCCACAAAATGGCAAACCATCTGGCATGTGGTGCTTCCTCAGGCTCGAGGAGGGATCCTTACGGGGGCTATTCTTTCGATCAGCCGTGGGGCCGGAGAAACCGCCCCGATTCTTTTTACGGGATGTGCTTATTTTTTGCCCCGCTTGCCGGTCGTGAAACTTTTCGGGGTGATCCCTATGGTGAACCCTTTTGACCAGTTCATGGAACTGTCTTACCATATTTTCATCATGGCAACACAATCCTTGGATGCGGTCAAGACGCTTCCGATCCAATACGGGACCACTTTAGTTTTGATCACATTGACCTTTTTATTGAATTTAACAGCGATCCTTTTCAGGATTCATTTTAGAAAAAAAATGGGAACATCGATCTGAAAGTTCCCCAGCCCTGATCTTCGTGAAGATCAGGAGAATAAAGGTCTGCCGGAGTTTTCCGTAGCTCCTGGGTTCTCCGGCGACCTGGCATCATTTAGATCATCGAATGTTGTTCTAAAAAGCAGAAAGAGGCGACGCTATGGCGAAAACAATGGCTCTGGGAAGTAAAGCCCTGGAGATCGGATTTGAACGGGATCTTTCCGACAAGCAGACCAAGATCCGCGTACAGGGGATGAATATGTTCTATGGACCGACAAGGGCGCTTCATGGGATCCATATGGAGATCAAAGAAAAAGCTGTGACCGCGTTGATCGGGCCTTCTGGTTGCGGGAAGTCCACTTTTCTTCGGACCCTGAACCGTATGAACGATACCATCCCCGGGGCGAGGATTGAAGGCTCTGTGAAGATCGATCAGGTGGATATTTATAGCCCGGAGGTGAATGTGGCCGTTCTGAGGCGAATGGTGGGCATGGTGTTCCAAAAGCAGAACCCGTTCCCGAAGAGCATTTTCGACAATGTCGCTTACGGCCCAAAACTTCACGGTATCCACGACAAAGCGGTTTTAGAGCAGATCGTGGAAGAAAGTCTGAATAAGGCAGCGCTTTGGAATGAAGTAAAAGATCGTCTCCACACAGGGGCGCTTCAGCTTTCCGGAGGCCAACAGCAGCGTCTTTGTATCGCGCGAGTACTTGCCGTAAGCCCCGAGATCATTTTGATGGATGAACCGGCTTCGGCCCTTGATCCGATCTCGACCGCAAAGATCGAGGAGCTCATCCATCAGCTGCGTGAGAATTATACGATCGTGATCGTCACGCATAATATGCAGCAGGCGGCACGGGTCTCTGATTTTACGGCTTATTTTTACATGGGATCCCTTGTAGAGTTTGGAATGACCAGGGAGATCTTTACTAATCCTGTCAAAAAAGAAACGGAAGATTATATTACCGGAAGATTCGGTTAAGGAGGGTTTTATGGAACGTCATTTTCATGAAGAATTTAAAAGTTTAAGGGAAAAACTTTTTCAAATGGGGCTGCTTGTCGAAGGGGCTATTCAGAAAGCGGTAGATTCACTTCTCGAGCGGAAAATGGGATTGATCGATGAGGTCCTTTCGGATGAAAATCTGATCAATTCACTCGAGATCGAGATCGACGAAAAAGGGCACGCGCTTTTTGCCCTCGCACAGCCAGTGGCCGGGGACCTGCGGCTTCTGACCATGATCCTTAAGATCAATACAGACCTTGAGCGGATGGGGGACCATGCCGTGAATATTGCGGAACGGAGCAGAAAACTTCTTTCCGAGCCGCCTTTGAAGACTTCTTTTCCGTTGGATCAAATGGCCGGAGCTGCTCAGCGCATGGTCCGCGATGCGCTGGACTGTTTTATGAACGAGAATACGGACCTTGCGCGGAAGGTTCTGCAAAGCGACGATGTGATCGACGATTTCAACGATCAATTTTATGAAATGATGATCGCTGAAATGGAAAAAGATCCTGGGGTGATCCGTCGTGCCTTGGACCTGATCATGATCGGCCGCAATTTAGAACGCATTGCGGACCTGGCTAATAATCTTGCCGAAGATACGATCTATCTGAAACAGGGTAAAGAAGTCAGACATCATTATGAAACGACCTAGGGATCTTGTAGGGTCAGGTCGGGAAAAGAACGGTGAAAGTAGAACCTTGACCGGGGATGCTTTTGCAGGAGGCTTGGCCGCCATGCGCTTCCATAATATGTTTAACGATAGCAAGACCTAACCCTGTTCCGCCAAGCTCGCGGGAACGGCCTTTATCCACACGGAAAAATCTTTCAAAAATTCTTCCTAAAGCTTCTTGGGGAATACCGATCCCGGTATCCTCGATAGAGATCTGAACCTCTTTTTCTCCCTGCTTTGCCTTCAAAATAATCTTTCCGCCTTCTTTGTTGAATTTAATCGCATTATCAATGAGATTAATAAAAACTTGGCGGACCTTATCGCGGTCGCCGGTGATTTCCAGCGGTCCTTCCGGCAAACGGTCTTCGATCTCAATCTTTTTGCTTTGAGCCTGAAGATTTAAACGGACCACAACCTCACGGATTTCTTTAATGACATCAAAGGCTTCTTTTTTAATGGGTGCTATCCCTTGTTCGATCTCTCCAAGGATCAGCATGTCATCGACAAGCCGTCCAAGGCGCGCCGCATCCTCTTGCATGATCTTAAGAAAACGTTCAGTGGCGGCAGGATCCTTCAAAGCCCCTCCGAGCAGCGTTTCAATGAACCCTTTGACGGATGTGAGCGGGGTGCGAAGTTCATGGGAGGCATTCGCCACGAATTCTTTTCGGATGTTCTCTAAGCGGCGGATCTCTGTGACATCGTGAAAAACAAGGATGCTGCCGATATCCCGAAGCTGGATGCCCGGAATCACAATATTAACCCGCAGGATTTTTTGATCCTTAAAGGAAAGACGGATCTCATCCGTCAGGGTTTTTTGCTCTTTGAGAGCATGATCAACCGATCTTTCAAGCTGAGGATGACGTGTGATCTCGATCAAACTTTTTCCGAGTGTTGTGTTGCTTTTAAATCCAAAAATATTTTCTGCGTTCGGGTTAGCGGTGACCAATTGTTTGCGGTGATCGATCGCGATCACGGCCTCGGTCATGTTCGAAAGAATTGCCGAGATTTTTCCTTTTTCGGTTTCAAGATCTTCGATCCGGGATTGGAGCGTTGAGGCCATCCGGTTCATGGTGTCTGCAAGAAGCTTAAGTTCGTCTTTTCCTCCGATCAGGATCTTTTCTGACCAATCTTCGCGGGAAAAGCGCTCAGCGATCGAAGTGATCTTCCGGATACGTTGGGTCAACTGATGGGCGAACAAGAAACCGATGCCAAAGATAAGCAAGATCCCGATCAACAAGGAGAAAAGAATGGGTTTTCTTGCTGTGGCAAGGATCTCATCGACCCGAATGACCGGCATAGCGGTCCGGACCACCCCTTTGAGCTTTTCTCCCTCTAAAATAGGGATAGCGACATAGAGCATGGGGGTGTTGAGGGTCATACTATAACGGGTGCTGGCCCCTGGAGTTTTCCGGAGCGCCGCGGCCACTTCGGGGCGAGTTGCATGGTTGTCCATCATAGCGATCTTTTCAAAAGGTTCGCCCGAATCGGCAAGAACAATGCCGTTCGGATCGATGATGCTGATCCGAGTGCTTGTCTCTTTCGAGAGTTTTTCTATTTGAGCTTGAAGCTGGCGGGTATTTTGCAATAAAGGGACAGCGAATTCCCTGATCAAAGAGGATTGGCGAGTCAAGGATTTTTGGAGCTGATCCAGGTCGCGTTTTTCAAGGACTCGTGAAAGAGACCAATCTGTAGCTAAAAGTGCGGTAACAAAAATAAATCCGTAAATAAACAGAAGGCGTTTGGCGAATCCAAGGCGAGGGAGCCCCATATCAATCTCCGTCGAAGCGGTAACCGACCCCTTTTAAAGTGACGATCCGGTCCGCTTCTTTTCCGAGCTTTTTGCGAAGCTGAGTGATGTGCATATCCACGGTCCTTGTTTCAAGATTGACTGAATTCTCATATCCCCAGACCTTTTCAAGGAGTATTTCACGCGTTAAGACGCGACTTTTGGAGGCCATCAGCGTTTGAAGAAGCGAAAATTCTTTAGCGGTAATATCGACGGCCTTGCCTTTAAGACGGAGTTCATGTTTTGCCATATCCAGTTCAATGGTCCCGCTTTTTAAAAGATCCGAAGGGGGAATTTCCTGATGACGTCTCAAAACGGCTTTGACCCGGGCGACCAATTCGCGAGGGCTGAAAGGTTTTGTAAGATAATCGTCGGCGCCCAGTTCAAGGCCGACGATTTTGTCTGACTCGGTGCTTTTGGCGGTTAACATGATGATAGGGATGGGCCTTGTTTGAAGGTCCTGCTTTAACGTTTTGCAAATCTCAAGACCGTTCAGCTCGGGTAACATGAGGTCAAGCACAAGCAATGAAGGTTTTTCCTTGCGTGCTGTGGCAAGTCCAGCAGTTCCTTTTGAGGCGGTGATAACCCGGAACCCTTCCTGTTCGAGATTGTATTTTACAAGCTCAAGGATATTTTTTTCGTCTTCAATGATGAGGATGGTTTCTTGTGCCATAAAAGGATCAATCGTAGCGCCATTCTATCACAAGAGAACCAGACAAAGAAGGGCAAGCGCGAATGCAATTTCTTCTGAAAATTTTCTGATTTATGCTACAATACCGCTTCCATCCCTGAGATTCTTTCTTAAGACTAACGGGAACCCCCAAAAGGGCTTTTTTTAATTGAATAGGACAGAACGCGAAATGATATCAACAGATGTTCTTGTGATCGGCGGAGGAGTGGCCGGATTAGCGACAGCGATCCGCCTGGCGGACCTAAGTGCCGTATCTGGCCAAAAGATCGATATCCTGGTCCTTGAAAAAGGGGCTTCGATCGGAAGCCATACGCTTTCCGGGGCAGTGATCAACCCCTCGGCCCTGAAAACCCTTTTGCCGGATATTGCCGAAAAAGATTTTCCCTTCGAATCTCCCGTTAAAAAAGATGAATTTTATTTCTTAACTTCAAAATACGCTTTCCGAGCGCCTTACACGCCGCCTTTTATGGGGAATCGCGGGAATTATGTTATCTCTCTCGGAAAATTGACCCGGTGGCTTGCGGAGATCGCCGAAAAAAAAGGCGTCCAAGTTTATCCCGGATTCGGTGTTTCTGAGATCCTTTATGAGAACGAACGCGTGATCGGGGCAAAAACCGTGGATACCGGAGTGGATAAACATGGCAAACCCATGGACAATTATCAGCCCGGAGATGAGGTCCGGGCCAAGATCACGATCTTTGCGGAAGGCCCGCGCGGAAGTTTGACTAAAAAACTTATTCAAAAAATGGGTCTCGCAAAGAATAGCAACCCTCAAGTTTATTCTACAGGGGTCAAAGAACTTTGGGATATCCCCGAAGGGGTTTTTGAAGCCGGGCGGGTGATCCATACCCTGGGACATCCGATGAGTTTCGAAGAATTCGGAGGAGGGTTTATTTACGGATTGAACGGCCGTCAAGTCGCGGTCGGTATTGCCGTCGGACTGGATTATAAAGATCCCACGTTCGATCCCCATGCAGCGCTTCAGGTTTATAAGAAACATCCTTTTGTGGCGAAGATCCTTGAAAAGGGAAGGATCCTGAAGTATGGAGCAAAAACGATTCCCGAAGGAGGGCTCTATTCGCTTCCTCAGCTTTACCTTGACGGGGCAATGATTGTGGGAGATTCCGCGGGTTTCCTCAGTATGCCGAGCCTCAAAGGCGTGCATTTGGCGATCGAGTCTGGAATGCTGGCCGCGAAAGCTGCGGCTGAAGCTTTTGAAAAGAAAGATTTTTCCAAGGACCAGCTGAAACGGTATGAAGCCCTTTACAAGGCAAGCGAAGGGTATAAAAATCTTTACCGGGTCCGCAATTTCAGGGCAGCTTTCGGACACGGCATGGTCCTCGGCGCTTTTCATTTTGCGACCCAGATCCTAACCGGAGGCCGAGGGATCTCGCCTTCAGGAAAAATGAAAACGCATGAAGACGGGGCCTGCTATAAAAAACTTTCCGAGATCAAAAGGCCTTTTCATAAAAAATTCCATAAGGAACTTATTTTTGACAAAAAGATCACTTTTGATAAAGTGACGGATGTCTTTTACTCCGGTTCCAAACACGATGAAGAACAGCCCTGCCATTGCCGCGTGTTGGATCTTGAGCTTTGTCGGAACGTATGCATCCCCAAATATGGCGGGCCCTGCCAGTATTTTTGTCCGGCTGAGGTTTATGAGATCGTTACGGATCCTAAGACCGGAAAAAAAGACCTGCATCTTCACCCGGCCAATTGCGTCCATTGCAAAACCTGTGATATCAAGGATCCGTTCGGAAATCTGGAATGGACCCCGCCTTACGGTGGTGACGGACCGGAATACGAGAATATGTGATAAAGGCGATTTATGGGACTTAAGATCATTTCAATTATGAAGCAAGTGCCGCTCCCGACCGAAATGCGGATGGGGGCTGATGGGCTTATGGACCGGACCAAAGCGAAGTCCATGATCAATGCGGATTGTGCCTTTGGTCTTGAACAAGGGCTCCAGATCAAAAAGCATGTTCCGGATGCGGAACTGATCGTGATCTCCATGGGACCCCCAAGCTTTGAGCAATCTTTAAAGAAGGCTCTTGCGATGGGGTATGACCGGGCCATCCTCCTTTCTGACCGGAAACTCGGCGGTTCGGATACTTTTGCAACCGGTTATGCGATCGCTTCGCTGATTAAAAAACTTGGTTTTGAAAAAAATGGAAAAGACCCTTTCATTATTTTTTCCGGACGCCAAACAACAGATGGAGATACGGCTCATGTGCCTTCTCAGACGGCTGAGAATCTGGGGATCCCCCAAGCGACTTTTGTTGAAAAAATAGAATGGAAAGGGAGCTATTTAAAAGTCCGGAGGATTATTGAGGGCGGTTATCAAGTCCTCAAAGTTCCGGTGCCTTGTCTTATTTCCATTGCTCCGACCGCAACCCCTGCCCGTCGTCCTTCTTTAAAAGGGGCTATCCGGGCGCGAAGCACGAAAATGGAAGTTTGGACGCTGGATCAAACCGGCGCTGATGCAAGCGTTGTGGGCCTGACGGGTTCTCCGACCCTTGTAGCAAAGGTCGTGGATATTGTTAAAGACCGGCCGCCCGTCAATATGGTCTCCGGGCATGAAGGGAAAGAGCTTGCGGATGGATTAGTGACTGAGATCGAAAAGATCAAGGACCAGATCGCTGGTGGACATGCAGCGCATGCTCCTCAGAAGGAAGAAAAAAAGGATTCGGCCGTATCCGCTCAAGGGAATTCAGATTTCCCCCGGGTAGATTTCCGTAAAGGAGCTCGCGGGATCCTGACCTGGGTTGAAATGCACGGACAAAAACCATCGCGTTCTTCTCTTGAGATCTTGAATCCTGCCCGAAAACTTGCTGACCAGCTGCAGACTAAAGTCCGTGCAGTCATGATCGGGCATGATATCAAAGCGGCAGCGGCGGAAGTGATCGCTCACGGCGCTGATGAGGTGGTGGTAGTTGACGATCCGAGACTTAAAGAATATACGATCCTTCCTACGGCGTCGGTTCTTGCCCAGCTGATCGAAAAGGAACGTCCCGAGATCGCGCTTTTTGGGGCAACGACTTCTGGCCGCGAACTTGCGCCGCGCCTTGCAAGCCGTGTCAAAGCCGGAGTGACCGCGGATTGTACCAGTCTTGAAGTAGGAGAGTATGTTCATAAGATCAAAAAATCGGTTTTTTATCCTGTCTTGGAATCGATCCGCCCGACTTATGGAGAAAGTAAACTTGCGACCATTGTTGGGTTCTGGTGTCCGCAAATGGCGACGGCCCGGCCTGGGACGTTTAAGATCCTTCCGGCAGATCCCGCAAGAAAAGGCACGATCGTGGACTTTGCGCCGCAATTGACGGACAAGGATTTTATGGTCGAGGTCCTTGAGACCAAACGTGAAGAAGGCGGTGGGGACAATCTTTTTGTGGCGGATATTGTGGTTTCCGGGGGACGTCCTGCGGGAGAACATGATGAATTCAAATTGATCAAGGAACTTGTCCAAGCGCTTCAGGAAAAAGGGATTAATGCTGATTGGGGGGCAAGCCGTCATGCTGTGGATAATGGTTACGCGCCTTATGCGCGCCAGGTCGGCCAGACCGGTAAAACGATCCGTCCTAAGATTTATGTGGCGATAGCGATCTCGGGAGCGATCCAGCATCTGGCCGGGATGAAAGAATCCGGCAAGATCATCGCGATCAATCAAGACCCTCAAGCCAATATTTTCCGTCATGCCGATTACGGAATCGTACGTGATTATCAGGAAGTCTTGCCTGCACTCATCGAAAAAGTGAAGAGCGGTTTTACTTTTGGTCTGACCCCGAACCGCTAATCTTTCTTCCGATCCATTGATCGCGAGGAGCGTCTGATGTGAAAATTATTGCAGACTTTCATATCCATTCTAAATACAGCCGCGCTACTTCCAAAGATATGGAAGTTGAA
>CAYQTU010000019.1:0-15215 GCA_964420575.1 uncultured bacterium
CCAATCCTCCAAAATCCTGATCCAGGTTGAACACCCCAAACGGGCTTGGGCCCAACTCTTACGGGAACTCTTCCCTCCCCGTATTTTTACTCCTGGGATCTCTTCTCAAGCCTCCATTGCCAAAACTGCTAAGATCGGGAAAAATGTCGCGATCGAAGCCTTTGTCACGGTCGGCGAGCATTCTGTGATCGGAGATGGAACTGTTCTGCGTTCTCATGTTTTTATCGATGAAAATGTCAAGATCGGCGACCAAAACGTCATCCATCCGAACGTCACCATTTATAGAGATTCTGAATTAGGCTCCCGTGTGATCGTTCATGCCAACTCTGTCATCGGAGCGGACGGTTTTGGGTACGTTGCGACACCGGCCGGGCAGGAAAAACTGCCTCAGGTCGGGAATGTGGTGATTGAAGACGATGTGGAAATCGGGGCCTGCGTGACCGTTGACCGGGCCGCCCTGGGTTCTACAAGGATCGGAAAAGGCACGAAGATCGACAATCTGGTCCAGATTGCCCATAACGTTGTGATCGGTCCTCATACGGTCATTTCCGCCCAAACTGGTATTTCCGGAAGCTGCAAGATCGGCGCCCATGTCACGATGGGCGGAAGCGTCGGGCTCGGCGACCATGTGGAGATCGGGGATTGGGCCATGATTGGCGCCGGAGCAGGGTTCCCTTCCAACAAAAAAGTCCCCGGGAAACAAGTTTATTTCGGCCAGCCTGCTCGGCCGTATGACGAAATGAGAAAACAGTTCGGGGCTCAACTCCGCGCCGCGGAAACTCTGGAAGATGTCCGCGCTCTCAAGAAAAAAGTCGCGGAACTTGAAAAGAAACTCGACGAACCCTCTAAGAAGTAACTGCCTGCTATTCTTCCCTCTTTAAGCGGATCAAACTGAGAAACTCGCTGCGGGAACGCGCATCTTTACGGAAAGCCCCGAGCATGGAGCTGGTGATCGTATAAGCATCCGCTTTACGCACACCGCGCATGGACATACAAAGATGAAGGGCCTCGATCACGACCGCAACCCCTTTGGGGTTCAGTGCATGCATTAAACATTCTGCGATCTGCGTCGTCAAACGCTCCTGGACTTGAAGCCTTTTGGAAAAAACCTCGACAATACGCGGGATCTTACTGAGACCGAGGATCTTGCCGTTGGGGATATACGCAATATGGGCCTTTCCATAAAACGGCAGCAAGTGATGCTCACAGAGCGAAAAGATCTCGATATCCTTAACAATGACCATTTCGTCATAGGGTTCTTTGAAAATTGCGTTCTTCAGGATCTCCTTGGGGTCCATTTGATACCCCTGAGTCAAATATTGAAGGGACTTCATGACCCGGACCGGAGTCCGTTGCAATCCTTCCCGGGTGGGATTTTCTCCTAAAAGCATCAGGAGCTCTTTGACCACTTCGGGAAAACGTTTGTCCTTGGGGGATACTTGTATTTTCGTGCTCTTTTTCGCCATGATCCTAACCTTTTAATTTGCTATTTTATAAAGTTCTTGTTGAATTGTCTCGGCTATTTTAATAAAGCGCCGACTGATCGGGTCCTCGGGCTTTTCAGCCATCACCGGTTGCCCGGAATCTCCGCCTTCCCGGATGGCCGCTTCCAGAGGAATATCCCCAAGGAAAGGGACCTTAAAAACCTCTGCCATCTTTTCGCCACCGCCTTTACCAAAAACGGGACCTGTCATGTTTTCAATGACCCCAAGAACAGGAACCTCCATTTTACGGAACATGTTCACGGCTCGACGAACATCGCTTAAGGCCACTTCCTGCGGCGTAGAAACTACAACAGCCCCCGCAAGTTTGACCCATTGAGCCAGAGATAGCTGAACATCTCCGGTCCCCGGAGGGAGGTCGACCACCAAAATGTCCAATTCTCCCCACGCAACGGCATGAAGGAATTGTTCGATCGTTTTATGAAGCAGAGGACCCCGCCAAATGATCGGCTGGTCCGGGGCCGCAAAAAAACCGATCGATATCGTTTTCATCCCTTGCGCTTCCAAGGGAGTGATCTTCCCTTCGGCATTCATTTCAGGATGTTTTCCCTCAGGAACGCCCAGCATCAAAGGGATATTCGGCCCGTAAATATCCGCATCCATCAATCCGACCTTTACGCCAAGCTGTTTGAAAGCGAGAGCCAGGTTCACCGCAACTGTGGATTTCCCGACCCCGCCTTTCCCGCTCGCGACCGCCACGACATACCGGACACCCGGGATCGGCTGTCCGGAAAAAGCGGCTGTGCTCTCTTTGATTTTTTGAGAAAAATAAACATCCACTTCCATCGTCCGGTCCAGCTGTCCCACTTTGCTTTGGATCAGTTCTTTAATGAATTCCTGAGAATCCGCGGTTTCCGGAGTCGTTTCAAGATGGATAAAAATACGCCCGTTTCCGATCTCAACTTCATGCACCCACCCGAGCGACAGGATATCATTCCGGGAAGCAGGGTCTTTGATCTCCCGGAGGATTTCAAGGACCTTTTCACGGCTGACTTTGTTGAAGGTCATAAGATCAAACTCCCTCCGTAAGACTTGCCGCTTTTGAAGTTTGATCCGGCTGGGCTTTAAGGATCTTCCTCAAGAGGATCCAGATCACGATCAAAAAAACCCATCCGATCACCCCGTCATAAACTTTTTTGCTGCCCCAGAAAAAAATATCTTTATCCAAGGCATGCAGAAAAATACCGTCCAATTTAATAAAAAGAACACATCCGCTGTGCAAACCGATCGCGGGATAAAGGGATTTCGTTCGGACCGCAGTATCGTTCAGGATCATCCCGAACAAAAAAAGCCCGAGCGCCGAAGGCCAGAAATCCGGAAAATTCAGGAAAGATTTCAAAGGCGCCGCCATTAGCCGAAGGCTATCCCAAAAAACGGGATCCGGGCCGACGAACGGTTTTTTAGCACTGACAAAGTGCAAACTGGAATAAAAGACGCTCGTTGCGATCATGCTGGCCAGCACGCTCCAACGGAACCGGTCACGGATATTTGTGAAGATGAATCCGCGGAAAAAGAATTCCTCCAGCGCGCCGATCAAAAGAGCGGAGCCGAGGCAAAGCGCGAGCTTTTCCGTCCATTCCCAGGCATCCAAGTAATGATAAGCCCATCGGGCATGACCCGTGAGAAGCCCCAGCACGGCAATGAGGACCAGCACAAAAAAACCCGTTAAAAATCCCGTCATAAAAAATCGAAGGCTTTCTTTTTTCCAGTCCATGCCGAACCGGACAAAAGTTTCCTTACGGATCCGTACGAACAAGATCACCGCCAGGATCACGCCGATCATGACCAGACGGTTAAAGATCTTTTCAAATTTGAAAGGCAGATAATCGTAAAGCACGGGGGCAAGGATCGCGCTTACCAGAAGGATCGTGATAAAAACAGCGACGAATTTAAGGAAAGATCTCATAAAAAACCTCTACTTCAGCTCCAAGACCGTTTCGATCTCTACCGCGGCATTCAGCGGTAGGCTGGAAACGCCCACGGCCGAGCGAGCATGCCGCCCCGCATCCCCAAAAACTTCCACAAAAAGTTCGGAGGCCTTGTTCAAAACATCCGGGATCTGATAAAAATCCGGGGCCGCCTGTACAAAACCGGTCACTTTCACGATGCGAGCGATCTTTTTAAAACCAATGAGGTTTTTCATGATGCTTAAAGCGTTAAGCGCCGCAAGCCGGGCTGCTTCACGGCCCTGGTCCAAAGACAGTTCTTGACCGACTTTCCCCATCAAAATCTTCCCCTCGGCATCTTTGGAGATCTGGCCGCTCAAATAGGCCCATTTCCCCGAGATCACAACGGGCTGATAAAGTCCTGCAGGCTGGGGCGCCATAGGCAATTCGAGACCAAGCTGTTCTATTTTTTTATCGGGAGTCATCATATAGGAGTTATTTCTGCCCTATCATAAGCGTTGCGGCGCCAAAAGCAAAGCTTTTACTGCAGCAGTTCCTGAACCCGGCTTGGGCCATCTCTTGCAGGGTTCTCTCAGGTTCTTGGAAATGTTCCACAGACCGCGACAGGAATTGGTAAGCCGTCCCCTTCCCCGAGATCATCCAGCCCAAAAAGGGTAAAATGAATTTTAGATAAGGATAGAAAAAAATCCTAGCCCAGAAACTTTTAGGCCGCGTCAGATCCAGAAAAACTGCTTTCCCCCCAGGGGTCAGGATCATGTACACATGGTTCAAAAATCCCGAAAGCTCCTGGACGCTGCGCAGTGTAAAACCCGAGATCACCAAATCAAAACTTGACCCAAGGAACGGAAGACGGTCAAAATCTTCCTGAAGCCATAGGACATTCTCTTGCACTGTTCGGCGCGCTTTTTCGAGCATCGTGGCCGAAAAATCCACTCCGACCGCGTTTTTCCAGGCTTTTTTGTGCAGAAAGCATTCCAAAAATTTCCCGGTCCCGCACCCCAGGTCCAGAATACTCTCCGGCATAAAGACAGGATCGCCTAAAACGATCTCCGCGGATCTCCGGCGCCACAATTCCGACATCCCGAAACTTAAGATCTGGTTCAGGAGATCATAACGGGGCGTGATCGAATCAAAGGCTTTACGGATGAAGTTTTTATCAGGCGCGGACATGTTCTTGCGGTTCAAAAACTTTAAGGATCTCATAATTTGTATTCCGTTGAACGGGGACATACCCTGCGTCACGGATAAGCCGGATCAAGTCTTCTTGACGTGTGCGGACCTTGATCCCGGTTGGCTCCAAGACTTTATCTTCCATCAGCGTTCCTCCCATATCATCACACCCGAACGCAAGAGCGATCTGACCTAGTTTCAGTCCTTCCGTGAGCCAGCCGCTCTGGATGTGTTCAAAATTATCCAGCATGAGCCTCGAGATCGCGACTGTCCGGAGATAATCATCGCCCCCTTTAGGCTGAAGCCCGTTCAGCTTAGGCGTCTGGTGAGGGACAAAACTCCAAGGGATAAAAGACCGGAATCCCCGCGTCTTGTCCTGAAGCTCCCGGAGCCGGATGAGATGCATGATCCTCTCCTCAAAAGTTTCCACATGACCAAACACCATGGTCGCCGTCGTTTTTAGACCGGCCTCATGAGCGGTCTGCATCACTTCCAGCCAGCGGTCTGACGAGATCTTATTCGGGCTGATCAATTGCCGGACCCGCTCAACCAAGATCTCCGCTCCGCCTCCCGGCAAGGAATTCAGCCCGGCTTCTTTGAAAAGACGGAAAAGTTCTGGTAAAGGGATCTTGTTTTTTTGCGACAGCCGGTCCATTTCCACGGCTGAAAAAGAATGGATATGGACTTGCGGGAACTTCTCACGGATCACCCGGACCATGTTCAGATAATAATCGAGCCCGAGGTCCGGATGAACACCCCCCTGGATCATCACCTGTGTGCCGCCGGAAGCCACAAGCTCACGGACCTTTGCAAGGACTTCTTCTTGGGAAAGGACATAGGATTCTTCAGCCCCGGGCAGGCAATGGAATGCACAAAAATCGCACCCGACCACGCAAACATTCGTACAACTGATGTTCCGATCCACCACGAAAGTCACGGCTTTCGGCAAAGTCCTCCGGGTTAATTTCTGGGCTGCCCTTCCGAGCTCAAGAAGATCGCAGGAAAAAAGAAGGATCCCTTCCTCAAGATTGATCCGGCCGCCGTAAAGGCGTTTTTCAAGAATGGCGTTGCAAGAAGTTGTCATTCGATCACTTTCAGAGGCTGAGGCACGGGGACAAGACCTTCTTCATGGGCTAGCTCAAAAAAACGCAGAAGCCCCGCCTTCATTTCCTCATCCAGTTCATAATGCAGGTTGATCAGATATCCGAGAAGCTGGCAAAACGAATGGTCCTGAGGCGTGATCTTGAGCGCAGATCTCAAAAGCGCTTCCGGATCCCCGAGATTTTTCAGGAGATTTTCCCGTAAAGCGGCGCTGAGGATCCTGACCGGCTCCGGATGCATGATAAAAAAATCTTTCCGCACAGCCCAAACTGCGAACACAAACGGTTTCCCCGTCCAGGCCTGCCACATTTCGCCGAGATCATATTTATAAAGCATCTCCTTCGGCTGACAGAAAAGCGCCTGGTCCCCGATCACAAGCGCCGCAGGATATTTCTTGAGCATGGCTTCAAGGTCCTGGGGGACCGTTTCATAGCTGACCTTTAATTCGTACCTTTGTTTCAGAAGGATACGGAGCAAACCGGCCGAACTCCGGCTTTCCTTGGATAAAGCGATCGCCGCCCCGTCAAGATCCTCGACTTTTTTCCGGGAAAGGAGCAGGACGCTTCGGGAAAAGATCCTCGAACCGATCGCCGGCCCCATCAAAAGGTATTCATCCTGGTGCTGAAGATATTCCAGAGAAGAGATCGGCCCAGCATCCACCTCCCCTTTTTGCATGGCTTCATTGATGGCGGTCGGATAGGACTCAAAAAAGCTCACCTCATGCTCGAGCCCTTTTTCTTTTAACAGATCTTCCAAGCCGAAAAAGTACGGCATGCAGTTCAGATAACGGATCTTTCCGAGACGAAACTGAGTTTGCGTTCTCATAGAAGTTTTTCGAAAGCCCTTTCCATCGGCCCGACCCACCGGGGATAAAGCGTGTGCGGGATCTCCATTTGATCGAGGATCTTCCCGGTCACAAAATCCACGAGGTCCCGGATATCTTTTTGCCCAGAATAAAAAGCGGGCATGGGCGGAACGATCCGGACGCCCAGACGCGAAAGCTTCAGCATGTTCTCAAGATGAATGGCGCTTAAGGGTGTCTCGCGCGGCACAAGGATCAGTTTCCGGCCTTCTTTGATCGTGCAATCCGCGGCGCGATGGATCAGGTTCTGGGAAAGTCCGGACGCAATGGCTCCGAGCGTCCCCATACTGCACGGCACAATCACCATGCCTTGGGTCGGATAAGACCCGCTTGCGATCGGTGCGGTAAAATCCTTAAAACTGTGGATGTGGAACCCTTTTTTATGAAGGTCCGGTTCAGTGCCCAGCTCTTCTTTCATCACGATCTTTGCCATATCGGAAAT
This sequence comes from uncultured bacterium, assembly GCA_964420575.1. Classification (GTDB taxonomy): domain Bacteria; phylum Omnitrophota; class Omnitrophia; order Omnitrophales; family Aquincolibacteriaceae; genus CAYQTU01. The sequence goes on from CAYQTU010000019.1 coordinate 6,985, forward strand.
CACAAGCTCGACCGGAACCTTTTGCTCAGCCAACACCTCCAACAAGCGCACCGCATACACCACCCCGCTCGCTCCGGTCATCGCTACTATATAGGGTTTCATATTTATGATCTCCTAAATAACCCCTTCAACCAAAACCGTTAAAAAAAGAACGATGCTGGCGAGGCCGTTCATGACGAAAAAAGCTTCGTTGATCTTCGCAAGACCGTAACGCCAGACTAGAAAATGTTCATAGACTAAAAAAAGCACAACTAGAACAATCCCGACATTAAAGATCGCTCCCAAACCTGCTAACCCACCGGCCCAAACCCATACGAGAACGCTTACGATATGCAAAAACCGGGTCAGGACCAAAGTTGCCGGCATCCCGAACTTTGCCGGGACCGAATAAAGGCCGTGTTCCCGGTCAAAATCCATATCCTGCAACGCATAGAACATATCAAAACCCGCAACCCAGGTCATCACCCCGAACGAAAGCAAGGCCGGGATCCAGGAAAATTCGCCGCAGCTGGCCAGCCAAGCTCCATAAGGAGCGATCCCGAGAATGAGCCCCAGAATAAAATGGGAAAACCAGGTGAACCGTTTCGAAAAAGGATAAATCAAAGCAAGAACGACCGGCACCGGAGAAAGTCCAAAACAAAGCGGGCCAAGCAGGTAGGCGCTGCATTCAAAAACAAGCAGGCTCAGGATCGAGATCCTCCACGCCAAAGATCTTTGGATCTCCCCCGTCACAAGCGCACGGTTCCGGGTCCTCGGGTTCAAGGCGTCAATCCGGATATCCAGGATACGGTTGAGTCCCATCGCCATGGTCCTGAAACTTACCATGGCAACCGTCACCCCCAAAAAAACAGAAAGACGCGGCCATCCCTTTTCCGCAAGGAAAAGCCCCATGTAAGCGAACGGCAGCGCAAAAAGCGAATGCTCGAACTTGATCATCTCAAAGAACGAACCGATCTTAACGAAGATATTTTTCATCCAGCCCATATTCGCGCCAGCGCGTTTCAACCTTTTTCTGGACCTCTTCATTCATGCGGATATCTTCCGGCCACGGACGTTTCATCCCTTCCTCCGGGGTTTTGCGGGTCGCATCGATCCCGATCTTGGAACCGGAAAGATCTTCGCTTGCCGCATGATCCAACTCATCGAGAGGGCCTTCGCTAAACACGATATCGCGTTTCGGATCCAGGTTGTTCAGAACGCGCCACATCACTTCACGCGTATCCTGGACCCGGGCATCTTCATCCAGCACCACAATCATTTTGGAGAACATCATCTGCCCCAGCCCCCAAAGCCCGTGAATGATCTTTTTCCCTTGTTCCGGATAGCTTTTGCGGATCGAAACGATCACACAATTATGGAAACTTCCTTCCCACGGAAGATGGAGGTCTTTGATCTCAGGGAATTGTTTTTGGATCATCGGCAAAAAGATCCGCTCGATCGCTTTCCCCATGTAACAATCTTCCATCGGCGGACGTCCGACAACGGTTGTCACATAAACCGGATCTTTACGATGGGTCATGCAGGTCACGTGAAAGACCGGGAACTCTTTCGCCCGGGAATAAAATCCCGTATGATCCCCGAACGGCCCTTCCATTCTCATTTCTCCTTCTTCCACATACCCTTCAAGAACGATCTCGGCTTCCGCAGGAACTTCCAGGTCGATCGTTTTACATTTCACAAGTTCTACCGCTTTTTTACGCAGAAATCCGGCCATCATGAACTCATCCATCCCGCTCGGCAAAGGACACGCGGCCGAGAACATCGCGGCCGGATCCGCTCCGATCACGCAGGCCACGGGCAAACGCCTTTTACTCCCTTTGGGAAGCTGGCGGAAATGTTCGGCCCCGTCCTTATGGACCTGCCAGTGCATGCCGGTCGTCTGATCATCATAAACATGCATTCGGTAAAGTCCGACATTGCGTTTTCCCGTGCCCGGGTCTTTGGTGATGACTAACGGAAAAGTAATGAATTTACCGCCGTCTTCCGGCCAACATTGAAGGACCGGTAACTTATCCAGCATCGGACCCTCCCCCGCGCGGATGACGACTTCCTGGCACGGGGCACTTCTGACGGTCTTCGGAAAGATCGCGTTCAGTTCTCCTAATTTAGGAAGCATCCAAAGCTTGTCGAAAAGGTTTTGCGGGACTTTCACATCCAGAAGAGATTCGATGCGTTCCGCGATCTCGGTCAGGTTCTTCACACCTAAGGCTAAGGCCATCCGCTCAGAAGACCCGAAAAGATTGATCGCAAGCGGTATCGAAGAACCTTTTACTTTGCGGAATAAAAGCGCCGGCCCTTCCTGTTTGACAATGCGATCATAGATCTCCGTGATCTCAAGACAAGGATCCACTTCCGCCGGAACCTCAACGACTTGCCCGTTCTGACGAAGAAACTGAAGGAATTCCCCGAGGTTTTTAAACGCCATAGACTTTTCCGTTCTTCTGAAAAAAATAAGCCCGCGGATCAAACGGGGCCCGGATGATACAGGCCAAACCCCAGAAAGATGCGGCCATGTTCAGTTTTTTTAGGTGTATCAGTTCGTTCGGCTGGAAATAACCGGACCGTTTCAGAAGCTGTGAGGTCTCTTCCTCCATCTGAAGCTCAAAAGGAAGCTCAAAGATCCCGACCACAAGCGCTCCAATAAAAATCCCCAGTCCTAAGGTCGCTAAAAAACCTGCTCCGGGCACCACGGCCCCAAGAGCGATCAAGGCCCATCCGGCGATCACAGCCATACGGATCATAAAACCCGAGCGCTTTTTGATATGCGCCCAAAACGTTACATTCGCTAAATGAATTTTCAAAAAGGCCTGCCGGGCCGCCTCAAGGATTGAAAGGAAATCTTTTCCCTCATAAGTCCCACGGTCCATCTCAAGTGCGTTGACTTCCGCAGACCCTCCCGTCAAAGAATCTTTCTCGAGGGGGTTAATGCTGATCTGGATCAGACCGGCATGGTCCAGGATGAACCTGGCAATCTCGCATCCGGTCACTCCGGTCCGGTAGGACGGCAGAGCATATTTCATAAGCACCCAGCGCCCGTAAAAGGCAACGCCCAGCGACGGAAGAAAAGTAAAAATGAAAATAAGCCAATGAACAGGACTCACAATTAGAAAATTATAAGCCAACTAGGCTTGGGATTCAAGGAAGCTCAGCAGCTCCTCCATGTCCTTAGGAAGCTTGCTTTCAAGGCGGATCCACTTCTTGGTCGTAGGCTGTTCAAAGCCGAGAACGCTGGCATGGAGGGCTTGCCGGTGTATAGGCGGATAAGGAATTCCGTAAAACGTATCCCCAAGTACCGGATGTCCCATATGCGCCAAATGGACACGGATCTGGTGAGTCCTGCCGGTTTGAGGACGGATCTCAAGCAGGGAGCCTTTCTGGAAGCGTTTGAGGACCCGGAAATAGGTCAAAGCGTCTTTTCCTCCGGAAGGTTTAATCACGACCTTTTTCCGGTTCAAGAAAGCGCGTCCTACAGGTTCTTCGCAGATCCCTTCGTCATGCTGGACAACGCCGCGGACAATCGCATGGTAGATCCTTTCTATGGAATGGTCTTTGAACTGCTGGGCCAATTTCGCATGAGCATAATCATTTTTAGCGACCACTAATAAACCTGACGTATCTTTATCTAACCGGTGAACAATGCCGGGACGGACCGGATCACCTCCGCTGGAAAGCTTGGGCAAGTGGAAAAGAAGCGCATTGACCAGGGTGTGACAAGGGTTCCCATGAGCCGGATGGACCACCATCCCTGCCTGTTTATTCACCACAAGACAATCCATATCTTCATAGACGATCTCGAGGGGGATATCTTCGGCCGGAAGGGTTTCTTCGTGTTTTTCCAGTTTCTCGATCTGGATCCTCTCCCCTTCTTTAACACAATAATGGGAAGTGACTCTCTTCCCGTTCACAAGCACTCCTCCGCCCTTGATCAACTTCTGAAGCTGAGCGCGGGAATGGCGGTCGGCAAGTTCTTTGGCTAACAGGACATCGAGCCGCTGGTTCGCCTGGGATCCAGCAACGAAGAATTCGTCAAAACGTGTCCTGGCCATGGGGGGGAGTTCAGTCTTTTCTATTTTTCTTGTTTTGAAAAATAAAAAAAACAACCGTAATGATCAGTATGCTCATCCACTGGTTGAAACTAAGGCCCTGCCAAAGCCAGGTGGGTTCGCGCAGGAATTCGATCAAGTACCTTCCGAGGGAATAAAGCAAAAGATAAAGCAGCGCCACCTGCCCTTCGAATTTTACCCTCTTACGAAAGGCTATCAGAAAAAAGAAAAGTCCGAGATCAAAAAGCGCCTCATAAAGCTGCGTCGGATGCACTTTTCCCGCCACTTCCGGGAAATGGACCGCCCACGGCAGATCGCAGGTCTTCCCATAACAGCATCCGTTCAAAAAACACCCGATCCGTCCAAACGCATGGGTCAATGCCACATAAGGGGTTATAAAATCCAAAGTTTTCCAAAAAGAAAGCTTTTTGACGCGAACCGTCATATAAAAACCAGCCAGACCCATGATCACCCCGCCGTAAAAGATCAATCCGCCTTCCCACACGGCAAAGACTTTCAAGGGAGAAGCAAGATAATAAGACAAATTTTCTGCAATATAGAACACACGTGCGCCCACAAACCCCCAAAAGACCGCGGCAAAGAGCAGGTCCGAAACATTCTCCTGGCTGGGGAAGCCTTCCCTGACCGCTTGCCGGCTCATCAAAAAGAAAGATAAAAGGATCCCCAGGGCAATGCTCAATCCGTAAGAATAAAGGTGGATGGGACCGAACGAAAGAAGGACGGGGATCATGACGGCCTTTTAGGATCTTCTTTAGCAGTTAAGAGTCCGATCATATAAAGGCCAACCCCGATCGTGATCGCGGAATCCGCAAGGTTGAATACAGGCCATACCCGGAAATCGATAAAATCAATGACGGCCTGAAAACGCAACCGGTCGATCCAATTCCCCAAGGCTCCGCCCAGGATCAAGCTTAGCGCCCAACGGTTCAGGCGGCTTGTTTGCTGAGAACGGTTGGAAACCCAGAAAAGAATGATCAGGCTGAGAGTAATGACCGTAAAAAGGACCGGTTCGTAGCCGCTCATCAGGCCAAACGCAATCCCTGAATTTTTCAGAAGTGTAAAATCAAGGATTCCCGGAAAGATCTCCACAGAATGATGCAAGGAAAGATAGTGAAGGGCAAGGAATTTACTGAGCTGATCCAGGAAAACGACGATCCCAACCAGCAGGTAAAAGAAGACTATTGACGACGTTTTTCTTTCTCCTCTTCTTCCTGGGCTTTTTTGGAAAAACGCGTATACGGCATAGCCAGCAATCTCTTTTTGGGGATCGGGGTCCCGTATTTCTCGCAAAACCCGTAGGTCCCCTCTTCGATCTTCTTAAGAGCAACGACGATCTCGTTAAGGATCTGCTGTTCGCTGGAAGCCAAACCAATGTTCAATTCGCGGTCAAAATTATCGGTTGCCATATCGGCCATATGAAAACTGTATCCCGAAAGGTCCCCGGAAGCGTCTTTTTGGTTCGTATTCAGGCTATCCCCTTCGAGTTGTTGGATATCCCGGACGATCTTTTTGCGCATTTCCAGAAGAAGCTTTTTATAGACCTCTAGTTCTTTTTTGCTGAGTTTTTTCTGTTTTGGCATTTTTTTGAACCCCTGTCCTTCCTAAAATTGGGGCACATTATACTGAGGCTATCCATTCGACGCAAGCTTTAACTGAGCAATCTTCCTAAGATGAGGAAAGCTTTAAACAGGAGCTAAGGAACTGCTTTTCTTCTGCATTTCACGGCTTAAAACCCGGATAAAGGCTTCGACCACCTGGGGGTCGAATTGGGTCCCGGCACAGTTTTTGAGCTCTCGAAAAGCCTCTTCCACCGGCCGGCCCTGACTGTAACAGCGGGTTGAAACAATGGCGTGAAAGGCATCCACCACGCTCACGATGCGGGCTTCGATCGCGATCTCTTCCCCTCTCATACCCCGGGGGTAACCTTTCCCGTCATAACGTTCATGATGCTGCCAGATGATCTCCCGGACTTTCTTAAAATCCGTCAAAGGCTCCAGGATCCTCACCCCTTTCTCCACATGGGTCCGCATGATCTTCCATTCTTCTTCCGTCAGCGCTCCCGGTTTGGTCAACACGTGGTCCGGAACGCCGATCTTACCGACATCATGAAGCGTCAAAGCCGCAGAAAGGATATCTTTATTCCGTCCGGAAAGGTCCAACCCTAACTCCCGGGCCGTCATGATCCCTAGTTTCTCAACTTCTTCGACATGTCCAAACGTCGAAGGCTCTTTGGCATGAACTTCCTGGGCTAAAGACCTCATGATCTCATAATAGGTCTTCTGCTCTTTTTGCCGAAGCGTTTCGATCTCATTGATCCTTTTTTCAAGTTCCTGGGTCTTTTCGAACAGATTCTGGTGGTATTCGGTCGTTTTAACGGCCATCGAACAATCCTGGGCCAGGGTCTGGAAAAAGGAGATCTCTTTAGGCATGAATGATCCGCCTTTTTGTTTTTTCCCGAGGATCAGGATGCCGATCAGGGTATCTTTAAAATAGCTGGGGATGATCAACTCCGCCCGAAGATTTTCCATGGTCTTTTGGATCCGCGCAAGATGCTCCGTTTTGGCATTCGATGCCATGCGGAATTGGGCACGGGATTGCATTTTCCGGACTTGAGGGAGCAAAAGAAAATCTTTTTGGGCCGGAAGCCGTTTTTTGGTATCCGAAAACCAGCGGATCAGCGGGTGATCAACATCAAATTTTACGAGCCCTACCGGAAGGCGCCGGCTTCCTTTAGAATTGACAAAGACGTATTGTTTTTTAACGGCATCCAGGATGAGAAGCGAGGTGTGGACCAGTTTAAATTCACGGTCAATAAAGCGGGTGATCAACTTGATCAGACGATCAGGACGCCGGAGACGCACCATGCTTTTGGCAACATCTCTTAAAGCGCTTTGATAATCCAATGTTTTTCTTTTCCCGCTAATGGGCATAAGTAAATCCTGACTCCTAATCCGGATTTTCGAAGAAGGAACGACAGACGCGCTAGCGTTTGGCCAGATTATCCAATTTGTCTTGAACGTCTTTTTCCAAATATTCCAAGCTCAAGGGCTTGGTAATATAATTATCCGCTCCGTAACGCATCGCTTCTTCGATCTTATCCTGAGTTTCAACAGCAGTGACCATGATCACCTTTGTGTGAGGATGACTTTGTTTGATCTTTTTGAGCGCTTGAAGGCCATCCAGTCCCGGCATTTGAATATCAAGAAGAACGACATCCGGCTGGATCTTCGCGACGAGTTCCACGGCCTGTTCTCCGGAATGACCGGTCGTGACCTTAAAATCGCGTTCTTCAAAGAACGACTTCAAAAATTCACAGATCTCCACTTCATCATCCACGACAAGCAGTTTTTTCGTCATTGCTTTGTCTCCTATTTCGATTTCCATTTTTATTATACCTCAGATGTTGGATTTTTTCCGTTTTACTTTATGAAACCGTTGGAATAGAAGCCTCTTCCTTTGGGACTTGAACCTCTCTCTTTTTTTCCGCGCACGGCAACTGAATGATAAATAAGCTCCCTTCATTCAACCGGCTTTCGGCGCGGATCGAGCCACCGTAACGTCTGACAATCTGCTGGGTCACGAACAGCCCCAACCCTAAAGCCTCATGCCGTGTCGTAAAGAAAGGATTGAATAATTTCTCTAGATCTTCTGCCGACATGCCTTTGCCGGTATCCGAAAAACGAACCTCGATGATCTCATCCTGGACATGATGTTGGATCTGAACGTGGATCTTCCCGTGGGCTCCGATCGCTTCAGCCGCATTCAAAAATAAGTTGAGAAAGATCTCCCGGACCTCCTGGACATTCCCGTAATATTCCGGCAATCCTGGATCAATGGCTGTAGTGATCTCAATATGGTCCATGGAAGCCTGATAAGCCACAAGCGCCATCGAGGCATTCAGCACCTTTTCAAGGTGAAGCCATTCTTTAGGCTCTCGGGCATTCTGGGAATACATTAAAAGTTTCCTTGTTATATCGGCAGCGCGGCGCGTTTGCTTCACAATCGTTTGCAGGGCCTCTTCAATGTCCGCGGCAAGCTTCTTATCCCCTTTCCGCATCAAAAGGACCTGCGCCTTGCCTGAAATGATCGCCAGAGGGTTATGGATCTCATGCGCGATCCCCGCGGCAAGCTGTTCGATCGCCGTCAGTTTAGTCACCTGAACCCATT
>CAYQTU010000019.1:15225-17128 GCA_964420575.1 uncultured bacterium
CATTGGGATTGGGCATCCTGAAGTTCGAGATTAATCTGTTTCAGACGGCGAACGATGGAGGCATTCGCAACGCATTTTGCGATCGCAGCGGCAAATTCCCTAAAAAAATGAAAATCCGTTTGATCGAACGTTGCGTCCGGAAAATGGGTCCCAAAAGCAATCAGTCCCGCTAGTTCTCCTTTGGTAAAAAGAGGGATGATCCAACCCGCCCGGAGAAGATCAAAATCCTGGGCAAGGGCATTCGCTTCCTGCCAAGGCAAAGACTGCAGCAACGGTCCTCGAACTAACACATGTGGTCCTGTCCTCTGGATCAATCTGACAAGAGGTGTTTCCATAGAAAGCTGAAGGCGCTTTGATGTCGAGATCGGCCATCCATAAGCAGAAGCGATCTCAAAATGGCTGGCTAAAGGATCCGGCACAAGAAGAGCCACGGCTTTCAGATGAAGCACTTCCCCGAAGGTGTTGACTACGAGGTTGGCCACTTCTTGGAGGTCCAAATTCACGGAAAGATCTTCCGCGAGGTCCATCAGGGTCAAATGTGCAAAGCTTTTTTTATGGAAAATATATTGCTCAAGGAATTTTTTAACATAATGTTCGATCGGCTTATACGCCATGAGAGCGACCAGCGTGGTCATGAAGATCGGGACCATCGGATGATGTGCCAAGGAACGTAAAAAAGTCGGGGCGAACAATACCGCAAAAAGATAGGATGCGATCGCTCCGAAACAGAAAAGGATCAATCCGATCAGGCTTTTTTTGAGGACTGTTTTCGGATTCCTTAAATGAAAAAGCATAGGCTTTTAAAAAATCAACCGCTCTCTTTCCTAGGATTTTTTATTTTCGAACCGCATCAACGCATTTCGGACAAAGGGATGGGTGTTCACTGTCCTGGCCGAGATCGGGGGAATAATTCCAGCAGCGAACGCATTTCTGCCCATCCGCCTTCGCAACAAGAACATGCAGTTTCAGCTTCGTCTGGAAGACCGAGGAAACACTTTCGGTGGTTTCCATCCCCTCCAGTGCCTTTGTTTCCAGAGAAGCCTGGGACACAACCAAGACACGAGTGAGCTCTTTTTCATATCTACTTAATATTTCGGCCGATTTCGGCTCTTCTACACTAAAAATCACCTTAGCTTCAAGCCCTGCACCGATCACTTTGGCTTCGCGTTGTTTCTCCAAAAACGGCGTGATCCCATCACGGATCTCGCGAATATGTTCCCATTCTCGGAATTCGTTTTCGTTCTTGGCTTTTTCTAAACTAGGCCACGCACTGGCATGGACCGAAGCCGCCCCTTCTTCAAGCTTGTAGGCCTTCCAAACCTCATCGGCTGTGAACGGCATGATCGGCGCTACGATCTTGACCAACCGGGATAAAATATAAAAGAGCGCGGTCTGAGCCGAACGCCGGAGCCAGGCATGGGGCGCTGCGGTATAAAGAGTGTCTTTGAGGACATCTAAATAGTAAGCGCTCAGATCCACCACACAAAAATTATAGACCTCGCGATAGATCTGATGGAATTCAAACCGCTCATACAGATCCGTTACAGTCCGGACCAACTGGTCTGCTTTCCCCATCGCCCAACGGTCCAGAGGATGCAATTTTTCAAAGGCAATCGCGTTTTTTTTCATCTCAAAATCATAAAGGTTCGATAAAAGATAACGGAACGTGTTCCGGATCTTGCGGTAAGTATCCACCAGCTGCTTTAAGATCTCATGAGAGAGACGGACATCAAACTGGTAATCACAAGAGGTCACCCAAAGCCGCAGCACATCTGCCCCAAATTCCTTCATCACATCCTGAGGGGTCACAACATTTCCCGAGGACTTTGACATTTTCTTGCCCTGCCCGTCCATGACAAAACCATGAGTCAAAACGCTCTTAAAAGAGCTCTTCCCTTCCAAA
>CAYQTU010000020.1:0-17026 GCA_964420575.1 uncultured bacterium
CGCCTGTTTTGGGGTAAGCCGAGTCAGCTTTACTCCTAATTTATCCAAATGGAGACGAGCCACCTCTTCATCTAGCTTTTTTTCAAGACGGTAGACGCCGGGTTTTTTGGGATTTAGCGCAAGATCGATCTGGGCAAGCGTTTGGTTTGTAAAAGAATTGGACATGACAAAACTGGGATGGCCGGTCGCGCAACCTAAGTTCACAAGGCGTCCTTCCGCAAGAATAATGACCGAATGCCCGTCCGGAAAAACATACTTGTCAACCTGGGGCTTAATACTGATCTTCTTGATCCCCGGCCATTTTTCAAGCTGGGAAACCTGAATCTCATTGTCAAAATGCCCGATGTTGCAAACGATCGCTTCATCTTTCATACGTGACATTTGTTCAGCAGTGATCACATCAATATTCCCGGTCGCGGTCACAAAAATATCAGCACTACCCAGGACATCTTCAAGGCGAGCCACTTGATACCCGGCCATCGCGGCCTGGAGAGCGCAGATCGGATCGATCTCGGTAATGATCACACGGGCACCAAAACCACTCATGGATTGAGCACTCCCCTTACCGACATCCCCATAACCACAAACGACGACCACTTTTCCCGCAACCATGACATCGGTTGCCCGTTTAATCCCGTCTGCAAGGGATTCTCGGCAACCATAGAGATTATCGAATTTGGATTTCGTAACCGAATCATTCACATTGATCGCCGGCACAAGCAGTTTACCTTGTTCCTGCATTTTATAAAGTCGATGGACCCCGGTAGTGGTCTCTTCGGAGACCCCTTCCCATGCCCTGACCGTTTCATGCCATTTTTTAGGGTTCTCTTTTAGACATTTTTTGAGGACTTTAAAAAGCTCGATTTCATCCTGAGTCTCGACTTTTTTATCGAGAATCTTCGGATTCTTTTCTGCATCATAACCCAAATGGATCATCAAGGTCGCATCCCCGCCGTCATCAACGATCAGATTTGGACCTTTTCCCCCAGGGAAAGTAAGCGCTTGAAGCGTACACCACCAATACTCCTCAAGAGTCTCCCCTTTCCAGGCAAAGACGGGTATTCCTCGTTTTGCAATAGCGGCTGCAGCATGGTCTTGCGTGGAAAAAATATTGCAAGAAGCCCAACGGACATCTGCGCCAAGATCCACAAGCGTTTCGATCAAAACCGCGGTTTGGATCGTCATGTGAAGACTGCCTGTGATCCGTTTCCCTTTAAGGGGTTTTTGAGGCCCATATTTACGGCGGGTGGCCATCAACCCCGGCATTTCTTTCTCAGCCATTTCAATCTCTTTGCGCCCCCAATCCGCGAGCGAAAGATCCGCAACCTTAAAATCGGCTTTAGCTTTGGAAACGTTCTTTTTCATCCTCTTCACCTTTTTCTCTGCGATCAGCATGACACAGCAACTTTATTACAGGAACATCCGCTCTTTAATCCAAGCACTTTCCGCAGATCTTCCACCCGGTCTGTTTTTTCCCAGGTAAAACCTGCTTCTGTACGGCCAAAATGCCCATAGGCAGCTGTTTTATTATAAATCGGTCTGCGAAGATCAAGAGCGGTAATGATCCCCCTCGGAGTAAAATCAAAAACTTTGGTCACCGCATCAACGATCTGCTCGTTAGAAAGCTTACTTGTCCCGAAAGTATCTACGCGGATCGAGACAGGCTCTGCCACACCGATCGCATAAGAAACTTGGATCTCACAGCGTTTGGCGATCCCGGCCGCAACAATATTTTTGGCCACATATCGGGCGAAATAAGCTGCAGAACGGTCTACTTTTGACGGATCTTTTCCGCTAAAAGCACCCCCGCCATGACGCCCCATGCCTCCATAAGTGTCCACGATGATCTTACGCCCCGTAAGCCCCGTGTCTCCATGGGGACCGCCTACCTCAAAACGCCCTGTAGGGTTAATAAAGACTTTGGTATTCTTATCGATCAAGTTTGCGGGGATCACTTTCTTAATCACCTTCTCGATCAGATCTTTTTGAATGGTCGGAAGCGTCACATCGCCATCATGCTGAGAGCTTAATACCACCGCATCGACCCGGATCGGTTGATCATCTTTATATTCGATGGTCACTTGGCTTTTAGAATCCGGGCGGAGATATTTGATCTTTTTGGATTTTCGCATAGCCGTCAGATACCGGACAAGCTTATGGGAAAGCACGATCGGGAGCGGCATCAGTTCTTTGGTTTCATCTGTTGCAAATCCGAACATCATCCCTTGATCGCCTGCTCCCCCGGTATCCACTCCCATAGCAATATCCGGCGATTGGGTATGAAGCGCGATATCAATTCTACAAGTCTTATAATCAAAGCCGATTTTAGGATCGACGTAGCCGATCTTCCTGATCACTTGCCGGGCAACTTTTTCGGCATCAACTTTGGTTTTACTGGTGATCTCCCCGGCAATGGTCAAACGGTCCGTGGTCGCAAGACATTCGCAAGCCACGCGTGAAGTAGGATCTCCGGCTAAATAAGCATCCAGAATAGCATCGGAAACCTGATCGCAAAGTTTGTCCGGATGCCCTTCGGAAACAGATTCTGAAGTGAAGAAATAATGCCCTTTTTTCATTTTGTTTTACTCCTTTGGATTTGAAGAATTTACAATAGCGTTCGCTTTCTGGTAAGAGGCGAGGTCGCCGATATCCAACCACTTTCCTTTAAGAGGAAAGGCGTATAGCCCCGAAGTCTCGGCTAACCACCGCATATAATGGCCGGGTTGGTCAGTATTATGACCGCTTGCGATATACCTGTCAAGGAGGCCCCAAATCTCCTTAGGAAGCCAGTAAATACCGCTTGAAGCCAAGGTCGTAACGGGTTGAGGGGGTTTCTCCTGGAATTCCTGGATCTTCCCATCAGGAGCCGTTCGGACTAAACCGTAGCGTTTAGCAAGCTCTTTATCCCCGACGTCATAGACCGCAATAACCCCATAAGGTCTTTTCTTTTTCCCGTATTCCGTAAAAGCGACCAGGTCAAAATCAAAAAAATTGTCCCCCGCGATCACCATCAGATCACAAGGATCGACTTTTTGGGTCCTGATCACATACGCCAGATCCCCGATCGCTCCAAGCCGTGTTTCATTGCTTGTGGTCTGATCGTTGACGACCTCAACGGGCCACGGATAACGGGTTTTTTCCGCCCATTTTTGAAAATGCCCAGAAAATTTTTGATTGCTGACTAAATAGACCGCCTCGATCTCCTGGACTTTCTGAACCTGTTCTAAGATCCATTCGAGGATCGGTTTCTTGCCTACCGGCAAAAGAGGTTTGGGCTGATTTTCCGTCAGCGGATAAAGCCGCGTCGCATAACCAGCGCAAAGGATAATGATTTTCATGCTAGCCCCTTAACCGCATTTTTGATCCTGTCGATCACACAAATCGACATAGGATCTATTTTATAAAGTCTAGCAAGCTTATAACTCATCCAATCTCCCAACATGATCATAGAAAAGATACGTGCGATCCCGCTTTCTCCTTTCGCGCAAAGTTCGATCACTTCGATATTCCTTTCCCTCATCGCGCGAATCGCGACCTTTTTTTTCTTCTTCAACCAAACAGGCTCGTTCCGGTCTGTAAGAAAGATCACCGCAGAGCGCTTGATCTTAAAATCCGGAAAAAGCCATCCTTCGATCTCATGATGGAACATTTCTGGTAGCGCTTCACAGGAAGCTAATGTTTTTGCATTTTCGGCAAGTTGCGTCCGCCATCTTAACGCCACAGGCTGCATTAATCCGCCCCCATAGATGTGAATGCTTTTTTGAAAAAGTTTCCGGGCAAGCGCTTTAGCGGTTTGAGCCGGAAATTTTTCGGCAACATGAAGCACTTCTGCGATTTCTTTGTGAGAGACTGAAAACCACCGGTAACGGATAAAAAGAAAGAGGAGTGAAAAGGTCATATACCCGATCGCACATCGAGGCGGGTACCCTTGTGGAAGCTGGAAAAAAGGGATTCCCCGTCTTTTAGCTTCTTCCGAAAGCCATCCTCCTGAAGACACCACTAAAAAAGAAGCTTTTCTCGCGATCGCCTGCCGAAAGATCGACTGGACCTCATGAGTATTTCCGGAATAACTAGAAAGGATAACCAGCGTTTTAGAATCCACCCACTCAGGAAGCCTCGAGGTCCGGTTCACGGTCCAATGGATTTTCGAACGGCTTTGCGCGATCGTTCCAAGAATATCACCGCTGATCGCGGATCCTCCCATCCCGCAAAAGAGGACCTTCGCTGGTCTCTTGATAAAAGAAGCGGGAAGGCGTATCCTTGCCGCGATCTTATGCGCTTGCTCGATCTGATTTTTCAGGTCTTTCAGGTAAGCTTCCATTATTCCTCGGTAAGTTCCTTGCAAATATTTTTCAACTGATTGCCTAAATATTCCTGGATTTGTTTTCCCGTCTGAAAGGTCAGGACTTTCCGGGCGATCTCCTGGGCATCTTGAAATTTCACCGAACGGATCGCTTTTTTGATCTTGGGAAGGACAACCGGACTGGCGCTAATTTCATCGATCCCTAACCCCAAGAGCAAGATCGCAATGGCAGGATCTGCCGCCATTTCACCGCAGCTCCCGACCCAAATATGATGCCGATGCCCGTTTTGAATGATCAAGTCGATCAATCGGACAATGGCCGGGTGGGTAGGCTCATAGAGATAAGCGATCTTCTCGTTCATTCGATCGATCGCAAGGACATATTGGATCAGATCATTAGTGCCAATGGAAAAGAAATCCACTTCTTCGGCTAAAACGTCGCTTGCTAACGCCGCGGACGGAATTTCGATCATCGCCCCGACCTCGACCTCAGAATCAAAGGGGATATTTTCTTGTTGCAGCTCTTTTTTCGCCTCTTCTAAAACTTCACGGGCTGCGCGAAGTTCGTAAATATTCGAGATCATCGGATACATGATCTTAAGTTTACCGTGCGTGCTTGCCCGCAGTATGGCCCGAAGCTGAGTCTTAAAAATATCCTTACGGGTCAGACAGAAACGGATCGCCCGCCATCCCAAGTAGGGGTTCATTTCATGGGGGATCTCAAGCGTTGAAGCGAATTTATCACCTCCAAGATCTAAAGTCCGAATAATTACATTATGAGGGCTGATCCCTTCAACGACCTTTTTATAATCCTCATACTGCTCTTGTTCGGAAGGAAGATTAGAGCGGTTCATATAAAGATATTCCGTGCGGTAAAGCCCAACACCTTCTGCTCCATGAGAGATTACGGAGCTGATCTCACTATGGAATTCGATATTTGCCGCTAAATTGATCCTATGACCGTCCAGCGTTTCAGCGGGTAATTCTTTTAATTTATCAAGTTCGGTATTCAGTTCAAGAAAACGGTTCTCCTGAGAATAAAACCGGTCTATCGTTTCCTGATCCGGATTAATAATAACGGTCCCATGCGTACCGTCCACAATAATGGTGTCGCCGCTTTGAACTTGCCCGATCACATTTTCCAATCCAACGATCGCCGGGATCTCCAAGGACCTTCCGAGGATCGCCGTATGAGAGGTCGGGCCTCCGATCTCGGTGACAAAAGCGAGCACCTTAGACCGATCGATCGATGCCGTATCGGAAGGAGAAAGATCGTGCGAAACGATGATCGCTCCCTCTTCCAATTTTTCAAGCTGCTTCTTTTCTTGCCCGCAGAGATTCCCGAGGAGGCGCCGGCCCACATCCCGGATATCCGCGATCCGCTCCTTGAGATATTCATCGTTGATCTGAGAAAAAGCATGAAAGTATCTCTGGATCACGGTCGCAAACGCATATTCAGCTCCTACATTCTCGTTTTTGATGACTTCGATCACATCTTCAATCAAGGTCCGGTCTTCAAGGATCAAAAGATGAGCCGTGAAAATATCGGAACTTTCCCTGCCGATCTGGCTGGAAAGCTTCCGGCGAATCCCTAAGATCTCGGTCCGGGTCTGCGTTAAAGCATCCTCAAAATGAGCGATCTCATTCGAGATCTGGTCCGGGACAATGACCCGTTTGGGTAAATTAAAAGAATCCCCGGTGTGCAAAAGGAAAACTTTTCCGATCGCGATCCCCGGTGAAACTCCTATCCCCTTAAGTTCATTCATGTTTTTTATTCTCCAAAATTCCCTTCGATTAATGCCCCGATCGCATCTAAAAGGGCCTCAGCATCTTTGCCCGAAGCTCGGACAATAATGGAAGACCCCGCTTCTGCCGCAAGGGTCATGATCCCCATAATCGATTTCCCGTCCGCTTTAATCTTCCCTTTATAAACTTCGATCGCAGATTCAAAACGGTTCGCCGTTTGGACAAAAAGAGCAGCTGGACGAGCATGTAATCCTAATTTATTGGAGATCACGAATTTCCGCTCCAACTTTTTAAGATCTGTTTTCTTTTTCTTGAGCGTCATATTTTTCAGTTTCTGATCCTTTTGATATTTTTTGAATAATGGTCCAGGATCAACTTCACTAATTTTTCAGAATCGTGACGGATCTGGCCATCTACTTTTAAAACTTCTCCCTGGATAACTTGGTAACCTTTTTCACCGATCTTTTCAAGGTCCAGACGGACCGGCACAGCACCGTTCTCACGATAACGCACAAGTGTTTCGTCCGGGATGTCCTGAGTATTGACAAAACAAGCATCGATGATCCGAGGGTCGGTATGATTGATGAGAACATCCAAATGGTCAGCTGCCGTAAATCCCGTTGTTTCCCCGGGCTGTGTCATAGCATTGATAATAAAGATCTTCAGTGCATCTGAATTCAAAACGGCATCGCTAATATCTTTGATTAAAAGGTTAGGAAGAATGCTGGTATAAAGACTGCCCGGCCCCATAATGATCAGATCTGCGATCGCTAAAGCATCCAAAGCTTCTTGGCAGGCCTTGCAGTTATAGGGTTGGATCCTAATATTCTTGAGAGGCTTCTTAACCGCCGTGATATTCGTCTCTCCTTCCACGGAAGAGCCATCCAAAAATTCTCCGACCAGCGTGACTTTTTCCAAGGTCGAAGGAAGCACACGTCCACGGATAGCTAATACTTTACTGGATTCCGCAATGGCTTTTTCAAAGTCACCTGTAACCATCGAAAGCGCCGTGATAAAAAGATTCCCAAAACTATGACCTTTTAATCCTTCCCCCAGTTCAAAGCGGTACTGAAAAAGGTCCCGGATCAACGGCCCCGCATCCGCTAATGCCACAAGACAGTTCCGAATATCCCCGGGCGGCAGAATATCCATTTCATCCCGTAATCTCCCGGAGCTCCCCCCCGTATCCGTGACCGTCACGATCGCGGTGATGTTGCTGGTGAACAACTTGATCCCGGAAAGAAGGGTGCTTAATCCTGTGCCTCCTCCGATCGCCACAACACGCGGGCCTCGTAATAGAGATTCATTTTGACGTTTTTGATAAACCAAATCCACAAGGGGACCATCCCGGTGAAGCGGCATCAAGGCCCGGATAAAAATACGGACCATATTTTTAATTGCGGTATAGATCAAGAATATTCCGAAAATAAGCGTTGCTGTTGCGAACGAAGCCAAGAGGACGCTTGACTTCGAAATTGTTTTAACCGTCAGGAGGGCAACAACAACGATCAAGCTCAACCCCATAATGCAGAGGATGATCCACCGCTTGATCCCGATCCCTGGATAGAACCACTTAAAAAATTGCATAAAAAATTCTCTCTCGCCTGAATTCCTGATCAGCTTTTCCGGTTTTCTTCTTTGCTGATAAGATCAAAAACATCTTTGGAGGTTTTACAACGCCGCAAGAGTTCACAGAAATAAGAATCTCTGAGCAGCCTTGAGATCTGAGCGAGCGCTTTCAAATGCGGTCCAGCCGTATCCTTGGGCGCGACAAGGAGAAAGAGGATATAAACAGGCTCACCATCCAACGCTTCAAAGTTGACTCCCTTGCGACTGATCCCCAAAACCGCGACAAGACCGTCTACTTTATCGGTTTTGCCGTGTGGGATCGCAATGCCTTGGCCAATCCCCGTCGACCCAAGGTTTTCGCGTTCGATCAACGCCCGCAAAATGCTCTTTTTGTCACCGATATCCTTCACTTCCGCAAGGATATCCACCAATTCTTTCAAGGCGCCCTCTTTATCTGTCGCCTCAAGATCCAATTTAATCCCTTTAAGACTAAGAAAATCCGTGATCTTCATTTGTGTTTGTCCTCCTGACTAAAGCTCTTGATTCTTTTTTGACGTTTTACGTTGATGTTAAAATTTAAAACTCGGGCTCGATCAATTCGTGATTCCCATCCTTTCGCTTTCGGATCACGTTGATCTGATTGGTCGTTGAATTCAAAAAAACCAAAAAAGATTCTTTGGAAAGTTCTAATTGAAGGCTGGCTTCCTCCGGAGACATCGGCTTAGGAGCAACCGCCGAAGCATGGATGATCTTCGGCTTTGTCCCTTCCAACGACGCTTCGCTTTCGATCATTTCGAAGGCCTTGGTAACCTTCGAGGATTGCTTACCTTCTTTTTTATGATGATCTTTGGTTTTTGCCCGGAATTTTTTTAATTGTTTTTCAACCCGGGTATAAGCCTCGTCCATGGCCGCAAAGATGTTCTCTTTGGCCTTTCCTTCCCCATCAGCCCGAAGGTTCTTTGCCAATAAAGTGACTTCCGCTTGAAAAAGATATTTTTCTTTTTTTAAAAAAACATGCGCTTCAACCAATCGGGGGGCATATTTCTCGAGTTTGGGCAATTTCCCCAAAAGATGTTCCTTCATTCCCTCCGTGATCTTCAAATCTTTACCGGTAAAACGTATGTCCACAGCCTTCCTCCTTTAAATGTGATTGGATCTGACTTGAGTTCCGCCAAGAAACCTGCGTTATGCTAAAGTGAACCTTTCTCCGAGATAGATCTCTCTTGCTTTAGGGTCCGAGGCAAGGAACTCTGAAGTTCCGGAAACTTCGACCTTACCGTCAAAAAGCAGATAAGAGCGGTCCGTAATAGACAAGGTTTCACGAACGCTGTGGTCCGTTAAAAGAATGCTCAACCCTTGGGATTTAAGTTTCTGTAAGATCTTTTGCACCTCAAATACGGCAATGGGGTCCACCCCGCTGAAGGGTTCGTCAAGAAGGATCAAAGCCGGGTTCGTCACAAGAGCTCTCGTGATCTCAAGCCTCCGCCGTTCTCCTCCGGAAAGGGTATAAGCCTTATTTTTTGCCAAATAAGCGATATCCAGGTCATTAAGAAGCCTCTTTAAACGACGGTCGCGTTCTTCTTGAGAGATCTCAAGAGTCTCAAGGATCGCCATGATGTTTTCTTCAACCGTTAATTTCCGGAAAACGGAAGGCTCTTGAGAAAGGTATCCGATCCCAAGGCGCGCCCTCTCGAACATCGGAAGGTCGGTAATATCTTCACCGCGAAAATAAATGCGTCCTGACTCTGGCCGAATGACTCCAACCACCATATAAAAACTGGTGGTTTTCCCGGCACCATTGGGGCCGAGAAGCCCTACGATTTCACCGCGTGAAATCTGAATATTGACTTTATTAACAACCGTACGTCCTTTATAACTTTTTGTAAGATCTTTTGTTTCGAGCAGCTGCATGATCAAAAAATCCCTCCTTTGACATCTTCGGGCATCTCACCGCCCACATAAAGCGCTTCCGTGTCCCCGCCTAAAATGATCCGCCCTTCATCAGCAAGGTAAATAATACTATCGCTATAGGTTTTGTTCCCGTCCGGATTTTCAATCACAACGTTCCCGACCGCAACGATCTTTGAGACCCGACGGCTAACTCGATTGTAATAAACATCCATGATGTCCGCGGTCAATTTCCCGCGAGCGTCTTCGGCAACAACATTGTCTTTAAAATGGGCGATATTTTTTTCATAATCAATGACAAGCGGGCCATCGCAAGTGATCACGGTCGGGCCGCTTTCTTTTTCGTCCGGGTTTTGCACAACAACTGTGACATTTTTCTTGAATTTCACCTTCTTCAGGCGCGTATCCCCTCTTGCGCCGGTTCCTTCGATATTCACATTATCTTTTTTAACCTGGGTATTCACTTCGGTCTCGACCACATGGTCACTGGGATGGACATCCAGCTCTTCGGTCACTAAACGCGTCCCATCTTCTGTGGTCGCAACCACATTTTGCTGGATATGGATCTTGTTTTCCTTCCGATCGTATTGCCCTTTATCGGCCGTGATCGTCACCGGCGTTTCTTCGGCATAGGCCTTAGCCATCACATTGGTCAATTCCACCGTATTGGCCAGGATGTTCGCGGATTTTCCTTCGATCTCGATCTCTTTTGCCCCTTCGGTGGTGTATTTGGTAAAAGAAAAAGCCTGTACTTTATGGGCCGTTTTTTGTTCGGTCGCCTGAGGGGTTCCCATTTTTTTATTCTTGCGCGCAATAACAATCTGAAATTGCACTAAAAGGATATAGCACAGCACCGCCAGGATAAAAATCGTAATCGCACGCCGGACCATTATTTTAAGACCTCCTCTTTTTTTGAATAAATCTTTTCACGGCTTGTCTTCCAGCGGTTATGCATCCATGCCCACTGTTCAGGATGTTGACGAATGACTTCTTCAAAATTGTGCATCCATTCTTCGGTGTATTGCCGGATCGCCAGATCCCGATCCCCTTCAATTTTGGGGCGGATCAATTTCCCCACTAAAAGCCGGTAACGATCCCCTGCCGTTCGAATCAGGAACGCTGTCAAGATCGGCGCCTGATTAGACACCGCTAATTTTACAGGCGCAACTGAGGTGTAGGCCGATTTTCCAAAAAAATCAACAAAAACACCCCGAACGCTGTCCATGTCCTGATCCGGCAAAAGGCCGATGATCTCATTTTTTCTTAAATGATCACGGATTCCCCGGACCGCTTCGTGGCTGTAAATCGTATAAACTCCCACGGCCTGACGAAGCCCGACGATCCAGCGATTATAGGGCTCATAATAGATCTGTTTCCCTACCACCGCCCCATGGAACCCCTGCAGTGAAAAAATTCCGGCCAGGAGTTCCCAATTCCCCATATGTGGTGTCATTATAATGAGGCCTTTTCCTTCTTGCAAAATATCTTTGCATAAGGAAAAGGCGTCGCCGACATCCACGAGAGAAGCGATCTTTTCTTTAGGCATTCTAGATAACCGGAGAAAATCCACTCCTGTCTGGAGCATATGCCCCATGACCTGTTGGCCGATCGCTTCCATTTCTTCCGGCTTCTTGGTATCTCCATAAGCCTGTTTTAAATTTTCAAGGATCTTTTTCCTCTGCCGGCTAATTAAAAAATATCCCGCTCGACCGGCCTGTCTGGCTAAAGCAAGCGCCCATGCCCGCGGCAATAAATTCAAGGTTTCTGCTCCTAACCGCGCTAAAAAATAAACAAAAAAACGATACGGCTTCTTCTTAGCCACTAGAGAAGGCCCGCCCGCATCAGATCTTGGACATCTAATAAACCAACGACCCGTTTTTCATTATCCACCACCGGAAGCTCATCGATCCGTAAAGATTCGAGGATATGAAAAGCCTCTTCAGCTAATTTATCCTTATGGATATATCGTGGTTTTAAAGTCGCTAATTTTTCGATCGGTCGATTAAGGATCTTCTCTCCCTGGGTTCTTAAATGCCGCCGGAGATCTCCATCCGTAAAAACACCGCATAATCTATTTTTTGCATCAACAATGGTGCAGCTGCCCGCCCGGGCAGCGGTGATCTTCAGAAGGGCTTGCCGTACCGTCGTCTGAAGCTTTACGATCGGGTTAGCTTTCCCGGTACGCATGATATCTTTAACCTTCAGTAGCCGCTTCCCTAAACTTCCCGCGGGATGAAGCTCGGCAAAATCCTCGGAACAGAACCCTTTTCTTTGAAGAAGCGACAGCGCTAACGCATCGCCCATAGCCAAAGATGCTGTCGTTGAAGCCGAAGGAGCTAAATTAAGCGGACATGCTTCGCGTCTTACTCCGAGATCGAGCACAATATCCGCATTCCGGCCAAGCGTTGATCCCGGCATGCTTGTTAAAGCGATCAGCCCGACCCCTTTCTTTTTGATCAAAGGCAATAGACGGACGATCTCTTCCGTTTCTCCGCTTTGCGATATAGCGATCACAAGGTCTTTAGAGGTCACCATGCCAAAGTCTCCGTGAACCGCTTCGGCAGGATGCAAATAAAGCGTCGGCGTTCCTGTAGAGGCCATCGTGGCCGCGATCTTACGGGCAATAAATCCCGGTTTCCCCATCCCTGTAAGGATCACACGCCCTTTGCAGGTCGACATCCACTCAACAGCTTTTTCAAAATCCCGCCCGATCTTAGAACGGAGACGGGAAATCGCAAAGGCTTCGATCTCAAGAATCTTCTTAGCGGCTTGAATGATGTTTTTTCTCTTCATTTTCTATTCCTCAGAACCTGCTGTTTTTTTAAGTTCCACTAAATGAGCCAATAACGGTTTTAATTTTTTAAGATCTAAGGCATTGGGACCATCCGAAAGTGCCTTGGCGGGGTTCTTATGGATCTCCATAAAAATTCCGTCGGCTCCGGCCACGATAGCACACCGGGCTAAAGTCGGGATAAATTCCGACAAGCCGCCCGAAGCCGTTCCTTGCCCCCCGGGGATCTGCACAGAATGAGTCGCATCATAAATGACGGGATATCCAAAATTTCGCATGATCGGGATCGCGCGAAAATCACTGACCAGGTTGTTATAACCAAAACTGGTCCCGCGTTCGGTGAGAAGGATTTTCTTGCAACCGGCTTCTTCAAGCTTGTGTACAATATTCTTCATTTCCCACGGCGAGAGAAACTGTCCTTTTTTTACATTGACCACCTTTCCGGTCGCGGCAGCCGCCAACAGAAGATCGGTCTGACGGCAAAGGAACGCGGGGATCTGAAGAATATCGACCACTTCCGCAACAGGTTCGGCTTGATCGGGCGTATGGATATCGGTCAAGATCAGAACTCCAAACTCTCTCTTGACCTTGGCAAGGACTTTAAGCCCTTTTTCTAATCCCGGCCCTCGGAACGACCGGATCGAAGAGCGGTTTGCTTTATCGAAACTTGCTTTAAAAACATACGGCACTTTAAGATCGCTTGTGATCTTTTTGATCTCACCTGCCAGTTTCAATGTGCTTTTTTCATCTTCGATCACACAAGGGCCCCCCAATAAAACGAACCGGTCGGAAGTCCCAAAAACAATCGAGCCTAAAGAGATTTTACGCATGAGTTTCAATCTTCTCCTGGGTTTGAGATCCCCCCTGAATAACATTCTCCGCTTCCTGAACTACATGTTTAGGAAGATGAGCTTCTTGGAACGCAAGGGCATGACGAACAAATTCCCGGAAAAGCGGATGGGCCTTATCCGGTTTAGATTTGAATTCGGGATGGAACTGGACTGCGATGAACCAAGGATGGCTCTCAAGTTCGATCATTTCTACAAGCTTTCCGTTCGGGGAAAGGCCGGCTAATTTCATCCCGTTTTTTTGGAATTTTTCACGGTATTCGTTGTTGAATTCATAACGATGCCGGTGACGCTCTGAAATCTCTTCTGCTTTGTAAGCTTTATAAGCCAAGGTGTCTTTTTTGACCTGACAGGGATAAGCGCCAAGCCGCATGGTCCCGCCCATATCTTTAACATTCTGTTGTTCTTCCAAAAGACTGATCACAGGATAGGATGTTTTTTTATTGAATTCCGTCGAGTGAGCGCCTTTCATATCCAAGACATTACGGGCAAATTCGATCGCCGCACATTGCATCCCCAAACAAATCCCGAAAAACGGGATCTTGTTCTCGCGGGCATATTGGATCGCACGCAATTTTCCTTCCACGCCACGCGTCCCGAATCCGCCCGGGACAAGGATCCCGGAAAGCCCTTTGAATTGTTCTAAAGACCTTGAACTTTCGATCTTTTCGGAATTAATCTTCTTGATCACCACTTCCGTGTCATTAGCGATCCCTCCGTGTTTCAAGGATTCATAAATGGATTTATAAGCATCTTGGAGTTCGATGTATTTACCAACGACTGCGACCTTTACGGAATGTTTTGGATGCAACGCTTTTTCGACCACGCTTTGCTTCCAACCGTGAAGACTCCCGCTTTTATATTCGATCTTGAGTTTTTGGCAGATCACTTTATCGATCTCCTGCTCTTTAAACATCAGGGGGACTTCATAGATGGAGGCCACATCCCGCGCTTCGATCACGGCTTCCGTCTCGACGTTACAAAACAGCGCGATCTTTTCCTTCATAGATTGTTCGATCTTCTTTTCGGTCCGGCAGACAAGGATGTCAGGCTGAATACCGATCTCGCGCAAGGTGCCTACGCTATGCTGCGTGGGCTTTGTTTTAAGCTCGCCGGCAGCTTTGATAAAAGGCACAAGGGTCAAATGGATAAAAAGGGAATTTTCGCGTCCGATCTCATGGCGGAATTGACGAACAGCTTCCAAAAACGGTAAGGACTCGATATCTCCGACCGTTCCCCCGATCTCGGTGATCACCACATCGTAACGCTTATTCTTATAGACATTACGGATCCCTTCCTTGATCGCATTCGTGATATGCGGAACAACTTGGACCGTACCGCCAAGGTAATCCCCGCGCCGCTCTTTAGCGATCACCCCGTAATAAATTTGACCGCTTGTGATATTGTTCTCACGGCCATAAGTGCTGTGAGTAAATCGCTCATAGTGCCCGAGGTCCAGATCGGTTTCCGCGCCGTCATCGGTCACATAAACTTCGCCATGCTGATAAGGGTTCATGGTGCCGGGATCCACATTGAGATAGGGGTCTAATTTTTGGATTGTGACTTTAAGTCCTTTGGCCTCCAGGATACGAGCGATCGAAGCCGAGGCGATCCCTTTTCCCAACGATGAAACCACACCGCCTGTCACAAAAATATGTTTGGGCATATTCATTTCCTCACTGAGTGGTTTTCTTTTAAACGCATTTGCACTTCGTTGAGATCCTCTTCCGTATCCACGCTGATAAAATCATAACTCGTTTCGATCACGCGGATGGAACGGCCCCTTTCAAGGATCCTGAGTTGTTCTAATTTCTCGATGTTCTCCAAAATTCCCGGCTGCCAGCTGACAAACTTGAGTAAAAAATCACGCCGGTAACCGTACACCCCTAGATGTTTTAAAAAACTAAAAGTCCTATTTTGTTTCCCCTGAGAAAAAGGGATCATGGCCCGAGAAAAATAAAGCGCATCCCCTTCGGCATTACAAACAACTTTCACAACATTCGGATTTTCATACGCTGCCTTATCGGTCATCCGAACGGCAAGCGTCAACACCTCGAGCTCAGAAGAACGGCTAAAGAGATCCACCATATCATCTAACGCCTTGGGATCCACCAGCGGCTGATCCCCTTGGATATTGATCACAATATCCTGTTTAAAGCGCTCCATGATTTCAGCGATACGTGAAGTCCCATTCGGGTGGTCCGGACGGGTTAAAAAAGCCTTCCCGCCAAATCCTTCGACGCATTTTTGGATCCGCGCATCATCACAAGCAATAATAATCTCTTGAAGCGCACGCGCTTGTTTCGCCCGCTCCCAAACATGCTGGATCATCGGTTTACCGCAAATATCCCGGAGGATCTTTTCTGGAAGCCGTGTAGAAGCCAAACGTGCTGGGATCACCCCGATAGCTGAAAGGGCTCTGCTCATGCTTTCCGGACCGCTTCCGCAAGCTCGCCTGGGGTCACGATCGCTGTCCCGAGCTTCCCGACCACGATCCCCGCTGCCAAATTAGACATTTTCGCAGCTTCCTGCATCTTAGCGCCTGCGGCAAGCGCTAAGGCTAAGGTAGCGATCACCGTATCTCCAGCTCCCGACACATCATAAACTTCCCGCGCAGCTGTAGGGATCTTGGTAAGTTTCTTATTTTTCTCAAATAACGCCATCCCATCTTCCCCTAAAGTGATCAATACCGAATCCAACTTTAATTTTTTCATCAGTCTCCATCCGACCTGGTCCAACGAAGGCGCTTTATGCCAAGGCCCAACGGTCCTCTCATAACCGCCGTAAGCTTCTTTGCGGTTCGGAGTGATGCAGGTCACTCCGGAATAATAATTAAAATGCTTTTCTTTGGGATCGACTAAAACAGGTTTTCTGAATTTTTTGGCCAGTTTGACAACTTCTTTTAAAAGGAACGGCTGCATGACCCCTTTGCCATAATCTTCAAGAATGATCACATGGATGTTTTTAATGGTTTGCCGCACAAATTTCAGGATCTTGTTCAGATCTGATCGGGAAATAGCCTCGGTTTTTTCACGGTCAAATCGGACCATTTGCTGGGAATGGGCAATGACCCTTGTTTTTAAAGTTGTCGGACGGGACGGATCATAAACGATCCCTCCGGTTTCAATCCCTTGCTGGCGCATCGTTTTTAAAAGCATCCTCCCGAAAAGATCCCTTCCCACCACCCCGCAAGGGTAGGCAATGCCGTTCAGGGAACGGATATTGTTCGCAACATTCAGCGATCCCCCCGGCATAAAGGATTCTCTTTTAACGTCAACTACAGGAACAGGGGCCTCAGGGGAGATCCTGGAGACGCTTCCCCAGACGAACTGATCCAGGATAAAATCCCCGATCACGAGAATATGGGTTTTTTTGAAGTTCTCAATAAGCTCTAGAAAGCGCTTTTTTTCGGAATTGGAAATAGTTATGGACCTGTTTTTCATTGTTTCCTTTGGATTTTGTGTAGGCAATAAAGGGAGTATCTTAACACTGGTTTTCAGCAGTGTCAATGAAAGGAATTGATTATAACTTATTGAAATAAAAGAGGTTAGGGAAGATTTTCTTAAGGTTTTTTAGCTTGGGGACAAGAAGAACAATCCTTCGGGCAACTAGAAGAAGGGGTATCTTTTTGAGCTGCTTCTTTATAGCTCTTAGGCCGGTAATCGGTCTGGTAAAAACCGCTCCCTTTAAAAAGCACTCCGGCACCCCCATGAATAAGCCGTTGAACTTTCATTTTTCCGCATTGGGGACATTTTTTAACGGGTTTTTCAGTCATCGAACTTTCACTACGGCATTCGCGAGGCCGTCAAGGGCGGCGCGCTGGTGCCGCCCAAGTGGCTGGCGATCCAGACGGGCATTTCG
>CAYQTU010000021.1:0-8283 GCA_964420575.1 uncultured bacterium
AATCCGCATGCAAATAGCCCTTCAGATGTTTGTTGATGGCAATCCCTTTTGTAAGCTCGATGTAGGCACCGAATTTCGACCGATAGCCCGCATTCACGTTGAAAGGGATATTCCAGTCCATGGGGATGATCATATACGGCCACCAAAAAACAGGCACTCCAAGCACATAAACCGTTGTATTCCACATGATGATCTTGTCGCCTGTATAAACCGTGGCCTTTTTACAACGGATCTCATAGTGCGGTTTTTCAAGATTACAAGTCGTTACCGAAGCGTTGCGTACGGTTGCAACCCCGTTCCGAATCTGCTGGATATCCTTGCCTTTCGCATACCAAGGGAATTCCATCGCCCGTCCCGAGGGAGAACTGCCTTTACTGTTCTTAAAATCATAAGCGATCTCTTCACCCTGCAAGGTCGGCTTTTCGTGATCGAATACGATCACATGTCCTTTAGCATACGCCGTTCTCTCTGCTGTATCGACCTCCGCGTAATCCGCAACAAGTTTGATATCTTGATAGCTGATCACAACATTCCCGCGGCCGATCAACTTTTGCGTTCCTTTGACATATTCCAGGCTATCCGCAACCGCTTCAACCTGAGCTTCGGCAGTGTCATAAACGGTTTTCACCGGCGTGTCTTTTTTGTGAAGCGGAGGGAGGAAATTTGTCTTTTTAGATTTTACGGTTGAAGCAGAATCGCCGGATCCCTGTTGAGCGAAAACGGGACAAACATAAAAAAGCATCAGAATGATCAAACCAAGTGAAATTCTAGACTTACATATCATTTTAATATTTTTCATACGGTCATCGACCCTTATAAAAACAGACACGGTTACGACCTTCTTCTTTTGCGCGATACATGGCCATATCGGCCCGCCGAATCAGCGATTCCACGATCTCTTTTGTGTTCAAGTTCTCAGCGATCGCAAGAGGATCGGCATGAAATTCTGCAACCCCCTGGCTAACCGTCACTTTGGTTTTCACGTTATAAACGTGAAAATCATAACGAGCGATGCTCGATCGAATACGTTCAGCAACTTCCATAGCGTTTTGGGCTTTGGTTTCCGGCATGGCCACAATAAATTCTTCTCCCCCATACCGTCCGACCAAATCCACACGCCGAAGGTTCGTTTTCAAGAGATCGGCCACCTCTTTCAGAGTAGCGTCCCCCACCAGGTGTCCGAATTCGTCATTATATCGTTTGAAATGATCGATGTCTAACATTAATACGGCCATCGGCAGGTTAAAACGGATACTCCGCTTTAATTCCTCATCCAGGCGTTCCAAAAAGTGGTGACGCACAAAAACTTGCGTTAATTCATCAATGATCGCAAGCTCCCTGACGGTTTCGTAGAGCTTGATCTTCTTGATCAAAAGCACCAAATAAGCGCTTAAAACCTCGACGCGCGCCAAATCATCTTCATGGATCCCCTCCACCGCAAAAATGACATGGATGTCGCTTCCTTCCATGATCGGAAAGCTCCACCGGTCACCATTCCGGATCATCGCCTTGGTTGTCTTCATTGCCTCAAAGTCTGCAGCCTCGTCGGATATCAGCTCTCGCTCCTCAATTTTCACACCTTCGGGAGACATTTCATAATTTTTTGCGGTTTTTTGCTCTGTTCCCGGTTTAGGGAGCAAAAGAATTTGCATTTTTTTAAAAGTCAGCTCAGGTTTAAGTTTCTTCACTAAAAACGAAGCTAAGGTCTCAAAATCCATACACTCACTGAAATCGCGGGCTAATTCAAAAAGCCCCATGAGGCTTCCGACCTGGGCTTCTAAATGATGCAGGCTGTTCAAGCGTAATTGGTATTTTCCTTGAAGCGCTTCGAGGTTCTTGCGCTGGTCTTCTTTTCGGGAAAACATACGATCATATAAACCTTGATATTCATAAAAGTAATAAATCAGCATCACGAGAATAGCGAGTTGAACGCCTAAAAAGCTGGGAACCCGAAAATAAGGCTCACGGATAAAAAACCATACGTGCAGCGCTGCAACAGAAGCGGCAGCCATGATAAGAAAAAGAGTTGCTTTCTCACGATAAAAATAATAAATCGGAAAAAGCCAAAGCGGAGCGACCAGATAATAAAAAAGGATCACGCGGGAAGTTTCATGAAGAACAAAATAGACAAGGCCTGAAAAAACCGCCAAGATCAGGAAGTGGCGACGCATACGCGGTTCCTCCCTTCCCGTTTCGCTCGATACAAAGCCTGATCCGCTTTTTGAACAATGGTCTCCAGGTCCAAGGTGTCCTCAGGCAAACTCGCAACACCGATCGAAACTGTCATTTTTACGATCTCGCGCCGGATTTGGAACGGTGTCTTTTCAACGATTTTTCGCATGTCTTCCGCAAATCGAAGCGCATCCTTTTTTGAAGTTTCAGGAAGCAGCAATGCAAATTCTTCACCGCCATAGCGCGCCAAAATGGCGCTCTTAGAAGTCTGCGTCAAGATCTGTGAGAATTGCACCAGCATCAAATCTCCGGCTTGATGGCCGAACCGGTCATTGCATTCCTTAAAGTGATCAAGATCGCACATTAAAAGCGACATGGGACGCTGATTGATCAAGGAACGCCGGTGCTCTTCCTTGAGCCTGTCAAAAAAATATCGGCGCACAAATAGCCCCGTCAGCGAATCTTTGATGGCGAGTTGTTCGGTCTTTTCATAAAGCATCGCATTCGAGATCGCCGAGGAGGCCAACGTCGATATAGCATCGAGCAAACGGAGGTCATCATGCGTAAAGATATCAGGTCGAGTCGCATGGATCGCTAAGGTCCCCATGACGCGGCCTTCATGGAAAAGCGGTGCGGCAATAAGACTGCGGACATTTTCTTTTTTTTCGGCATCGCTTAAGACAAAACGGAAATCTTCTTGGGAATCCATCACAATGAGCCGTTTACGGTTCTTAATCACCCAAAAATCAAAAATATCCCCTTGCTTAGCGATCCAATTCCCCACAGGCCGCATTCGACGGCGGGCGATCACCGGCAATTTCTTTTCTTCACCATGACCGATCGTGATCTTGGAATAATCGCCGCGCGGGATAAAATCCATGGCCCGATCAACGGCTTTTTGGGCAATGTCCGAAACCGAAAGACTAACGGTCATCTCCTCCGCCAGTTTACGAAGGTTGTAATAAGTTGAATATTTCTCAAAAAAAGTACTGATCCCTTCGCCTTTGACCTTGAAGGCGATCTCAAGATTGTTCGTCTCGTCCTGGATCCGCTCCTGCTCGATTTGAACAAATCCGATGTGGTTTTCAAAATGTTGTTTGGTCCAGTGAAGCATTGCGAGCAGAACCCCATAGGTCAGAAAGACCCAAAAAAATATTCCTACTTTGGAGATCGCCATCACAATGATCAAAATGGGAAGCAGATAAGCCCCTAAAAAGACGTAGGCCCCGACCCATTTATAGCGCCACCAGATCGCAAAAAGCGGGATCGCAAAGGCGACCAGAGCGATCGCGATGCGTTGCAAATAGACTTCCGGAATAAAGGTATTCGTTAATGCGGACAGGGATGCAATGATGTCATAGGTCAGAAGGAAAGCGATGCCCAAGCCTGCTGCAAAAGCAATCTGTCGTCGGGTCGAGGCACCCATGATTCAGGCGTTGGGATCTAACAGATCGCGTTACCGGTTTGTGGATCAAAAAAATGTGCTTTGCTCATATCAAAAACCACCTGAAGGTCCTGATTCATCGCTGCAGTGTCTTGATTGGAAACACGCACAACAAAATTATTAGCACCTGAGTTAAGATAAAGAAAAATCTCTGAGCCCATCGGTTCCACCACATCCACCGTGGCCGTAATCGTAAATTCCGGTCGGGCGTCCTGGGCAAAGATCTTGTCATAAATATCTTCCGGCCGGATCCCCATCGTGAGCGGCTGATTCTTAAACGGCGCTAATTTCGCGTAAAATTGCGGGAGGATCCGGAGTTTGATCCCCCGGTCTTGAAAAAAATAATCCCCGTTATCTGCAGCGATCACACCCTTAAGGAAATTCATCGGCGGAGAACCGATAAAACCGGCCACAAATTTATTATCGGGACGTTCATACAAATTAACGGGATCCGCAACTTGCTGCACCAGCCCTTTATGCATGACCACGATCCGGTCTCCTAGCGTTAAAGCCTCAACCTGATCATGAGTCACATAGACCATCGTACACTGCAAACGATTATGTAGTTTTTGAAGCTCCATGCGCATTTGGACACGCAGCTTGGCATCCAGATTGCTCAGAGGTTCATCGAATAAAAAAACTTGGGGCTTGCGGACGATCGCACGTCCAACCGCCACGCGCTGGCGCTCTCCGCCGGAAAGTTCTTTGGGTTTTCGTTTTAACATTTCAAGGGTCAAACCCAGGATTTCCGCAGCTTCATGGACACGGCGTTCGATTTCTTTTCGGGGATAACGGCGAAGCTTCAGGCCAAAAGCTAAGTTTTCATAAACGGACATGTGAGGATAAAGCGCATAGTTCTGAAAGACCATCGCAATATCACGGTTCTTAGCGGGGACATCATTGACAAGAACTCCACCGATATAAATCTCGCCTTCACTGATCTCCTCGAGGCCGGCCATCATTCTGAGCGTGGTTGACTTTCCGCAACCGGAAGGACCGACTAAGACGATGAATTCTTTATCTTCAATCTCAAGACTGACATTATCAACCGCCCGAATGCCGCCTTTGTAAATCTTTGTTACATTTCTTAACGATACATGCGCCACAATGATCCCCTTTAAGCGAGATATTCCAAAAGTAGGCCGATCTTTTCTTTAAGCTGCCGTCGATCGACCACCATATCGATAAGCCCATGATCTAGCAGGAATTCTGAGGTTTGAAAATCCGGCGGCAATTTTTGCCGGATCGTTTGTTCGATCACTCGAGGACCGGCAAAACCTAAAAGCGCTCGAGGCTCAGCAATGATCACGTCCCCAAGAGAAGCAAAACTCGCCATGACGCCTCCCATGGTCGGATTGGTCAGGACTGAAATAAATGGAAGCCGCTGCCTTTCATAACGGCCAAGCGCCACTGAGGTTTTTGCCATTTGCATCAAGCTCAGGGCACCTTCATACATGCGCGCACCACCCCCAGAACCCGAAACGATCACGATCGGCAATTCATGCTCGTGAGCATATTCAATCAAAGCCGTGATCTTTTCGCCAACCACAGACCCCATAGATCCCATGATAAATCTCGAGTCTGTAACGCCGACCGCGCAACTTTTCCCGTTGATCTTACCTTCACCAGTAATGCATGCTTCTTTAAGTCCGGTCTTTTTTTGGTCTTGTTTGATCTTTTCAGTATAGGCTTTTACTGCAGAAAATTTAAGAGGGTCTTCCGATTTGAGATTGGGATTAATTTCTGTAAAGGTCTTATCATCCACAAGGTGATGGACCCGCTCCCAAGCTCCCATGATAAAATGATAACTGCATTTGGTGCAGACCAGGAAATTCTCACGTAAAGTTTTATTGAACATTACGGTCTGGCAACTAGGGCATTTTGTCCATAAACCCGCAGGGATACTTTTTCGCCGCAGTCCGTTTTTAACCATTAACGCCGGAGGATTCGCCATTAGACTATGCTTTTACCTCATAGATTTGATGAGTTTTTGGGATAATACAAAAAAACCACGAGAAGAACATTCCCTTGAACTCTTTCCCGTGGCTTTTACTTTGAATGGTGTCCCATCATTAAGGACTATTATAAAAAATACCGTTCAAGTGTCAAATTATTTCTAACTCTAGAAATCTCTTAGCTTTACAACATTTTTGCTTCATGCTATGTTTTTTGCATGGAACCTCGATTATCTCTGACTCAATCACAAAAAATGGCACTCTCCCCACAAATGCGGGAGTATCTACGCCTCCTCCACCTCCCCATCGCTGACCTTCGAACGGCCGTAGAAGAAACGCTGGCTGAAAATCCAATCCTTGAGGAAGCTGCAAGGCCTTCTTCTACAGATTCAATTGAAGCTTTAACGGAACGAAAAGCCGAAAGCTCTCAAGAAACGGATGACCGACTTTCTACGGACTGGGGAGAAAGCGAAAGTTTTCCTATCAAAATGCCTTTTGATCTTTCCAGAAAAAGACCCAAAGAGGCTCAGCGATTAAAGGGTTTTGAAGAAACTTTGATCACAAAACCTGAAAGCTTGTTCGACTTTTTAACGTGGCAACTTCATTTTCTGAATCTCGATGAAAAGCAAAAAGTGATCGCCGAAGAGATCGTCGGCAACATTGATCAAGACGGGTACTTGCAGGCAACTCCTGAAGAGATCGCTTCAACCTGCCGCTGCCCAACCGAAACAGTCCTTGACGTCTTAAAAACCGTCCAAGAACTTGATCCGCCCGGGATCGCAGCACGTAATCTTGCCGAAGCGCTCAGGATCCAGCTGGAACGGAAAGGCGCAGATGCTGTCCTCCCCAAAGAGATCGTTCTACATCATCTAGAACTCGTTGCAAAAAAAGACTGGAAAATGTTGAGCCGGATCTTCAATGTCAGCGAACTTCAGATCCAAAAAGCGGTTAACATGATCAGCCATTTAGAGCCTAAACCCGGGCGAACCTTCTATGCTGAAGAGCAAAATGCCGTAACTCCGGACGCAACGATCTCGATCAAAGAAGGCACGAAGGACGGCTTGGAGATCGAGCTCCACAATGAAATCATCCCCGAGATCCGGATCAATCCGGAATACCGCCAAATGCTTCGGAGCAATGATATTGATGCTAAAACAAAAGAATATCTCAAAAACAAGCTGGCACTGGGGCTCGGCTTCCTGAAAGCCTTGGAACTCCGCGGCTCGACCCTACGCGCCATCACCGAAGAGATCGTCCGGGCTCAGCCGCTTTTCTTTACGCGGGGATTCGCCCACCTCAGACCGCTTCGCCTTAAGGATATTTCCGAAAAATTAGGGCTTCATGAATCCACGGTCAGCCGTGCGATCCACGGAAAATACATGGTCACCCCTCAGGGGACCATCCCGTATAAAAGTTTTTTCTCCGCCCGGGTTGAAACCGAGAACGGTGAAGGCGAGTCCCAAAAAAGTATCATGGAAAGGATCCGGGCTCTCGCCGAAAAAGAGGATCCGAAAAAACCGCTCAGCGACCAATCGATCGTCAAGCTGCTTAAAGCTGAAGGGATCCAGATCGCTCGTCGCACTGTTGCAAAATATCGGGATCTTTTAAAAATACTTCCAACCCACTTGCGCCGTCAGCGATAAAAAAATAAGCTGGCGGTCGGAGTCGAACCGACGACCTACGGTTTACGAAACCGTTGCTCTACCAACTGAGCTACGCCAGCTTGGATAAAAACTGTTCAATAATTGGATTATAACAAAGAAACGGCTAAATGGGATTAAGACTTAAGGTAGGAATCGATCGCCTGCGCGGCTTGACGCCCCTGACTAATGGCCCAGACCACAAGTGAAGCACCCCGAACCGTATCCCCCGCCGCAAAAACACCCGGGACCGAACTCATGCAGTTCCCATTTGTCGCAACATTTCCACGGGCATCGAACTGAACCCCAAGATCCTGCAGGAATTTATTGTGTTCAACATGGACAAAACCCATGGCAAGGAGCACCAGATCCACCTGAATCGCAAATTCGGTTCCCGGCAATTCTTTCATAAGATATTGACCGGTATTTTTATCAATCTCCCATTGAACACGGCAACAATGAGCCTCATGAACCTTCCCGTTCTTTCCCTCAAACTTTCGGGTCGTGGTGGCCCAATCCCGTTCACAACCCTCTTCGTGAGACGTCGACGTCCGAAGGATCTGCGGCCAATTCGGCCACACAGGATTCCACGGCTGTTTCCACTCCATCGGCTTGGGCAAGATCTCAAATTGATAGACTTTTTTTGCGCCCTGACGGTTCGAAGTCCCGACGCAATCCGAACCCGTATCCCCACCCCCGATCACGAGAACGGTCTTTCCTTTAGCGGAAATAATCTGATCGATCTTAACCTCGTGGGAAATCGCTTTATTCGAAAGAGTTAAAAATTCCATGGCAAAGTGAACGCCGGACAATTCCCGGCCAGGGACTTTAAGATCCCGAGGTTCCCCAGCTCCCATAGTTAATAAAATAATATCGAATTTCTTTCTCAAATCATCTGCCGTGACATCAACACCGACATTGACCGAAGCTTCAAACCGGATCCCTTCAGCCTTCATTTGTTCAAGGCGACGGTCTAAAACCCATTTCTCAAGCTTGAAGTCGGGGATTCCATAACGGAGGATCCCCCCCAATTGAGGAGCTTTTTCATATAGGGTAACGCTATGCCCCATCC
>CAYQTU010000021.1:8293-16332 GCA_964420575.1 uncultured bacterium
GAAGCCGCCAAACCCGAGGGACCCGATCCGATCACAGCGATCTTTTTCCCGGTTTCTTTCGTAGGAGGCTTAGGTTTGACCCAACCTTCTGCAAATGCCTTTTCAATGATCGCCAGTTCGATCTGCTCAATTGTCACCGGCGCACTGTTGATCGAGAGGGTGCATGCAGCTTCACAGGGAGCGGGACAGACCCGTCCGGTCACTTCAGGAAAATTATTTGTCAGGGACAAACGCTCATAGGCATCACGCCATTGTCCGCGGAAAACGGCATCATTCCATTCCGGAATAAGATTATAGACCGGACAACCGATCGCATGACAATAAGGGATACCGCAATCCATGCAACGGGCACCCTGCTTATGGATCTCCGGGGTCAAAAGCGGCTTAGCGATCTCTTGATAGTCCTTCAAGCGTTCTTGCACAGACCGCTTTGGCGCCAAGGCCCGCTGATATTCTAAAAACCCTTCGGGCTTACCCATTAGAAAAAAACCTCCTCGGTCATATCCGTGATCTCGGAACTCCGCATTTGACGTTCTTTTAATTTCATCAACGCTTTTTTGTAATCCATCGGCATCACCTTCACAAAACGAGGCAACATTTCATCCCAACTGGCAAGAACGGCTTTCGCGTACTTGCTGCCGGTAAATTTTACATGACGCTCGATATAAGTTTTCAAGAAGTTCTTATCTTCCGCATCGACGACCGGCTCAATATCGACCATCTCCAAATTGCAACGTGTATCGAACAACTGGTTCTCATCTAACACAAAGGCATATCCGCCGCTCATGCCGGCCGCAAAGTTTACTCCGGTCTCTCCTAAAATGATCACCCGTCCGCCTGTCATGTATTCGCAACCATGGTCTCCCACACCTTCGACAACGGCAATGGCGCCACTATTGCGAACACAGAATCGTTCACCTGCGCGCCCATGAATATAAACTTCGCCGCTTGTCGCTCCGAAAAGATTCACGTTGCCCGTGATAATATTGTCCTGAGGCCTGAAGGTTGCTGAAAGCGGCGGGTAAACAACCAGCCTCCCGCCTGAAAGTCCTTTCCCAAAATAATCGTTGGCATCACCTTCCAATTCAAAAGTAACCCCTTGGGCTAAAAAGGCACCAAAACTTTGCCCGGCTGAGCCTTCGAACTTAATATGGATCGTATCGTCAGGCAATCCGGCAGATCCATAACGCTTCGCGACCTCATAGCTCAGGGTCGCCCCAACCGTTCGATTACAATTCCGGATCCGCTGTTCAATCCGGATGGGTTTTTTGAATTCGATCGCATCCTTTAATTTTTTAATGAGGTCAGGGTCTAACGAAAGGGAGAAATCTGTCTTTTGAACTGTGACACACCGGATCGCACCCCCTTCGGGGATTTCCGGCTGAGCAAGAACTTTTGTAAAATCTAAGCCTTTGGCCTTGTAATGGTCGATCGCATGATTGACCTCGAGCAAATCCACCCGGCCGACCATATCCTCGAATTTCCGAAAACCCAGTTCAGCCATCAGCTCACGGACCTCTTGGGCAATAAAACGCATAAAGTTCATGAGATGTTCGGGCTTTCCGGCAAATCGCTTGCGAAGTTCGGGGTTCTGAGTCGCAACCCCCACAGGACAAGTATTCAAATGACATTTACGCATCATCACACAACCAAGAGCAACCACAGACGCCGTTCCGAAGCCGAATTCCTCAGCCCCAAGAAGAGCTCCGATCACGACATCACGCCCCGTCTTCATTTGCCCGTCCACCTGAACGCGGATCCGCTCCCGGAGTTTATTCATCACAAGCACCTGTTGAGCCTCGGCAAGTCCGATCTCCCACGGCGAACCGGCATATTTGATCGATGAGATCGGTGAGGCCCCGGTCCCCCCGTCATGTCCGCTGATCAAAACCATATCCGCTTTTCCTTTGGCCACACCCGCAGCCACTGTCCCTACACCGACCTCCGAAACAAGTTTCACCGAAACGCGTGCTTCTGGGTTTGCGTTCTTCAGGTCGAAGATAAGCTGGGCAAGGTCCTCGATCGAATAAATATCATGATGCGGCGGGGGCGAGATCAACATGACCCCAGGCGTCGAGTGACGGACGCGAGCAATAGTTTCATCAACCTTATGACCGGGAAGCTGCCCGCCTTCTCCAGGCTTCGCTCCCTGAGCCATTTTGATCTGCAATTC
Organism: uncultured bacterium; assembly: GCA_964420575.1. Classification (GTDB taxonomy): domain Bacteria; phylum Omnitrophota; class Omnitrophia; order Omnitrophales; family Aquincolibacteriaceae; genus CAYQTU01. The sequence continues at coordinate 10,467 of CAYQTU010000021.1, forward strand.
CTTCGAATTCACCAGATAATGAATGGTCACGCCAAACCTCGCGGACGCCACTTGCTTAATTGCGCTTTTGCTTGAATCACCGTTAGGCAGCGGTTTGTAACGTTCTTCATCCTCGCCGCCCTCGCCTGAATTACTTGCTGCCCCAAGACGGTTCATCGCAACCGCGATCGTTTCATGGGTCTCTTTACTGATGGAGCCAAACGACATCGCTGAGGACACAAAGCGCTTAACGATCGATTCGACCGGCTCCACCTCGTCGATCGGAACCGGCGCTGTTTTCTTAAAGCGGAAAAGCCCACGAAGTGTGCAGAGATTCTTGCTGATATCATTAATCCCGTTCGAATAGACCTTGAAGATCTGGTAATTATTCTCACGTACGGCTTTTTGCAAATTCACGACGGCTTGAGGCGAAAAAAGGTGCTTTTCGGAAGTTAAGCGATAGTGATAGTTCCCTCCTGAATCCAGAGCTTCGTCAGCCCCCTTGGAGTCTTGAAACGCAGCATAAAAACGCTGAAGCGTTTCTTTTTCGACAATATCGATCCCCACGCCGTTGATGCGTGATGCCGTTCCCGGAAAATATTTTTGGATAAAATCATCGTTCAAGCCTACCGCTTCAAAGATTTGCGCGCCTCGGTAACTGCGGATCGTGGAAATACCCATCTTTGACATCACTTTCAGCAATCCTTTTTTCACGGCCGTTATATAATTTTCGATCGCATTTTCGACCGTCAGGTCCGTCGATAAATGTCCGCGTTTTTTCAAATTCGCGAGCGTCTCAAAAACAAGTTAAGGATTGATGGCATTCATCCCATAAGCAATGAGGCATGCAAAGTGTTGGACCTCACGAGCCTCGCCCGTTTCAAGCGCAAGTCCGCCAAGATAACGTTTGCCTTTTCGGATCAAATGCTGATGAACGGCTGTCGTGGCTAAAAGCGCCGGGATTGGAACGCGCCCCGCCCCACTTTCACGATCGCTTAAGATCACAAGCGAAAATCCTTCATCCAGTTTTTTCTCAACGTTCAGGCAGAGTTGCTCTAAAGAATTTTCGAGATTCTCGGAAGGGTCAAATAACATTTGAACCGTACAAACGCGAAAAGTCTCAAGCTGCGATGCGCGTAGACGTTCGATATCATCGTTCGTAAGGATCGGATGTCCAAGCTGGAGCTGATGGCAATGCTGCGGGGTCTCTTCGAGCAAATTCCCCTGCCTTCCAACAAAACTCATGAGCGACATGACAAGATTCTCGCGGTAGGGGTCGATCGGAGGGTTCGTGACTTGGGCAAAAAGCTGACGAAAATAGTTATAAAGGAGCTGAGGACGATTCGACAGCACGGCAAGCGCTGTATCATTCCCCATAGATCCGACTGGCTCTTGGGCGTTTTCGGCCATCGGAATCAGGATCATTTTTTCATCTTCCAACGTATATCCGAAAATCCGCTGCCGCTCGGTCAAAGTCTTTTCATCGACCTCAACGGGCCCGGGCACCTGAAGGAGACCTTTCAGTTCAATCTTATTTTCTTCCAGCCATCGGCGGTAAGGACGGCTCCGAGCGATTCCTGATTTAATTTCATTATCTTTGATCACGCGCTTCGATGCCGTATCCACTAAAAGCATCTTTCCGGGGGCCAGCCTTCCTTTTTCGAGGATGTCCGGAGGATTCAGATCAAGCACACCGACTTCGGAAGCCATAACCACTAAGCCGCTTTTAGTGATCACATACCTCGCGGGACGAAGGCCGTTACGATCCAATGTGGCGCCGACTTTTATGCCATCCGTAAAGGCGATCGCTGCCGGACCGTCCCAGGGCTCCATGATTGCCGCATGATATTCAAAAAAAGTCCGTTTAGCTTCACTGATGTGATACTTAGCCCCAAAGGCTTCGGGCACCATCATCATGACGGAATGTTCGACTGAACGCCCCCCCATTGCAAGAAGCTCGAAGACGTTGTCGAAGATCGCGGAGTCGCTCAAAGAGGGATTAATGATCGGTAAAAGTTTCTTGATCTCAGCTCCAAAAAGATCGGAGGAAATTCTCACTTCACGGGCCATCATCTTGTTGATATTTCCCCGCAGTGTATTGATCTCCCCATTATGCGCCATCAGCCGGAAAGGATGAGCAAGGGGCCAAGACGGAAAGGTATTGGTCGAATAACGCTGGTGCACTACCGCTAAAGCACTCATAAAATCAGGGTCAACAAGATCAGGATAAAAATTCGCGAATTGGGGTGCCGCGAACATCCCTTTATAGACCATAGTCCGACATGAGAGCGAAGGGATGTAAAAATCTTCAACGCGCCATCCCAGCCGCAAAGCTTCTTTCTCCAAAACTTTCCGGAAAATATAGAGTTTACGCTCAAGGGCAAGCCCTTCAACCCCGTCATAGGACACAAAAACTTGCCAGATCGAAGGCATCGCTTCACGAGCCATATTGCCAAGACAGTCCGGATGGGTCGGGACCTGCCGCCAGCCGAGGATCCGAGCCCCCTCGCGGGAGGCTTGCTCGGAAATCATTTTACGGGCGCGGTCAGACTCTTTTTCTTTCTGCGGTAAAAACAACATCCCGGCGCCATATTTTCCTTCTTCCGGAAGTTTGAAATTGAGCGATTTTGAAAAGAATTTATGCGGGATCTGAACGATCATCCCGGCACCGTCGCCTGTTTTTAAGTCGCCGCCAACGGCCCCCCGATGGACCAGATTACAGAGAATCTGCACTCCATCCCGAACAATCTGATGGGCACGTGTCCCATCAATCCTCACGACGAATCCTACGCCGCAGGCGTCATGCTCATAAAAGGGATCGTACAAACTATGTTTTTCTTGCATGAACCGCTCCGATTACAGTCCGCTACTCTTATTTTATACGTTTTTCGCCTTCTGGCGTCAGGGGGAAATCTTCTCCAAAAGTGGGGGATAAAGTATTCTACCGATTCTTTCGATTTTTTAAATAGAAAAAACCAACTAACGTCTTACCGTCCACGATCTCTTTCTTCCGGATCATCTTCCCTATTTCCGTCAAACTGAATTCCCGGACCTCGAATTCTTCATCATCATCCTTCGGGGCAAATGCCTCATGGAGCTTTGAAGCTAAAAAAACATGCATCTTTTCGGCCGAAACTCCTGGCGTCGGAAAAAATTCAAGCACCTTCTGAAGCTTTCCGGGTCTCATTCCGATTTCTTCCATCAGTTCGCGCTTGGCCGCGATCGCAAAGGACTCTCCTTCTTCCCGACCGCCGGCCGGGAATTCCCAAAGATGCTCCCGAAGGGGAAATCGATATTGACGGACCAGAATAAAGCGTCCGGATGCGGTCTTGGGAATGATCACGACACAACCCGGATGCTCCAAGATCTGACGCGATAAAATTCGGCCATCCGGCATCTCGAAATCACAGCTGACCAGACAGATGGGGCCTTTTGAATAAATCGTTTTTTTTCTGAGGATTTTATGTTGTTTTTTAACCATAAATATAAAATCGGCCCGCCTTAAAAGCGGGCCGCAAAATCATCTACTATTTATAAAAACAAAGCGGGATACGGGAATCGAACCCGTCTGACCAGCTTGGGAAGCTGGGACATTACCACTATGCTAATCCCGCTTGAACGACTTAAATTTTACAGATTTTTTTCAAAACTTCCAGCCGTTTATCAAAGTGTTCTCTCTTGACCTCGCGGAGCCGCTCTAAACCGAATTTTTCAACCGTAAACGAAGCAACGATAGTCCCGTAAGCAATCGCCGTTTTTACGGTCTTCAAATTCACTTTTCGCGCAGCCGCAAGATATCCCATGACCCCGCCCGCAAAGCTATCCCCAGCCCCCGTGGGATCATAAACGGTCTCTAACGGATAAGCCGGATAGATAAAAACCCCCTCATGGCTGTAAAGCAATGCCCCGTGCTCCCCTTTTTTAACGATCACATATTCCGGCCCCATGTTGTGGATCTGCTGAGCCGCTTTGATCAAATTGACTTCCCCGGTCAGCTGGCGAGCTTCTCCGTCGTTCATAAATACCGCATGAACACGGCTCAACACCTTCTGAACTTGTGTCCGTTTATTTTGGATCCAAAAATTCATCGTATCACACGCTACAAATTTAAGTTTTGAACCCTGAACCTGATCCAGAACGGAAAGCTGAAGGTCCGGATCCACATTGGCTAAAAAAACAAATTCGGGCATTTGCGCATATTGGATGTCCGGCTTGAAATCCAAAAGCACATTAAGATCCGTCTGAAGCGTGATCGCAGAATTCATATCGGCTTCATACTTCCCTTTCCAATGAAACGTCTTCCCCGGAAGGGTCTTAAGGTGGCTTAGATCAATCCCTTTTTCTTCGAGGACTTTCCGATATTCATCCGGAAAATCCTGCCCCACAACTGCCACGATCCCCACTTTGGTAAAAAAACTAGCCGCATAGGAGAAATAAGAAGCCGATCCGCCGAACACTGTTTTCTGCGCTCCGAACGGGGTCGACAGCTCATCAATGGCCACGGTTCCGATCACTACTAGATAAGGAGGTCTTGACATGATTTTTTATCCTCTGAGATGGCTCCGCAACACATGAGCCGCTTGTTCTGGGTTCCTCGCTTCAAAAATGGCGCGCACAACAGCAACCCGCGTTGCGCCGGCCTTGACCACAGCATCAATATTCGAAAGATCGATCCCTCCAATAGGGACCCAAGGGATCTTGATCTTACTTTTGACCTGCCTCACAAGTCTTAAACCAAAAGCATGAGCCTCGGGTTTCGTCGGTGTGCAAAACACAGGACCTACGCCGATATAATCCGCTCCCTCTTTTTCAGCCCTGACAGCTTGCGCTAAACTATGGGTTGATTTCCCGATCCAAAACGGCTTTCTTCCGATCCGCCGAAGAATCCGATGTGCCTGATCGATCGGTAGGTCCTCTTGCCCGAGGTGAACACCATCTGCACATGTTGCCAAAGCAACATCTAATCGGTCATTCACGATATACAGTTTATGCCTTTTTGTCGCGATCTGCCGAATCTTCAGCCCCAACCGAATCAATGAATGATCCGTTAAATTTTTTGAACGGAGCTGCACGATATCCGCCCCCCCGCGATAGGCCATTTCGATTTTCGGAATAATTTCCGGGGTTTCATCGGTAAGATGGGTAACGGCATAAAGCCTAAAATTGTTCAGGGCTTTTTCTTTCCAGCTCATTTCAATCAGGCCAGCTTGAGAATCTTAATAACGCGGGTAGACGAACGCCCCTTAACGAATGGAATGCGTTTTACTTTTCCGCCCCATGAAAGAACTTCCTTAGCGCCTACGATATCTTTGACGGCCCAGTCGGCACCCTTCGCCAGAACATCCGGCCTGATCGTAAGGATAAGTTTTAAGGGAGTCGGTTCACTAAAGAGAATGGCATGATCCACGCAAGCAAGGGCTGTCAAAACTTTGATCCGATCCAGCTCAGGATTTACAGGACGGTTCGGATCTTTATAAGATTTCACCGAGGCATCAGTATTAACCCCAACGATCAGGACATCTCCGAGATTTTTAGCTTTTTGAAGATAAGTCACATGACCCAAATGAAGGATGTCAAAAGTCCCATTCGTGAAAACGATCTTCTTTTTTTGGGCTTTGAGCCGTGCAACTGTTTTTTTTAAAGAGTTCCGATTAAGGATCTTGGGCAGCATTCACATTCACCCGAAAAGGACTTTCTCCACGACCTCAGAAATCGCATGGAGGGCCAGGATATGCATTTCTTGAATATGGGCGGTCTTATTTGATTTTGCAATAAAGCAAAGGTCTGCGGATCGCGATAAATCACCGCCATCTTTTCCGGTGAACCCTACCGCCAAAATCCCTTTTTTCTTGGTCTGGTCAACCGCCCGCAAGACATTCGGGGACCG
>CAYQTU010000022.1:0-16203 GCA_964420575.1 uncultured bacterium
TTTAGAGCGCGGAGTGATTGAGATCGCTCCGATTGCCTTTATGCGCGGCCGGACGCTGAACGATTCCTTTGTTATTTTGGATGAAGCCCAGAACTGTACGCATAGCCAAATGAAAATGTTCTTAACCCGTTTGGGACAGACCTCTAAAGTGGTCATTACGGGGGATATTACCCAAATCGATCTTCCAGCCGGGAAAAAATCAGGACTTGTTGAAATCCGCGGGATCTTGGCGGATATCCCGGATATCCAATTCATTTATCTCAATGATACCGATGTGGTCCGGCATCCGCTTGTCCAACAGATCATCAAAGCCTATGAAAAGCATGAGCGAAAAAAGTCCGAAGCCTCAGTCTGAATCCGTTCTTTCCAGGACCGCATCTTTTTATTTCATTCCGGCAAGCCTTTTTACTTTAGCTGCGATAATCGTCTGCGCACTTGTTTTTTTTGGCCAGGACCTTAATGATCCTCACAAAGAAGAGTTTATTTTAGAAGAACCAGCCCTACGTTCCTATTTTTCACCGGTCGCTCTATCATTTACAGATGAAAAAAAGACGGAAGCTCTTCGCCGTGAAAAAACAAAAACTCTTCCTCTGATCTACCGGGTCGATCCTGGTTTGAACGCTCAGATCCATGAGCGTATTGAGCAGTTTTTTAATGCCCTTACTCAAGGTCAAAAAAATCGTTATGATGAGCGGGCTCAAGAATGGGAATCCCTGCCTTTTAAGCTTCCTCAAAGTTCTTTAAAAGAACTTTTGTCTGAGAAGCAGCTTGATAATGTAAAAGAGCAAGTCTTGGCCGTTTCGTCGCGTTATTTGTCTTCCGGGGTCATTAGTTCTAAAGCGTATTCAGAATTACTTCTAGAGGGTGTCCGGAAGATTTTTATCGCCGCTGAAGGAAGCCCTCAGGAACAAGCTTTTGAGGTGAGCGCTGTTTGGACGCCTGAAAGCGCTTTTCAGGACGCTGCGCAGAGCATGGGCTCTTTGGGTAGAAAGCAAAAGAAGCTCAGGAGTATCAGCCTGCAGATCCTCCAGCAAGCACTGTCTCCCAATCTGGTGCTGGATGAAGAACGTGTTCAAAGTCTAAAAAAGAAGATCCTTTCCGCGGTTTCTCCTGTCGAGATCAAGATCAAGAAAAATGAGCTCGTGGTCCAGCGGGGGACTTTGGTCACGGAAGAAATTAAGAATAAGCTGGACCAGATCCATAAAAAACTGATCACGCAAAAAAGGCAAGTCCAGTTCTTGGGCGGAGCGTTGCTTATTTTTATCGTTTATCTTCTATCTTTTTTCTATTTTTTAATTTGCGAAACTAAGATATGGACCTCGTTCTCCCGATTGTTGCTGTTCCATACGGTGATGATTTTGGCTGTTTTTTTGTCTAAAGCTGCTGTGCTTTGGCCCGGATCCTCCGTTTATTTAATGCCGACTGCCATAGCCCCATTCCTTCTTACCTTACTTTTAAACAGCCGGGTCGGTCTTTGGAGCGGTTTGATGATGACCGTGTTAAGCGGTTCATTGTCCGGATATCACGGGGATATGATGCTTGCAACGCTTTTAGCTTCTATTACGGCAACGTTGCTGGCTGTCCGGGTCCGCAAGCGTTCACATTTTTTAAGAGCCGGTGTCGGAATGGGGAGCGCATATTTTTTAACGATCCTTGGATTTCAAATGACCCAGAATGTTGCTTGGAAAGATGCGCTTGATGTGGCTTCACTCGGGTTTATGAACGCCTTTTTTACTGCGATTATCGCATTCCTGCTATTGCCGCTCTTAGAAACGATTTTTGATATGGTGACCGATATTACGCTGCTCGAGCTCTCAGACTTGAATCATCCGCTAATGAAAAAAATGATGGTCCAGGCGCCGGGAACTTACCATCACAGCTTGATCGTGAGCGCTCTGACAGAAAGCGCTTGCGAAAAGATCGGTGCTAATGCTCTGCTGGCCCGGGTCGGGTGTTATTTTCATGACATCGGAAAGATCGAGCAGCCGGAGTTCTTTTCTGAGAATCAGAATTATCTGGATACAAACAAGCATGAGACTCTTTCTCCCCAAGACAGCTATAAGATCATTGCCGATCACGTGACCCGAGGGATCAAATTAGCCAAAAATTATAAACTAAAAAAAGCGATTATTGATTTCATCATGGAGCACCAAGGGACCGGGGTGATCTACTATTTTTATAAAAAAGCTTTAGACCATGCGAAGCCATCGGAACCGGTTCGCGCGGATGATTACCGTTATGCCGGGCCTAAACCTCAGAGCAAAGAAACGGCGGTAATGCTTTTAGCCGATTCGGTGGAGGCGGCTTCACGTTCGCTTAAAGATCCTTCTCCGGAGGCTATCCAGCAGTTGGTTCGGAAGATCATCAATGATAAATTTATTGACGGGCAATTGGAAGAATGCGAATTGACCCTGCGGGATCTTTATCAGATCCAAAGCAATTTTGTCAGGAATTTGGCCGCGATCTTTCATACCCGTATGCAATACCCCGCGACAGAAAAATCTCCGAACGCACCGGATCTTTTTCAAAAGAACCAATTCTTTAAATTCCGTATCCAGCCTTAACGGAAAAGTCTACCATGAGCTTTGTGGATGAGGGCATCTGGATCCAAAAGAAATGTTGCAATCCCAAAGTCTCGGAAAAACGCCTCAAACAAGTAACGCACAGGATCTTGCATCAAATAGGTCATTCTGCGGATAAGGTCAGCATCCTGTTAGTCGCTTCACGGCGTATGCGAACTTTGAATCGGCTTCACTTGAAACAGGATCGGCCTACGGATGTCCTTGCTTTTAGTCAGATCGAAAAAACCGCAAAAGGCAAAACTGCTAAAGTGAAAAAACCGCCGTTTTTAGGAGATATCGTCCTTTGTTTGCCAGTGATCAAGGTACAAGCTGCTCAATATGGGAATTCCTTCGACGAGGAGCTCTGCTATTGCCTTTGTCATGGGATTCTGCATCTCTTGGGTTATGAAGACCGGACTCAAGGAGGTTTTGAAAAAATGCATCGAAGACAGCGGAATATTTTAAACCGAATCCGCACCTTGACTCGGAAACGCCGATGAGCATTCATAAGACCGATGCGATCATCATCAAAACAGCGCCTTTTCGTTCTAGTTCACTGATCGTGACCTTTTTTACTCCACTACACGGAAAAATTCGTGCCGTTGCCAAAGGAGTCCATAAAGAAGGGGAGCGGCGGGGTGCTCATTTTGAACTTTTTACCCATACGGAGATCGTCTTTTATGAAAAGAAAAGATCGGATCTTCATCTGATCTCAGATGCGGCGATAATTGAAAGTCATGACGCTATCCGAAATCGTCTGGATACGATTGCGTATGCAAGCTATTTTTGTGAGCTTGTAGACACATTGACCGAGATCCACGACCCTCACCCGGCCATCTTTGAGCTATTAAAAACTTGCTTTCACTATTTGCCGGTCATGCCCCCGAGTCGTCTAAGTTCTATTTTTGAGACTAAATTGTTGAGAGAAATGGGTTGGATCCCGTATTTGGAGAATTGTCTTCACTGCGGTGTAAAGTCTCTAGAATCTGGATATTTTTCGATCCGCCAAGGGGCGTTACTGTGTGAAAGATGCCGGATCCAAGACCAGGCTGCATTTCCGGTTGATGCCGGAGCCCTTTCGGGGCTGCGGCTTTATAGTACACGCGATATCTCAGAAGGGCTTAACCACCCTCTGACGGCTCCTGCTGAAAGTCAGATCCATATGCTGATAACCCAATTTTTCAATTACCACATCAATAAGCCACTTAACTCCAAAAAGTTTATTGATTCCCTCAAGCTTGTTCTGGCCTAAAAAATAGCATCAAAATTTTTATAACCCCTTTATTTACAATAATTTGTAGTATTGCTATATCTTAGATTTGACTTTTATTAATTAGCATGCTAAGTTTAATTTAGTGATAAAAATTATAAAATAAGATTAAAAAAGATAAAATTGCTATAAAAAGAGAATAAAAATGAACGATAACCACACCAAAAATTCATATTTATTTTTCAGCCTCTCGAACGAAGAAAGGGAGTCTGCAATCCATTTCTTTTTAGAGGCTATTCTTAAGGCGCGCGACCATGTACCCGGTTTATCGCGCGGACAATGTTTTGATGAAGATGTGAACGTTTATCTGGCTCATTTGCTGTTTGCAGTATCTCTTCCGGAATATCATGAGATGGCGGATCCATTTCTGTCTCCGGAACCCAAAGATGTGCTTTTTTGGGCACGACAGGCTCAAGACCCGATGCTTTGTTATTTCATTTATAAGGTCAATGCCGACCATCTTTTGGTGCAGTCTACGATCCTTGGCGATGAGGCTCAAAGAGCACGGCAGATCTATTTACAGAAGGGGGCGAATGAAGAACGGAAAATGGCCACGGTTTATTATGATCATGCCTCCAAATGCCACCGGAACATTTATCATAAAAAAACGGGAGTGGGAGAAGTTCTGGAAAAGATCTCCCGTCATTTCGACTTCTATCAGCAGGTTTTGGTGGCGGTAAAACCGGAATATTTCAAATTTGTGAATTGTTTCCGCGATCAGATTTTTCAGCAATTTCTGGCGCAAGTGAACCAATATGAAAAACAATCACTTCATCCCGTGAAAATGGATCGCTTTTTGGAAATCTATCACGAGTGGATGATGACCCGAAACCCAGACCTGAAACCAAAGATCCTTCAACTTGCCCGGGAATTGAAGGACGTGGACCCCAAATTCATCTTTGATGCCGAAAAAGCGTTCCACGAAACACTGCCAAATACAGAGAGCTCCGTTCAAGAATCCTCGGGCCTATAGGGTTCTGACTCTTATGGAAAACCAAGCCGCAAACCATTTCTTTCAAGACAAGCTCGACGAATTTCTCGATGTTTATTCCTTGTACCTGAAAGCGCCGATTTCTCTTGTGCATGAGGAGGTTTGTTTTAAAGCTTTTGAGCTCCACTTGCTTGATCCGCAATTCCGGTTTCCGAGTTAAACCGTCATTTTTTACCGTATCCTGAATCCTTATTTCCAAAAAAAATGAAGTCTGTTATAATGCCCCTCCTTAAGGAATTTCTCTAACCTCTGGCTTAGAAACTCAAAGGATCCCGAAGGATGATGACAAAGCCGATTATATTTGAACCGACCGAACGTTTACAAAAATTACCTCCCTATCTTTTTGCAGAGATTGACCGCAAAAAACGTGAATTGATCGCTAAAGGCAAAGATGTGATCGATCTCGGCGTAGGGGATCCCGATCTTCCGACCCCGGATTTTATCGTGGATGCCTTGACTGCAGCGGCCAGAAATCCGCGTAACCACCGCTATGCCTTGGACCAAGGCATGCCGGAATTTCGAACCGCGATCCGTGATTGGTTCCATAAACGTTATGGAGTTAAATTAGACCCGGACAAAGAAATTCTTCCCCTTATCGGTTCTAAAGAAGGGATTGGGCATTTGCCTTTGGCGGTATTGGATCCAGGCCGGGTTTGTCTTATCCCGGACCCCGGCTATCCGGTGTACCGTTCAGGGACGTTATTCGCCGGGGGGATCCCGCATCTGATGCCGCTTCTTGAAGAGAACAGTTACTTGCCTGATTTTTCAAAGATCCCTCAGGAGGTTCTGCGAAATGCAAAGCTGATGTTCTTGAATTATCCTAACAATCCGACTTCTCAGGTCGTAACAAAATCATTTTTTCAAGAGGCCGTGGCGTTCGCGCGTCAACACCAGCTCCTGATCGCCCATGATGCTGCTTATTCGGAAATGACCTATGACGGTTTCAAAGCCCCGAGCATTCTTGAAGTTGAAGGGGCCAAAGATATTGCAGTCGAGCTTCATTCGCTTTCTAAGACATTCAATATGACAGGATGGCGTATCGGGTTCGCCGTGGGCAATGCTCAAGCGCTTGCTCTTTTAGCTAAAGTGAAATCCAATTTAGATTCAGGCATTTTTCAAGCCATCCAAATCGCCGGGATTAAAGCTCTCCAGGAAGGCGAGAAAGCGCTTCAGGCAAACCTCAAGATTTATCAAGAACGACGCGATTTGATTGTGGATGGGCTCAACCGGTTGGGATGGACGATCGAAGCTCCTAAGGCGACTTTTTATTGTTGGATCCCTGTCCCCGCGGGATATACTTCCTCAGAACTTGCCTTAAAATTCTTGGAAGAAATGAATATCGTTGTGACTCCGGGGAATGGTTTTGGACCGAATGGGGAAGGCTATTTTCGCATTTCTCTTACGGTAGCTGAGTCCCGGCTTATGGAAGCGCTCGACAGGATCAAAAAAAACCACAAGCATTCTTCCTGAATTTTTAACCTATCATCCCATATCGAGTCAGGAGATCATGCCTATTGTTTTCATAGGTGTCGGTTCAAACCTTGGAGACCGGAAGCGGCATTTTGAATTAGCTGAAGCAGAATTGTTACGGCTGAAGGACATTTGCGCTTTTAAAAAATCTGATTGCTATAAAACACTGCCGGTAGGCGTTCAAGGGCATGAGTATTATTGGAATGAAGTCTGGTGTTTTGAAACGGATCTTTCGCCCGAAAGACTTTTAGCGGAATTGAACCGGATCGAAAGAAAATCGGGACGCGTAGAAAAATCTTTAAAGCGTCCCCGTACATTAGACCTCGATATCCTTTTTTATGGAGAGCAGGTCCTCAAACAGGAAGGGCTGATCATCCCTCACATGCATCTTCATGAGCGAGCATTTGTTTTGGTGCCGTTCTGTGACTTGGACCCGGAATGGATCCACCCCGAACTTCGTCGGAGCATGAGTCAACTCTTGGCAGATCATCGTAAAAGAGATCAAGGTGATTGGGGCATAAAAAAGATTTCTCGTAACGAACTATGATAAAGATTATTCGAAACCCAAAACAGCTACAGACCCTCCTCGAAAAAGAACGCGCTAGGGGAAGAACGGTCGGTTTTGTCCCTACGATGGGGGCGCTTCATGCCGGGCATCTTTCGTTGGTTCGGGCTTCAAACTGTGAGAATGAAATCACCGTGGTAAGCATTTTTGTCAATCCGACGCAATTTGGGCCGAAAGAAGACTTTAAAAAATACCCTCGCACATTGAGTGCGGATCAGAAGCTTTTAAAAAAATATTCTGTAGCTTATCTTTTCTGCCCCTCAGTGCAGGCGATGTATCCAGAAAAATATACAACAAAAGTGCAAGTCGGCTTCAAAAAAGCATCTTTCCTTACTCGGCAGTTATGCGGTAAATTCAGGCCAGGACATTTTGAAGGGGTTGCGACTGTGGTAACAAAACTCTTGAATATTGTTGGGCCCTGCCGGCTTTATCTTGGGGCCAAGGATTATCAGCAATCGTTAGTCATCCGCCGCTTGGTCTGTGATCTCAATATGAATGTAAAGGTCAGAGTGATGCCGACTATCCGAGAGCCGGACGGTTTAGCCCTGAGTTCGCGGAACAGGTATTTGTCTCCCGCAGAGCGGAAAAAAGCTCAGATTCTTTCTCAAGTACTATTGAGGTTAAAGAAAAATATCCGACAAAAGAAAGGATCCCTTTTCTCTTTAAAAGCGCAAGCCCTTCACCAATTAAAAACAGGAGTGGATCGAGTCCAGTATTTAGAGATCGTTGATCCTGAAAGCCTTGAGCCTCTAAAGAATTGTCGATCGAAAATGGTAGCTGCGGCGGCTTGTTTTGTGGGCAAGACAAGACTTATCGATAATGTTATAATCACCCCTTCATCATCTCTCTAAAGGAGCAAAAAAGATTATGTTGCGCCAGATCTTAAATGGAAAGATCCATCGTGTTAAAGTGACGGAAGCCTGTATCGATTATGAAGGCAGTATCACGATCGACAGCCTGCTCATGAAAAAAGCCGGAATTCTTCCGTTCGAAAAAGTCCTCATTGCCAATCTGAATAACGGCTCTCGGATCGAGAGCTATGCGATCCCAGGGGTGCCGCGATCCGGTGTCATTTGTTTGAATGGAGGGGCGGCTAAGCATGGCAAGCCCGGGGATATTGTGATCATTCTCAGTTTTGCGGTACTTTCCGTAAAAGAGATCAAAAGGCATAAACCCAAAGTGGTTTATGTGAATGCCAAGAACCAGATTGTTAAAAAGAAATAAAGTCTGAATATGAGAAAATTCAAGGTCGGGATCATCGGGTGCGGGGCGATCGGGACAGCTTTAGCCAAAGTTCTGATTAAAGATCGAAAGCTTAATTTTCGAGCGGTTTTGACTGCCGTGGCCGATAAAAATCCGGAGCAAGCCGGCAAGCTTTTTCAGAAGATCGGGCGGAAACTACCTTTAATGTCCATTCCGGAAGTGATCCGACGTTGTGACTTTGTGATCGAAGCGGCTCATCCCAGTATTTCGTCTTCGGTTGCGGAATGGGCTCTTAAGAACGATAAATATGTTTTGATTATGAGCGTAGGAGGTCTTTTGAGGTTTCCTTTTGCAAAACTCAAGAATCTGATTGCTAAAACTTCGGGTCGTCTTTATTGTCCATCAGGAGCGATTGCCGGAGTCGATGCGCTTTTAGCTGCCCAGGTGGGCGGGCTCCGTCGTGTCCGATTGGTTACTACAAAACCTCCGCAAGCGCTTAAAGGGGCCCCTTATTTTCTTAATCATAAATTCCCTTCTTTCAGAACTGGAGAAGAAAAAAAATTGGTCTTCCGCGGCTCTGCTTTGGAGGCTAGTCGTTTTTTTCCGCAAAACATCAATGTTGCCGCGATCCTGAGCCTCGCTGGGTTCGGTCCACAAAAAACAGAAGTAGAGATTTGGGCCACTCGGGTAGCCAATACGAATCGGCATGAAGTTTTTATCGAAGGGGATTTTGGAACGGTCCGTACCACAACGGAAAACTATCCCGCGCCGGATAATCCAAAAACCAGTTATTTGGCTATTCTCTCGGCGATGGCCACCCTCCGCAAAGCGTTTACGACTTTGCGTCTTGGGACCTGATCCGACCCAAAGGCATGCCCGCATTCATTGAAATCCGTGGCGCCCGCGAACATAATCTTAAAAATATCTCTCTGAAAATCCCAAGAAATAAGCTGGTTGTGATCACAGGACTTTCGGGGTCGGGAAAATCCTCATTAGCTTTTGATACGATCTATGCAGAAGGACAGCGCCGCTATCTGGAAAGCCTCTCGTCTTATGCCCGCCAATTTTTAGATAAACTCAAAAAACCCGATGTGGATTATTTAGCGGGACTTTCTCCGAGCATTGCGATCGAACAGCGGGCTATTGCGCATAACCCCCGGTCGACCGTGGCTACAGTTACGGAGATTTATGATTATCTCAGGCTCCTTTTCTGTAAGGTGGGAACGGTCCATTGCCCTTCTTGCGGTCTTCCGCTTCGGAGTCAAACAGGAGCAGAGATCCTCCAAGAACTTGAGAATCGGTTCCGAAACCAAAAGGTTCGGCTTTTCGCTCCCATGATCCGGGGCCGTAAGGGGGAATTCCAGAAACTTTTTCGCGATGTTCTTAAAAAAGGTTTCGATCGAGCGCGTATTGACGGCAAGATCCAGCTTTTAAAACCTGAGCTTAAACTGAAAAAGGCCGTTCGTCATGATATTGAGATCCTCATTGATGACCTGACCGTTAGAGGAGACGATAAGCGGCTAAAAAACTCTTTGAATACAACGTTAGAATTGGCTCAAGGTCATGTTGCAGTTCTTGAGGAAAATGATCGACTTTCCTTTTTTTCAACGACTAGGAACTGCTCTGTTTGCCAGATCAGCTTGCCGGACCTTACTCCCAACATGTTTTCGTTCAATAGCCCTTACGGGGCTTGTCCGCGGTGTAAAGGTTTAGGGAAACTTTCCCAGATTTTTTCTAAGAGCGTGATCCCTCAGCCTCAAAAACCGCTGATGCAAGCTTTAAGCAAAGACGTTTTTTTCTCATTCAATAAATATTTCATTGAAGATCTTCTCCACGATCTGACCCAAAAGTACCATTTTGAATGGGATAGGCCTTATCAGGATTGGCCGGAAGAAGCTAAAGAGGCTTTTTTTCTTGGAGACGGTGATATCTCTGGTCTTGTGGAAGAATGGGAACATCTTTTTCATGAAACAAACTCCGAGGAGATTCGAAGCAAGATCCGGAAGTTCCTGCGCGAAGAGACTTGTTCGGAATGTTCAGGCCGAAGGCTTCGCCGGGAAAGCCTTGGCATTCGGATCCAAGGTAAGAACATCGCGGAGGTGACAGCGTGTTCAGTCGAAGAAGCCGTGCCTTTTTTTAACGCGTTGGAATTCCGTGATGCGCAAAAACTCATTGCTGATCCGATCTTGAAAGAGATCCGGGAACGGCTGGGATTCTTACTGAATATCGGGCTGGGTTATTTGACTCTGGACCGTTCGGTGGCCACTTTGGCGGGTGGAGAGTTGCAGCGGATCCGTTTGGCAGCTCAGATCGGGATCGGTCTCACAGGCGTTCTTTATGTTCTAGATGAGCCCAGTATCGGGCTTCATCCTCGTGATAATAAAAAACTTCTTAATGCTCTGGAAAAACTGCGGGATCTTAAAAATACTGTGCTCGTGGTGGAACATGATGAAGAAACGATCCGGCGAGCGGATCATCTGATCGATCTTGGCCCGGGAGCCGGGGGGCAGGGAGGTGAGGTTGTTGCGGAAGGGAGCTGGAAAGACCTCAAGGACGATTCGAGATCCCTGACTTTAAAATATCTTTCCGGATCGCTTTCGATCCAAATCCCAAAGAAAAGGAAGAATTATCAAAACGCTCCGCGACTTTTGCTTCAGGGTTGCCGTGAACATAACCTCAAAGACATTGACGTTTCCATCCCCCTGGGCTTGCTGATCTGTGTGACGGGAGTTTCAGGTTCCGGCAAAAGCACTTTAGTGCATGACATCCTTTACAAAGAGCTGCATAACCGCATCTGGAAGACGCAATATCATGTCGGGACTTTTGCGTCATTAAAAGGAGCGGAACAGATCGATAAAGTGATCGAGATTGATCAAAGTCCTATCGGAAGGACGCCGCGTTCCAATCCTGCAACGTATACGGATCTTTTTAATTCGATCCGTAAACTCTACAGCGCACTGGAACTTTCAAAACTGAGACGCTATTCGGCTTCTCGGTTCAGTTTTAATTTGAAAGGTGGTCGCTGTGAAAAATGCCGCGGGGCAGGTTACGAAAAACTGGAAATGAGTTTTATGCCGGATCTTTATGTTCTTTGTGAAGATTGTCGCGGCCAACGCTATAATGAACCCACTCTTGAAGTGCGTTATCAAGGGAAAAATATTGCAGATGTTTTGGATCTTTCGATCCATGAAGCGATACAATTTTTTTCAAAATTTTCTATGATCCGGGAACGTTTAGAGCTTCTTCAAGAGATCGGATTAGGATATTTGAAACTAGGTCAACCCTCGACCAACCTTTCAGGGGGTGAGGCGCAACGGATCAAGCTCGCAGCCGAATTAAGCAAGAAAGCGACCGGTAAAACCCTTTATCTTTTAGATGAGCCGACTACGGGATTGCATTTTGCAGACATCCAACATTTGCTCGGAGCTCTTTTCCGTCTTCGAGAACAAGGCAATACTGTTCTTGTGATCGAGCATAATCTGGACATCGTCAAGATGGCAGATTATGTGATCGATCTTGGCCCTGAAGGGGGGAAGGCGGGCGGCCAGATCATAGCCTGTGGGACTCCTGAAGAGATTGCAAAATGTGATATCTCCTATACAGGGACCTTTCTTAAGGAGGTTTTATCCCGGTGATTTTTAATGGACCCTTAAGAATCTTGTGTTTTAGTTAAAAAATCATTTTCGAAAAAAGCATTTATTTGTTATAGTATGTTGTCTGTTTTTATAAAAGAGTTAGCGTAACCCAGAGGAGAAACCCCCCATGATCATGGAGATTGGTATTGTAGCAGGTGAGATTTGGCATTACCTGGATGAAAAGAATAAAGCGACTGTCGATGAACTTGCAAAAGGAATTAAACGCCCCCGAGAACTTGTGCTGATGAGTTTGGGGTGGTTAGCTCGTGAAGGGCATGTGACCTTGGGAACTCCGGAAAGCGGTTATTTGGCATCGCTGAATCGAAGGTAACGCGTAAGTTGGGGAAATACTGCTGTATCTTTTCTACAGTTCCAGACATCAAAAAGGCCCGCAAAATAGCGGGCCTTTTGCTTTTTAAACGTTTGGCGGCCTGTGTTTCTATTCTTCCAGGTTTAGAATCCCATTATCGATGGAAAGGGAAGAAAGAAAAATCTAAAGAAGTCTTGATGTTTATAAAAACAAAAAGCAACGCTTTTGCAGCCATTGAAAAGATTTTCCACAAGCACCATCCTTATCAAGTCCCTGAATTGATCCTCCTGCCCATTAAAAAAGGAAATGCGCGCTACTTAAAGTGGATTTCTGAAGAAGTTAAAACGGTTTAAAGCGGGATTCCCTGAGTTAGATCTTTGAAGGAGAAACAGCTACGAATATTCGGACGGGCTTTTGGCCTTCATTGAAATATTGATGAGGCAGGGAAGCGTCAAAATAAAGACTTTCTTGGTTTTTGATCAAGAATTCTTCTTGATCTAATTTAACTTTTAAATGTCCGTCCAATACCCAGAGGAATTTTTCTACTCCGCGCTCATGGGCTTCACGTTCGGTCTTCCCATTGCCCTGCAAGGTGATCAAAAGTGGGGTGATCTTTTTTTTGGAACTCTCTTGCGTAAGAAGTTCGACATGGACCTCTTTCCCGTGATGGGTGACTTTCCGAGGTTCTTTCTGGGAAAGGTGGGACACCTGATCGTAGCGGCGGTCAATTCCTGAATAAAGTTCGGCGAGTCCGACCCCGAGGGTTTCTGCCACCTTCTCGTGACATTCAACTGTCCCGATCATGGTCCCCGTTTCAATCCTCGAAAGGGTTGCTTGGGCAACGCCGGTCTTTTTGGCGATCTCAACTAAAGTGAGCCCTTTTTCTTTACGCAGTTGTCTTATCCGTTGACCTAGGTTTTTAAGCATAGTGTCTATATCCTACTGGGAGTGGCCTATCCGTCAAGAAGAATATGACGGAAATGAATAAAAAAAGTATGATTTTAATGAAATTAAATATTGACAAATAATCATATTAATGTTAGCTTATCCTTAACGTCAAAAAGGAGGTGTTTCAATGTTTCAAAGTAAAGCAGTTAAAACAACATTTGGAGTGGCCGTGCTAGCGGTTTTTCTGTTCGGAGGCCTTTCGATCGGTTTTCCGGTAAAGGTTTTTGCACAACCCAAGGCTGATTCATCCCTGCAGTCCCCGTTGATTCAGCCTGTGAATGTGAACAAAGCAACCGCTGAAGAGCTTGTGGCGGTCCGGGGGATCGGTCCGGTCATGGCTCAGCGTATTCTCGAATATCGGGATAAGAACGGTGCTTTTAAAAGCATCGATGATCTTGCCCAAGTTCGGGGAATGGGCGGATCCAAACTCCAACGCATCAAGGATCAAGTCACGGTTTAATTTTAGGACTTGAGACCCGTAAGAGAGATGGGCCCGCTTCGGTTTTGAGCGGGCACCATCTTTTTTAGGAAGGAGTGAGGATGAATTTTCTTGAAACCGTAAACCCCAAAAAGAATTATATTCGCTGTCTTTCCAAAGCCACTGAACAGATCAGCCGGCTGCTTCATGATGATCGTAAAGATCTTGATGAAAGAAAGATCCATTCTGTGAAATCCATTCTCTATGCGGCCATTGAACGGGCAGGGATGGATGCGGAACGTTCTCTTTCAACGCAGTGCTTGCTGAGAAGATTATTGTGGTTTGCCATGATACAGACTGAGGCATCTGATCCTGAACGCCAAGAGGCACTGAAGATCTTGGAAGAACTTAAAAAACTTTGCCTTTTTTAGGACCCTCTTATAAGAATTTAATGTCATTCCTGTCTCTAGAGGATGTTTATTCCGCATTGCTTGATTCACCCCTCTGTTTTTGTTACAATGCCGCTACTTTATCCCCCAAAAGAGTTTTAGAACTTATCTCTTAAGGGCCGAAAGGATCCTTTTCTAAGAAAAATGCCTAAGCATTTGACATTTCAAGAGTTAATACAAAAACTTAATGAGTTCTGGAGCAAACAAGGTTGCCTTATCATGCAGCCTTATGATCTCGAAGTCGGGGCCGGGACCTTTTCTCCTCATACTTTCTTGCGAGCACTAGGGCCTGAACCCTGGAAAGCGGCGTATGTGGAGCCCTCTCGGAGGCCTACGGACGGTCGTTATGGGGAGAACCCGCACCGTACGCAACATTATTATCAATATCAAGTGATCTTAAAACCTTCACCGGAAAATGTTCAAGAGCTCTATCTCAACAGTCTCCGTGCGGTCGGGATCGATCCGCTTTCTCATGATATCCGTTTTGTGGAAGATGACTGGGAATCCCCGACGCTTGGAGCGTGGGGGCTGGGTTGGGAGGTTTGGCTCGACAGCCTTGAAATTACTCAATTCACGTATTTCCAACAATGCGGATCCATCGATCTGGATGTGGTCTCTTGCGAGATTACCTACGGGCTTGAACGAATTGCCATGTTTTTGCAGAAAAAAGAATCTCTCTTTGATATCCAATGGAATGACCAAGTAACCTATGGAGATGTGCATTTGCAAGGGGAGCGGGAATTTTCGAAGTTCAACTTTGAAGGTTCAGACCCCGAAATCTACCGTCGACATTTTGAAGATTATGAAAAACAAGCCGAGCGTCTTTTAACCGAAGGGATGGTCTTGCCGGCTTATGACTGTTGTTTGAAGACCTCCCATATCTTTAATTTGCTGGATGCGCGCGGGGCTGTGAGCGTTAATGAACGGCCGCGTTATGTTGCGCGGGTCCGGGCTCTGGCGAGACGCTGTGCCGAAGGGTATCTTGAAAGCCGAAAGGCACAGGGTTTCCCGCTGATTAAAAAAAAGAAATGATCTATGCCTAATCTGCTTGTTGAAGTCGGGACCGAAGAATTGCCTCTTGGGGCCCTTGATGTTATTTATGACGAATTAGCACAAAAAGTCCGTCAAAAGCTCGTTGAAGAACGGATTGCTTTTAACGATGTGATTGTTGAAGCAACTCCGCGGCGCGTGGCTTTATTTGTCCAGGGGATCGCGTCTGTGCAGCAAAGCCGCGAGCTTGAAATCTCGGGACCTTCCTGCGAAAAATGTTACGATCCTCAGGGGAAGCCTACGCAGGTCCTTTTGGGGTTTTTAAAAAGTAAACAAGCGACAGAAAAAGAAATCGAGGTCCGGGAGACCCCGAAAGGAAAGTTTATTTTTCTGAAGAAAAAAGAAAAAGGGAAGCTGGTCTCGGCGCTTTTACCCGAATTCCTAAGGCAGGTCTTAACTTCTCTTTCCTTTCCAAAATTTATGCGGTGGGAAGCTACAGGATTCCGTTTTCCTCGTCCGATCCGCTGGTTGATCGTCCTTCTGGATCAAAAGAAGATCCCTACAGCTTTGGCGGATGTAAAGTCGGGGAACAGAAGCTTTGGTCACCGGTTCCTTGCTCCTCAAGGGTTTACAGTGCCTAAAGCGGATTGGAAACTTTATCTTGCGGCGCTCAAACGTCGGCATGTTTTTTTGCCGCTTGGGATGCGTGAAGCCATAATCCGGAATACGCTGAAAACCCGATATGCCCAAAGACAGATCGACGAAGAGCTTGTTCATATGAATGCGCATTTAGTCGAAGAGCCTTATTTCCTTAAAGGCACCTTCTCTCAAGAATATCTTGAGCTTCCGGCAGAAGTGCTTGCGAGTTGCATGAAGAAAAATCAAAAGGTTTTTGCTTGCTATGATGGAAGTGCCCGTCTTAAGAACCACTTTATTGCGGTCATGAATGGCAAACGAAACGGTCTTTCCAAGATCCAAGCGGATTATGAGAACGTCCTGGATTCCCGCCTTAAAGATGCCCGCTATTTTTATGAGATCGACACACAAGAGCCTCTGGAAAAAAAGAAGCCGGTGCTTGCGCAATTGGTTTACCTTGGAAAACTCGGTTCTATGCTTGATAAAACCCATCGGCTTGAGAAGATGGCTTCAGAATTTGCGGAGGCTATAGGACAAAAACAGCTCTCTGGGGATCTTGCTCGGGTGGCGGCTCTTTCGAAGATTGATCTTGTGACCCGTCTGGTCTATGAAATGCCGGATCTACAAGGTATCGTTGGCAGGGAATATGCCAGTGAGGCCAAAGAAAAAGACGAGGTTACTGAGGCGATCGGGACTCAATATTTACCGAAAAGTCTGAGCGAAGATTATCAAAAAGTAAAAAGATCCATGGGCTTTT
>CAYQTU010000023.1:0-3912 GCA_964420575.1 uncultured bacterium
CCTTCGCGGACGCTGATGAGACCGCCCGGTCCTGTTGTCCCATCGCACCCAATTTATGCTGTAATTTGCTAAAGCGCTGTTGGGTCTTTTCATAGGCAGATCGAGCGTGAGAAAGATGGGCGCCAACTTTTTCAAAATCGGTCAAGCATTGTTCAAAATCTACTTCTAGCTGCCCCAAACTCTCCAGAATGATCTGGGCCGAACGTTCGATCCTTAACCCTTTTAATCCTCGAACGATAGCTTGAAGATACGCATAAAAACTATTCGGGGAAACAGGGATCACCTTTTTTTTCATCGCATATTCGGAGAGGCTTTCTGTTTGAGGTTCCTCTTTAATAATGGTCTCGTAATAAACACTTTCCGATGGGATATACATCAGCGCAAATTCAAAAGTCCCTTCCTCGGGAAGAATATATTTAGAACTGATATCCTCCACATGTTTTTTAACGTCCTTGAGGAATCCTTTGCGCGCTTCTTTTTGCGCATCATCACCTGAAGCTTCGAGGATGCGTTTGAAATTCTCAAGCGGGAATTTCGCATCCACTGAGATGATTCCTTCTCCCAACCGGATGATCGCATCCACTTGGGTTCCGGAGCGGAACCGATATTGAAGGGCAAAATGGTCTTCAGGAAGGATCTGGCGAAGAAGTTCGGCCAGCAGGAGTTCTCCCATTCCACCACGTAGTTTTGGGGCTTTTAAAATATCCTGAAGAGAGGAAATATCCTTCCCGATCTCCATCATCGACTGGGTCGCCTGCTGCAAAACACCCAGGCGGTGCTGAACATCCCCCATGACCTGACGGTAGTGGACTTGATTCTCCTGGAGAAAATGGGCATTTTGCTTCATTTGTTCATGCATTTGCCGGGAAAGACCGGAAATCTGCTCTTGCAGCGTGGCATGAAGATTATGGAATTCCTGCTGCAGTTGAAGCCACGGTTGGGAAACCCTCGTGTCATCAGTCCTTGCCCCATAACGCTTAACAAGCCAAAGGGTTCCGGCAAAAAATAAAACTAGAAAAACAGCAAGGCTTACGATCACAAGGGCTGTGTCCATGTTTTTATTATAGTCAATCAGTCCCTAAAGAGCGATGACTTTTCTTTTTGGATTCGCCTGTTCTATTTTCGCTATTTGATAAAAGTGATGTTCACATCTTCCCGATGAGCGCTCGGTTCCGAGTAGATCGAGATACGGCTTCCGGTCGTCTTTTCGAGGTGATGAAGGGCCTTTTTTTCCTGATGGA
This sequence comes from uncultured bacterium, assembly GCA_964420575.1. Taxonomy (GTDB): domain Bacteria; phylum Omnitrophota; class Omnitrophia; order Omnitrophales; family Aquincolibacteriaceae; genus CAYQTU01. The sequence goes on from CAYQTU010000023.1 coordinate 1,242, forward strand.
GAAGGCGTTCAGCAACGTCGGGATGCACATAGCAATTGACAACGCGGTCTTTAGTTTCACGAAGAGCGCGCCGCAGTTCGCGGATAGCCTGAATGGCCATGGTCGCATTGGATTTGACCATCCCTTTTCCCTCACAGTACGGGCAGGTATCATACACCGCACTTTCCAAAGAAGGACGCATCCGCTGGCGCGTCATCTCCACAAGCCCCAGCTCAGACATCTGAAGGATATGCGTTTTTGCTCGGTCCTTACTGACCGCTTCCTTAAAAGCGCGGAATAGACTCCGGCGATGCTCGGCAACTTCCATATCGATGAAATCGATAATGATGATCCCGCCGGCATCTCGCAGCCTCAATTGCCGCGCGATCTCAAGCGCTGCTTCCATATTGTTCCGATAGACCGTTTCCTCAAGATTGCGGTGTCCGGTGAACTTCCCGGTATTCACATCAATGGCCACCAACCCTTCGGTCTGCTCAATAGCAATATATCCTCCGGACTTCAAATAGACATTCTTCTGGAAGGTTCTTTCGATCTCCTTATCGATATTGTGCCGTTCAAAAAGGCTCCCTTTTTCTTTCGTAAAATCAATATGGATCTTCTGCCCCGGCATATAGACCGCCAAGAAACGCTTGAGCTTTTGGAAGAGATCAGGATGATCGACCGATATTTTCGTGGTCTCTTCAGTCACGTAGTCACGGATCACACGCTCTACCAACCCTAATTCCTGATGGATCATGACCGGCGGTTTTTTCTGGGAGATCATGGCATGGATCTTTTTCCAAAGCCGGATCAAATAACGGATGTCCCGTGTAAATTCTTTCTCGCTTTTTCCTTCAGCATTGGTGCGGACAATAAATCCGACTCCTTTGGGAATCTCCAGATTCTTCAAGATCTTCCGGATGCGTTCCCGCTCTCCGCGGTTCTCAATGCGCCGAGAAACGCCGATCTTCTCTTCGCCGGGCATCATGACCAAATAACGTGCCGGGATCGAAAACTGCGTCGTCAGTCTTGGACCTTTGTTCCCGATCGGTTCCTTGACCACTTGGACAATAACCTTCTGACCGGATTTAAGAACTTCCTCGATGCGCTGATGCTTGGCGTGGCGCTTTTCATGTCCGTTTTGTTCCGATTCATCATATTCGGCATCAAGGTCGAAAGGAGACCGAAGCGCATCGCCAACATACAAAAAACCGTCTTTCCCCGTTCCGATATCCACAAACGCGGCATCAATCCCGGGGATTACCGTCTTAACAATACCTTCATAAATATTACCGAAGAGTTTTTTGCTCTCGCCCCGTTCGATATAGAACTCTTCTAAGCGACCGTCTTCCAGGATCGCGACTTGTTTTTCATTAGCGTCTTGAGTGATCAAAATTTCGCGTTGCATACGATGTCCTTTCCTCTATCAAATATGGTGACAGGATGTCCTGTCGATTGAGGCGGATTCACAAAGGCGAGAAGGCTGAAAGTTCTAAGAAGATCGCCGGCCCAAATTTAAATCAGACCTGCGAAAGACAGAAAAACAATCTATGTCGCACGAAAAATTCGAAGGAGAGCCATGTTCCGTTTCATCCTAGGTTTTTGCCTCAGATTTAGTTTCGGACGATGGCGCTTCTGCCGGCTCGGATACCGGCGAATTATCCGCTTGGGATTTTACCGCCGTTCCTGCCTTTTCCGTTTTGTTTCTGTCTTTTTTAGCTGCAACTTTTTCGCCTGATGGTTGGCCTTTAGAATCCACCATAGTAACTGTTACGAAAAAAAGCGTTTCAATTTTTGCATTTCCCGAACCCGCCGTTTGGCGTTTGGAGCGGAATAATTTCCCGACAAGCGGGATATCTGCAAGATACGGTACTTTATCTTCATTTAAAGCGTTGTTGTCGGTCATTAACCCGCCGATCGCGATCGTTTGCCCGCTCTGGATCAGCACCTGGGTTTGCGCCTGTGTTATATTAAAGCGGGGCGCTGACAGATCTGCTGTAAAAGTAAGAAGGGGCCCCATAGAGCTCACCTCTGGCTTCAAATCGACCAAGATTTCTTCGGCTGAATTAATGTGCGGCGTTACATTAAGCACGACGCCTACATCCCGGTAATTGAATCCCGAAACCACAAGCCCACCGGTCGTTTCATTTCTTTCAAACGTTGGCAGCGGAACCTGTTCGCCGACTTGAATATGCGCCGTCTGGTTATTCAATACAACGACCCTTGGGTTAGAAACAATTTTAGTATTCGAATAACTTTTAAGCATTTGCAGAACAGCACTAAAACTTGAAAAATCCAACGTTCCATACGCAAAACCGGATCCCGTCGTCGATTCAACGGGATTCTGAGGAAAATTCCGGGCATCCGTAGGGTTAACAACCGGTACATCGCCAGGTGTCGTCACGGGAAAAAATTGGTTGATCACCGGTGTGATCGTATCCTTTGTGGAGGTAAAAGGAAAAGTCGTTGGGCGGGACGAACCGCTCAAACTCACCTCGGGGTTCCACTGAATCCCCAAATTCTCCGCCAGACCCGCTTCCGTTCTGACTACCTTTGAATCAATGTAAGCTTGAGGAGTAAGCTGATCCAGTTTTTTAATTACTTCCCCGATCCGATACACATTCGTCGGGATATCCGTCACCACAACCATATTGGTTCGTTCCGCAATCTTGATACGCCCACGTTCCGTTAA
>CAYQTU010000023.1:3922-15848 GCA_964420575.1 uncultured bacterium
GGTCTGGATCTCAGCGGCTTTGGAATAATTCAGGATGAAAGCTTTGGTTTCAACAGGTTCGAGTTTTACTTTATCGCGCGTGGTCACGCGGATCACATTCCCGTCCCGTTCGTAGACATAGTCATAAGTGCGCAAAATAACATCTAACGCCTTTTCCCAAGGCACATTATCAAGCCGGACTGTCACCAGGCCCTTAACTTCAGGACCCGCAACAATATTCACGTTACTTTTAAGACTCAACACCCGAAGAACCGTTCCGATATCCGCATCTTTAAAATCCAGACTGATCGTATCGCTCTTTACTTCATCCGACAAAACGCCCCCGGGTGAAGCTTGGGCAGGCTCGGAAGATCCCGAAACGGCATTCTCAGCGAAAGAATTCCCGGCTGTAACCATTAGTAAAAAAATGATAAAAAAAGCCAACCTCTTCCATGTGTTTTTTTGATTATTCATGGAAATCTCCCATTTTACTCTGCTTCCGCTGGGTTCTTTTCATCACCATGCAACCACAAAGTCTGTTCCTCAGTATCCGTCCGAATATCCACTTTATTCTTATAGATCTTTAAAATAACAACTTCGCCAATTTTTTCACCTTCACGATAAGCTTTCCCGCTAAAGATCGCCAACGACTGCTGCCGGGGATCATAGATCACCCCTTCAAGGCGAAGATCTTTACTGCCGGCCGACATTTCTGAAAATTGTCCGCTCGCGGTAAGCGGGATGAACGGATTCCGTCGGCCTCCAGAATCATAGGCTACTTCGTCCGCTTTTGCAATCTTTCCGTTCAAAACACTTAAAAATATCAGCGCAAGGGTCAGAACTATTCCGGATCGAACCTTCATGCCGCCGGCCCTTTCTTTTGTGTCGAAACCGCCATAATCCTGAGTTCCGCGATCTGCTTTTCAGGGGTCTTATCAATCGGCATGATCTTCAAACTCTGGATCCTCAGCAACTTAGGATAGGATTCCACAAGGCTCGTAAAGCGCCCCAGATCATGATAACCACCTTCTACCGCAAAATCATAGCTGCTGCCTTGGTACTGGCTGTCATAAGGTGCCGGAAAACCGGATTTTTCCCCCTGCGGCTTTGAAGCGATCACGTTCACTTTTGCATCACGGGCCAGTTTTGAAACTTGCCCAAGCAATAGTGAGACTTCTTCTTTTTGAAAAAGCCTTACCCGTGTTTTGTCAATGAGCTCACTGAACTCTTTTTGCTGCCGGTCCCATAGAGCTTTTTTCTGGTTCAGGGTTACAACGGTCTGAATCTGCCCTTGGATCGATTTGATCTGACTTTTAAGCTGGAAACGCTCGATCCAGGCCGGTTCCAAAATCAGGCTCCATAACGCGATCAAAACAATGACTCCGATCCCGACCTGAACCCATGTTTTTTTATCGACACTTTTCAGGAATTCTATAACATCCGCCGCAGTTAACTGTTGTAACGGTTTCATGCCGTTTTTTTGCCTCCCCAATCAAATGTTGCGACAAAAGATGTCCCTTCCACCTCATCCGAAACTTGCCGTGCTGTCGTCAAGTTTAAACGGGATTCCGGAAGCTTGCTCTTCAGTTTCTGCAAATACTCCTCGATCTGTTCAATGCTTGTTTTGGTGCGGACCGGAAGCGCAATCCCTTGAAGCACGAGCTGACGGGCATCCCCTTCATTTTGGATCTTCACTTCAGTCAGCCAACCGCGTTCGGGTAAGAACTCGCTAACCCAGGAAAGCACTTGCGTCATCGGTGCTTCGCTTAGCATATATTTCTCTAAAAAGTCTTTCTCCCCTTTCAACTCAACTTCAACCTTGCTTTGAAGCGTCCTCAACTGCCCCATCTGCGGACTTAATCGTTGCCATTCCGCTTGTACTTTTTGATATTGAGATTTAGTCGCAAGAAAATCAATATAAAGGATCACTGTGATCGCTAAAAACAGAACAACCCCTAAAACGATCAAGGGAATATACGGAATATTCAATCGTATTTTTTTCCGCATTCTCAGTTCTGTGGGTAGTAAATTGATCTTAATCATTCGTCACGGATCGCCAGACCAACGGCTACGGGTAGAAAAGGAAGACTGTTTTTGAACTCCTGAGGATCAATCTCGGGCGCTAATCTTATTTTTTCCGTAAGATCGAAGCTCACCACCGGCAAACGCAAGCCTTCATTAAGCAATTTCAAGATAACAGGATGTAAAGAAATCCCTCCGGTAAGGAACAGTTTTTCAAGGCCTTTTTCGCTTGGCAGTTGCTCACGATAATATTCCAGTGAGACCCGGATATCCCCGATCAAACTTTCCAGACTTTCCGCCAAGACAATCTGTTGTTCGGGAGAAAATTCTTTATTTTGCTCAAAAAGCTCGTTCAGCTGCTCCCCAGAGAGATTCAAACGGGTTTTTAGACGTTTTTGAATATCATATGTACCGTAGGAAATATCACGGATGAACCGCGGCTTACCGCTCCGGACAATCCCCAGGGTCGAAATCTCGGTCCCGAGGTCCAGAACTCCGACATGAGAATTAAAAGCTTCAGGATAAAAATATTCCAAAGAATTCAAAGCCGCTAAAATAGCCACATCGATACAGAAGAGCTTACAGCCTAATTGCTTGAACATTTCGATCAAAGGATCGATCTCCTGACGCTTCACGGCCCCCAACAAAAGCTCCATTTTCTCCCCATCATCGGTCGCAACGCTCTCTTCTATAACCGCATAGTCAAGAATCATATCATTAAGTTCAAACGGAATATACTGCTCCGCCTCATATTTCAGTGCACTTCCCAGATCATCTGTTTTCATCTTAGGGAAACGAATGAACCGCATAATAATGCCGTGGCCTTTCAGGGCGGTGCGGATCCCTTCGCGGGGAAATTGCTTTAACTGGAAAGCATTTCCCAAAAGCGGCGCAACGTCTTTTTCCTGCGCCGGGATTTTTAAAAAGCTCAGTTTAGTTAAAAATAAATGATCCGGATTTTTTTGCAATTCAAGGAAAACGATCTTTGATTTGCCGATATCACACGCGAGCGTTTTTTCAACGCTTTGCCTCTGCGGAAATATTTTTTTAAAAAGAGGGGCATATTTACTCTTCAAGCCATCAAGATCGATCTTTTTGGGATCAAGGATTTGGTTAAGATTTTTCATTCAAATTGAGCTCCGGTAATAAAAAGCCCACCCTGCATTCAGGGCAGGGTGGGCTGGAAAGCACTTCTTCAATGTTCCTATATCCGATTAACCCGTAATCGCTGTACCTCCCGCGCAACCCGCTGCAGCGCCCGTCGGGGCACCCGCGCCGTTCACGGAACCAACAATAACACCTGTTTGGTCAATACAATAGGTATTGACCGCGGTCTGGTTGGCTACCGCTGGTGCAGCAACTAGCGAGAAGGTGTTCGCTGCCGATGCGAATGTTAAGTTGTAACCATGCTTCGGCTGGTTGGCCGGAAGCCATGACGCATCGAGGTAGGCAGGACCCGCAGCCGGAGTCACCAGGTTGGCAATGCCAGCCGGATAAGCCGGAGGGTTCTGCGCTGCCCTAAAGCTCTCAGCAGCTGAACTAAAAGTTCTTAAATCGGATTTAATTGCTCCTTCATTGGCATTCATTCTAGCACGCAATAAGTTGGGAATAGCGATTGCCGCCAAAAGCCCAATGATTGCGACCACAATCATGATTTCTACCAATGTGAAACCTTTTTGATTTAATTTAATAAACATCTTAAACCTCCTATGTTTGCCGCGGCTTCTAATAGCATTATAAACCATCGTTAATAATACGGCAATAACTTCGATAACTAAACTACATTTTTTATAAAAGCTACTATATTCAAGTTCTTTAAAAAGTCTCTTTCTTAGTGAATCGCTTGGGTCAGGGTCAAGATCGGCAAGAACAACGCAATCACGATTCCCCCGATCACAATACCCAAAAACGCAATAATCAGCGGTTCAATCAGCGAGGTTAACCCTTCTACAGCCGCGTCAACTTGCGTATCATAAAAATCTGCAATTTTGATCAACATAGCCTCAAGCTCGCCAGTCTCCTCTCCGATTGCCATCATTCGGACAACCATGGTAGGAAAAACAGCGCTTTTTTCCAGGGGGCCCGAGATCCCTTCCCCTTTTTTTACGGACCCCATCAGATCCACAATGACCTTCTCGATCCGGGCATTTCCCGAGGTCTTTGAGACAATCTCAAGCGCGGCAAGGATCGCCACGCCGCTGCGCACGAGTGTCGCTAACGTTCTGGAAAATTTGCTGATCGCAACTTTCACAAAAATAGGCCCAAAGATCGGCATTCTAAGCAAGAACGAATCCCAAGACAGACGCCCTGCCGGCGTCTTAATGATCTGGGCAAAAGCCACGAAAGCGATGCCGATCACTCCCAGAACGATCCACCAATTCGCCGCCAAATAATTACTGAGCTGGATCAGCAGCATGGTCGGAAGCGGCAGTTTAGCCCCTAAACCTTCGAAGATCGTGGCGAACTTTGGGATAATGAAGGTCAGCATTGCGAATGTGATCAAAAAAGCCATGATTGAAACTACGGTCGGGTACATCAGAGCCGCTTTTACTTTTTTCTGGAGAGCGCTTGATTTTTCAAAATACTTCGCAACCCGGTCCAAGATCTCTTCCAAACTTCCGCTCGTTTCACCGGCTCGCACCATGTGGATAAAAAGAGGAGTGAAAACGTTTTGATGCGGCTGCATCGCCTCAGAAAGGCTTTTGCCGCTCTGAATGTCCGTATGCATCCGGCGGAGAATGGTCCTGAATTTTTCCTTTTCAACCTGTCCCGACAAGATGTCCAAAGACTGGACCAGAGGGATCCCGGCCGCCACTAAAGTTGCCATCTGCCGGGCAAAGATCACAAGGTCATCAAGTTTAACTTTTCCGCTTTTTCCGCCTTTTTTCCCGGTTCCACCCTTTTGAATACTAAAAAGAGAGGACTTTCTGATCTCCTGAACACGGACCACCAAAAACCCTTGCGTCTTCAGTTGTCGAACAAGGGACTGCGAATCTTCGGCATCCTGTGTTCCTCTGAAATCTTTTCCAGATTTGTCTTTTACAAGATATTCAAATGACGGCATCGTTTATCCTGAGCTTGTTACACGAAGCACTTCTTCGAGTGTTGTTAGGCCGGCCTTAAACAGGCCTAGGGCATTTTCAAACAAAGTTTCCATACCTTTTTGAACGGCAACTTGGTGAATAACATTACTGGATTTTTTTTGGATCACCAGATTGCGGATCTCGGAATCCACCATAAGCACTTCGATCGCTCCAAGACGTCCAAAATAACCGGTTTGGTTGCATTTTGCGCATCCTTGACCGCTATAAGGTGTGATCTTTAAAAATTCGCTTTCAGGGATCTGACAACGCCGTAAAACATCTTCCGGAATATGGGTCGGCTTCTTGCAATGCGGACAGATCCTGCGAAGCAGCCGCTGGGCCGCCACACAGATCACCGACGACGCGATCAAAAAAGGCTCTACTCCCATATCCATCAGACGCGTCATAGCCCCTGCAGCGCTGTTGGTATGCAAAGTACTGAAAACAAGATGTCCGGTCAACGCGGCTTTGACCGCAATATCCGCAGTCTCAGTATCTCGGATCTCTCCCACGAGAACAATATCCGGACTTTGCCGCAAAAGGGCCCTTAATCCACTTGCAAAGGTCAAACCGATCTCAGGCTGGACTTGGGTCTGGGTGATCCCCTCCACTTGGTATTCCACAGGATCTTCGACAGTCATAAGATTTTTTTCTGGGACGTTCAGACAGCTTAGAATCGAATAAAGGGTCGTCGATTTTCCGCTTCCCGTCGGCCCTGTCACCAAGATCATTCCGTAAGGTTTTTTGATGGCTTCCGCCAAAACTTTCGTCGGCCGTTCAGAAAAACCAAGTTGATTGAGCCCCGCCTTAATCCCCCCGCGGTCAAGAACCCGAAGGACCATTTTTTCACCAAAATAGGTCGGAAGGATCGAAACGCGAAAATCGATCTGGCGATCCTTAAGGATCAGCCGGAACCGGCCGTCCTGCGGAAGTCTTTTTTCGGTAATATCCAAAAGCGACATGATCTTCGTTCGCGCGACCAAGGAAGGATACACATCCAAAGCATGAGAAAAAGATTCTTTCAACACTCCATCGACCCGGTAGCGGATACGGAAATCTTTCTCATACGGTTCAAAATGGATATCTGAAGCCCGGGATTTGATCGCTTTCTCCAAAATAAAATTCACCATGCGGATCACGGGAGCATCTTCCGTCCCGGCTTTCACCACGGCTTCCGTGCCTTCATTTTCGGACCCGGCTTCCTGAACGATCTCCAACGCATCATCATCCACGGCATCTAAAAATTCTGCAAAATTCTTTGTTTCACCATAATAACTTTCAAAAGCATCCAAGATCTTAGTTGGAGAAACAAGCACTAACGCAACGTCATAGCCCAGAAGCCCTTTAATATCATCATGGTAGGTCCATTTAAAAGGATTGCTTGTTGCTACCGTAAGCAATTTCCCGATCATCCCAATGGGGATGATTTTATGCTGTTCCGCTAATTTTTTGGGGATCATTCGGATCAACTCCGGAGCCACCTGCATCGCCGGAAGGTTCAAGGTCGGGATATTCAACGTTTCACTTAAAAAATCCATGACGGCATCTTCAGGAATGGTTTTTTCCTCAAAAAGAACTTCAAAAATGCTCTGCCGGCGACGCTGGCTCAATTCTTCCAAGCGTTCAATCTCTGGATCCCCGATGCCCAAACCCTTAAGCCATGGATGCCACTGGTTTTTGGGAATCATTGTCTATCCTCTTCGTTCCCTAAAAGGTCTTTAGGATACATCTTTTGCATGGTGGTCCTCTGTCGTTACACGGAAAACCTCTTCAACCGAAGTTTCGCCCGCCAAAGCTTTCTGGATCGCTGATTCCCTCAGGGTCTTCATTCCGTTTTCGCGAGCTTTCAATTTGATCCGATCCGCGGAAGCCCCTTGCATGATCAATTCAAGGATCTCAGGGCTCATTTGCAATATCTCAGTGATCACGCTACGTCCCTGGTAGCCCATCTGACGGCATTGGCTGCAACCTTTAGCTTTCCAAAAATGAAGCTTTTCGCTTGGGTTCAAATTTAACAAGGGGTACATTTCAGATTCTAACTCATAAGAAAATTTACACTTAGGGCATAGACGTCGCACTAAACGCTGTGCGGATATCATCAGAACCGTTGAAGCGATCAAAAAGGGCTCTAAACCTAAATTCGCCATACGCGTCACCGAACTGACCGCATCATTGGTGTGAAGAGTGCTGAGGACCAAGTGCCCGGTCAATGCCGCCTTAACCGCAATATCTAACGTCTCACTATCGCGAATTTCACCGATCAGGATAATATCCGGATCTTGTCGCAGGATCGATCGTAAAGCCGCGGGAAAAGTCAGACCGATTGATTCTTTAACGTTCACCTGATTGATCCCGACAATCTGATATTCCACAGGGTCTTCAACGGTCGTAATATTGACTGCGGGCGAATCCAGATATTTTAAGACCGAATAAAGGGTCGTCGTTTTACCGCTACCGGTCGGCCCGGTCACCAAGATCATCCCGTGAGGCTTCTTTGCGCAATCCTTGATGATCTGTTGTTCTTTTTCTGTAAACCCCAACTTGGAAATATCATGCGCCTGGGATGCTGTATCTAAAATACGAAGGCAGACTTTCTCACCGAAACTTGACGGAAGGATCGAAACGCGCATATCCACTTCCCTTCCCTGGGTTCTGACTTTAAAACGCCCGTCTTGAGGAACACGGTGTTCCGCAATATTAAGCTGGCTCAAGATCTTCACGCGGGAACAAATCGCCGAGGCATAATTTTTTTGAGGCCGCACGATCTCTTCAAGCATACCATCCACACGGATTCGCACTCGGACAAAATTTTCCCAGGGTTCAATAAAAATATCACTGGCCCGGCGGCGGATCCCCTCGAGAAGGATCATATTGACCAATTTCACCACAGGAGCCTGGCTCGCAACCTCCATCAATTCGGCGACTTGCTGCTGCTTGTCGGCATTCGCATCTTCATCTACGAGCTTCGCCAGCGTTCCCAGATCTTCTCCGCTTTCTTCAGACGAAGCTTCCGCAAGTCCGAGCGGCTCCTGCTGATATGTTTTTTCGATCGCATCCTTTAAAAGGGTGTATTCCGCTACAGCAGCTCGAATCCGCATTCCCGTAAGGATCTGGATCTCATCGATAGATTTCAAATTCGCGGGATTTGCAAAAGCAACAGTTAACGTCCTTTCGTGCATCGAGATCGGCAAACACAAGTGCGCCTGTGCCGTTTCTTTAGGAATAATCTTGAGAAGGTCTTTATTGATCACCAATAAACGAGGATTGACGATCCCATAACCGTACTGATCGCTTAATACTTTAACCAACTTTTTTTCATCACATTTCCCAGCTTGCAAGAGGATGTCGATGAGATGTCTTTTTTTTCCCTTTTTCGTTTGCTCCTGGATTGCCCACCGGATATCTTCGAGTTTGACCACCTGCCCTTGAAGAAGGATCTCTCGAATGTCCGGCTGGAATCCATCGCTTTTCTGCAACATTTCAGACCTTTCGGCTAAGTCGGTTGGTGGTAAAGAAAATAAAGTGCATTTAAGATGTCCGCATTCCGGGCAAGAAAAACTTTGGGGATCCGATGGGTCATCGTCGCTATTTTTTCGATCAACTCCTCATTCAAGGGATCCGCAACGGCTAAATAAACCTTTTTCCCGTCGCCGTCAAAAGGAACGACAAAATTCTTGTAGCAAAAATCCGCCTCGAGGAGACCTGCCATATCGGGATTGATTGAATAATTTTTAAGAGGGAGGAATGGCATTTTCAGCTGCTTCCCAAGAGCGCTGATCAGATGATCTTCGCTGACAAACTCCTTTTCAATGAGGATCTGTCCTAATAGGCCCCCATGTGTCTTTTGATGCTCCAAAGCCTCATCAAGTTGCTCGGGAGTCAAAAGCCCGTCTTCAATCAGGATCTCCCCTATTTTTCGCCTTGGGTGTAGTCGCATAATATTTTCTTTCGAGTCTATCGCCTTTCCTATACCCTTATTTTTCGGCACTTTGTCAGAATTGATAAAGAAAGTATATCAAAATAACATGGGTTTTAAAAAAATGATTTTCTGATCAATGAAGGAATCGTTTGAGCGGACAATTCCCGCACTGAGGGGCCATCCGGCAATAGTCCTTACCCAATTTAACGATCTGGGCATGAAAATCATTGTAGAGCTCCCGTTTCTTGGGTAATGCTTTTTCAAAAATAGACTTCCAAACCTCATAGTTTTCTTCAAAATCTGCAAGTCCGTGCCTCGAAAAGATGCGTTTGGTATAGGCATCAATGACAAAGGAAGGTTTATCCAAGCCATAAAGCAGGATCGAGTCAGCGGTTTCGGGTCCGATACCTTTAACTTGTAATAGCTTTTCCCGAAGCATAGGCCATTTTTGTTTTTTCATTTTCCTAAGATCACCAGAAAATTCCTGCTCCAAAAAGCAGAGAAAACACTTCAATCGTTCCGCTTTAATATTGTAGTATCCCGCGGGACGGATCAAGCGCGCAAGTCTCCTTTTGGAAATATCGCGAAGGGATTTAAAAGAAAGCTTATTGGATCTTTTAAGATTATCAATGGCTTTTTCAACATTTTTCCATGCTGTGTTCTGGGTCAGGATGGCTCCGACCATCACCTCAAAAGGAGTGTCGCCCGGCCACCATTGCTGATGGCCAAAAGCCCGTCGCAAAATCCAATAAACTTTATGAAGCTCTGAGGACTTAAGTTTTCGTTTCTGCATTGTGGAACAAATAGCTTTTAATAACCTCATAACGGGCACCTTCCGGTAAACAAAGGCTTTGATAAAGCACAAACCGATTTAAAGTTTTTCCTGAAGAAGATTCCAACGAGCCAAACTGATTCGCTAAAAGTTCAAGATTCCCACATGCACGTTTCACGCGCCCTAGCGTCACATGAGGATGAAAAGGCCGAGCTTCGGCCTCAAAGCCCAACTGCCGAATAGCGTTTTGGATCTTTTGGTATAACAACAATAATTGCCCGGTTTCATCTCGGACCCCAAGCCAAATGACATTCGGTTTTCGAAGATTAGGAAATCCGCCTATCCCATTGAGGGTTACCCCGATAGGCGCTGTAGACGGGACGATTTCTTTCATTGCTTCATCTATACGAGGAATTTGATCTGCAGGGGTCGTCCCCAAAAAATGGAGCGTCAGATGGGCTTGTGAGGGGATGATCCATTTCACATTCGGGATCTTTCGATGACAGAAATCGAGGATCGTATGGATTTGTTGCTCAAAAACTTCTTCAAGAGGAATGGCAAGAAATAGACGTAAATTCTTTTTTACCGGATTTTCCGCCATAAATATTCTAAGGCTTTCACCGTCGCCTTAGCCTGGACTTGCTCCCGATTTCCCCAAAAAACATGCTTCCAAGCTTTAGCTTTCCCGTCTGGGAGGGCCAATGCAATATAAACAAGCCCTACGGGTTTCTTGGGGCTTCCCCCTTCCGGGCCAGCAATCCCCGTAATACCAATCCCATAACTAGCCTCCATTCGAAGCCGAACCTGCTGAGCTAAGGCGAGGGCCACTTTTTCTGAAACTTCTCCAAAAGATTCCAGGATTTTCCTTGAAACACCTATTTTTTCTTTCACGCTTCGATGATACGCCACCATCCCCCCTTTAAAAAATCGACTCGCTCCTGGGTATCGAGTGATCTGAAAAGCCAGCGCCCCTCCCGTACAGCTCTCAGCAACTGCAAGCGTTTGCTTCTTTCGGACCATCAATCGGCCGATCGTCACGCAAAGCGGAATTTCTTCCCAGTCATAGATCCAATCCTTAAGACGGCAACGGATCTTCTTTTCGATCCCCTTAAAGATTCTGGCCTTATCTGCGGCAATTCTGATCGCCACTTCACCGGGCATGGGGTAAATTCCAAAATCAAAAGGAACCGAAAAAAAATCTTTTCCCAACTTTTTCATGACCTCTGGCTCCGAAATGCCCACCATTTTGGCGATTAAACGGTAATTCTTTTTCCGATCCGGAAATTTCCTTTTCAGTAGCGGGGAAACAACATCAAAATACATATTTTGAAGCTCTGCCGGAACACCGGGAAGCGCAATGATCAATTTCTTCTGAAATTCAACGGAGAATCCTAAAGCGATCCCGTACCGGTTGATAAGCGGTTTGGCATTTTCAGGATAAAAAGCTTCCCGCCGCACTAAAGCCGGGATTCGCTTTCCGAAACGCTTATAAACCTTCCTCATTTGCCGGTATTGGGCTTCTGAAAATACCAACGGAACGTTAAAGTATGCCGCAACCCCTTCACGGGTAACATCATCCGGCGTAGGCCCCAACCCGCCGGTCAAGATCACCACATCCGCCCGGCGAACCGCTTCCCCAAGCCGGAAGCGGATCGCTTCGTGGGAATCGGCACACACTGTTTGGGAAATCACTTCAAACCCGGAATTAAAAAGTTCTCGGCTGAGAAAGGACGCGTTTGTATTGACCGTGCTACCCTGCAGCAATTCATTCCCTATAGAAAGAAGAATAACGGTCGGATTCATCGGAAGATCATGAAGAGGATCAGCCATGCGTAGAGCCCGGCACCAAAATCATCCGCCATGATCCCCCAATACCCAGGGATCCGCTCAAGATGGCGTATCGGAAAAGGTTTTATCACATCAAAGAGACGGAAAAAGCAAAAACCCAGGAAGACTGAGAACCAGGTCAACGGAATGAACCCGAAAGTCACAAAAATTCCGCAGACCTCATCAATCACAACACTTTGCGGATCCGGCTCAGGATTCTTCAGGAGCTTATAAGCCCAAGCTCCCGTGATCAAAAGAGCCGCAAAAATACTCCCATAGAGCCATCCATTCCATGCGCTTAATAAGACCAATAAAACCCCCAAA
>CAYQTU010000024.1:0-1950 GCA_964420575.1 uncultured bacterium
TATATATTAGAGTTTCTTTTTCGGCTAAAAAGCGTCCCGCTGCCGAGTGTAAATTATCGCTAAATCTAGAAAAAAAAGCATAAGCATATCGATACGGTAAAGAAGTCCCCAATAATAAATATCCGGGGATAAGAAAAACGCTAAAAAAACTGCCGCGCTTAACTCCCACTTTTTTGTTCCTTCATAAACCGTTCTGAACAATAAAAGTGAAATACCTAACGCGGACAAACCGCTAAGCAAACGTCCTGCCATGATCCCAAAACCAAAGGTTTCATGCAAAGGGATCACAAAAAGATAAAAAAGAGGCGGATAAAATGTCGGCACATACGGCCATTGCAAGTAATCCGGATACAAACCGATCATCCGGCTCAAAACGGATGAAGCCCACATCGAATCTTCAATAACATTAACCGAATAGGGGTGGGACAAAAGGATGGATGCCTGGTGGAGGAATTGAAAGAAATTTATTCCGAGGACAATAAACAGGAGAAACGATGAAGCCAAGGTCAGATACCAGAACCATCTCTTCTTGATCTCTGAAGCGATCGTTTCTTGGCAGCGCCGGGCAGGACAGATGTGATTAAAAAAAGTTTCAGGTCTTGGGCACATATTCAAAAATCTTCCACTCGTATTCGCGGAAATTGGACCGAGAACTCCGCATTTGCCATATAACTTTATAATATTCTTTGGCGATCTCAGGCAAAAAAGGAACTTGCATAAAAATCCGATCCGCCACGATCAAATAAGGATATTCCCCTCTTTTGAGATCAGCAATAAATGCCGAAGGGTCCCAATCCCCTCTTTGAATGAGCATTCCCATCAGAAAAGGTTCAAAAACAGGGGTTTTCCCCGCCGACAAGGAGATGCAGAGGTCATCGGTGAGGACATTTTTATCCGTCCTTTGGATAATCTTCGAGATCTGGTCTTTTAACAACTTATCCGTCATATAAAATCGGGGATCCCCCACCTTAAAATGATCCATTTTCCACCAAAAGGACGTGAAATAAAAAATCATGCCTGCAAAAAAAAGCAAGAATCCGATAAAAACCAGCCGAAAACGGGATTGAAGAAAATCTTTAAGAGAAAGCGCCAAAATAAACCATAACCAAAAATAGGGCTCTAGAAAATAATTGCTGTCTGCCCCTTCGCGCAAGGAAGTAAAGAGTAAAAAATAAAGCGACCCAAAGCCTCCCAAAACAATCAGGAAGAATTTGGGGCAAATGTCCTTTTTTTTGAGATTTAAAAGAATAGCCAAAAAAAACAGACACACGAGCGGCAAAGTATCCTGAATAAATGCAACAAAAAGAGAAAAACCTCGATAAAAGTTCCATGATGATGTGGCTTTCATGATGCCGTAAACATTCCGAAGGTACCAGCCGTGAGTGAGATGCTGAAGCAGCAAGATTATTCCGAACGCGATCCCTAGGAATAACAGCAAAAGTTGAAGCGTATGACGCGGCCATGGTTTTGTTCCTTTTCGACGCCGCTCCAAAAATTCCAGAAAAGCCCAGTACCCAAAAAGTATCCCGATCGAACAAACACTGGTCGCTTTCGTAAAAAAAGCCAGAAGAAAAAAGAAACAAGAGCCGATCTTCTTTGGATCCTCGGTTCCGGTTATATCAAAACCCAGATAAACCCCCAGCGCGATAAAGAAGACTGTCAACATGTCTACACGATAAGTTAAAGCCCAGTAAAAAATATTTTTTGAAACAAAAAAAAGCAAAAATATCATAAAAGAAAAGAGGAAAGAGAAGAGACGAGTGGAAAATTTATCTTTTAGGTAAGAAAAAGCCGTTTGAAAAAGGACTGTTCCGATACCTATAGAAGCTAAGAGGCTGACGATGCGTCCTGAATTAATATCAAGGCCGAAAATCTTATCCACAGTCATCGATATCAGATAAAAGACAGGCGGATAAGGATTGGGAAGATACGGCCAGGCCAAGTAGTCAG
>CAYQTU010000024.1:1960-15597 GCA_964420575.1 uncultured bacterium
CCGAAGCCCACATCGAACCTTCAACGATATTCGCGGAATATGGATAATTAAAAATGATCACGGCTTGTTGGATGAACCCGATAAAGTTGATCCAACAAAAACAAAAAACCGTTAAAAAGGATAAGATCAAGCCCGCTGACAGATCGATCTTTTGTTCAGGTCCCGAAATATCGGTTCTGGGGCAGGTTGGGGGCATCATTTTAAATAACGGTATTTAATCTTAAGGACTTCTTTAAAGTTCTTCCAATCGGACTTCAAAAGCGAGACTTTGGAACCGGCAACATGGCGCCATTCGATCGGGACTTCTTTAATCTTCATCCCTTGCTGTTGGGCCGCATAAAGGATATTCACATCGATCATTGCCGTTTGCAGAGTAAGAAACGGCTGTAATCTGATAAGACTTTCCCGCCGATACATTTTAAAACCGCAAAAAGGATCCTGGACAGGAAGCCCCAAAAACAAGCGTACAAAGAGCCTTGCAAAGAAACTATTCCAACGGCGATACCACGGCGGACGAACAAGCAACTTGGCCCCTTTACATTTCCTGGATCCGATAACGATCTCTTTATCCTTAATCTCTGAAAAAAGTCTATCGAGCTGATCGGGAAAGATTGCGCCGTCCAAATCAACGAATGCAAAAAGAGGAGCGCTTAGATGGCGCAATGCTTCGCGGAAAGCAGCCCCCTTCCCTTTCTCCGGAATATTTACATAAAAAATATCGGGATATCTTTTTGAAATGCCGGCAAGGATCTCTTCGGTATGGTCGGTCGTCCCATTGATCACGACCCAGATCTTAAAACGGTTCCCGAATTTCCGGGTTAAATAATCATGATAAACTTCGAGAACATTGCTTTGGGATAATCGTTTTTCTTCATTATAAGCCGGGAAAACGATCTCGAATTCAGGGGTCATATCAAAGGATTCACACTTTAAAATATTTGGCCTGGGGATGATGGACAATAAGGGCGGAAGTGGATTGTTCGGGGATCATCTGAAAAGTTTCACTAAGATGCACTCCGATCTTGTCGCCTGGCAGGATCTCAAAAAGCTTCTTTTGATCTTCAAGGTTCGGACAGGCCGGATAACCAAAACTATACCGGGAACCCTGATACCCCTGCACAAAGATCTCTTCTTTCCTGGGCCGGTCCGAACCGCTGATCCCGAGATCCCGCCGAACGAGCCCATGAACATATTCCGCCAAAGCTTCGGTTATTTCAACCGAAAGCCCGTGGAGATAAAGATACTCCGCATATTTATTCCCCTTAAAAAGCCTCTGTTCCGCCTCACTGGCTCGTTTTCCCAGGGTGACTATTTGAAAACCGACCACATCCCGTTCCTTAGCTTCCCGGGAACGGAAAAAATCCGAGATGCAGAGATAAGGTTTTCCGTTCTGACGCGGAAAAGTAAATCGGATCTTTTCTTTCCCCCCGGTTTCGTCCAGAACAACAAGATCATCCCCTGAGGCATAGCAAGGATAAAATCCGTAAATAACCTTCGGCTCGAGGATCTTTTCGCGGATACATTGTTTGATCATTTTTTCAAAGATCGGCTCGACATTTTCCGCGATAAATTGCTCGTATTGTTTTTCCGTTCGGTCTCCGTTCCGGAACTGCCATTGGCCGCGAAATAAACTTCTTTTATTGATCCAAGGGATGATCTGCTCTAAACGGATATCTTTTTCTTTTAAGATCCGGTAACCGTAAAAAGGCGGCTTAGGAACAGGGTTGTTATGCGGAACCGCCGAACGGCCATTGTGGGCCTTCTCGCTTCTCCCAGGAAGCGCCGCATCCATTTTAGCCCCTCGCGTTTTACCAAGAACGGCGATCTCTTCGGAACGGCCTGGGCGAGAAATCTCTTCCATGATCTTTAATGCAGAAAAAGCATCTTTCCCATAGTGGACTTTCCCGCGATAAAGTCCTGCCAGGTCTTCTTCTACATATTTCCGCGTCAAGGCAGCCCCCCCGCAAATCACCGGAAGCTTAATCCCGCGTTGATTCATTTCTTCAAGATTTTCTTTCATGATCAAAGTGGATTTTACAAGCAGACCGGATAAACCGATAGCATCTGCATGATGTTCCTCGGCAGCCTTTAAGATCGCATCAATGGGCTGCTTGATCCCAAGGTTGATCACTTTATAACCGTTATTGGTTAAAATAATATCGACAAGATTCTTCCCGATGTCATGAACATCCCCCGTCACTGTCGCAAGAACTAACCGGCCTCGTTCCTGCCCTTCTGTTTTCTCCATCAAAGGCTCTAAATAAGCCACGGCTTTTTTCATGATCTCCGCGGATTGAAGCACAAAAGGAAGCTGCATTTTCCCAGCCCCAAAAAGCTCTCCGACAGTTTTCATCCCCGCAAGCAGGATCGAGTTGATGATCTCGAGTGGAGTATATTTTTTCCGGGCTTCATCAAGATCCTGCTCCAACCCTTCACCGTTCCCGTCCAAAATCCGGTTCTTGAGAATCTCTTCTAGGGTCTCCGAAGATCTGCGGACTTCTTCCCGGGTTGGCTCCCCCTGTTTTTTTTCAAAATGTGAGATAAAGACCTGCAAAGGATCTTTTCCGTCCGCCCATTGGTTATAAAGGAGCTCTTTAGCGATCTCGAGATCGTCTTTTTCGATCTTAAAAAGAGGAAGGATTTTCTTGGCATGCACGATCGCAGCGTCCAAACCCGCCTCCACAGCTTCATGAAGGAAAACACTATTCAGCACTTGACGTGCATGCGGCGCCAAACCAAAAGAAATATTGCTCACCCCTAAAACCGTATGGACTCCGGCAAGATGATGCTTGATCCATCGGATAGCTTCCAGGGTCTCAATAGCCGCATTGCGGAATTCATCACTTCCGCTTCCGAGCGTAAAGGTCAGCATATCAAAGAAAAGGTCCTCCGGACGGATCTTGCATTCGTGGACCGCGATCTGATAGATGCGTTTGGCAATATGAAGTTTTTCTTCCCGGGATTTAGCCATTCCTTTTTCATCAATGACCAGAGCAACCAACCCCGCTCCATAGCAACGTGCTAGGCCGCAGATCTTGCGAAGCCGTTCTCCGCCGTCTTCAAGATTGATCGAATTGATCACCGCTTTTCCGGCAATACGCTTTAAAGCCTCTTCGATCACTTGAGGTTCCGTAGAATCGATCATGATGGGAACCGTCACGTGTTGATTGAAACGCGTCACGGCTTCGATCATATCCTTTTTCTCGTCCCGCCCCACAAAGGCCACACAAAGATCGATCATGTGCGCACCTTCTTTAACAGCTTCGCGCGCCATCTGAACAGTAGCTTCAAAATCATTCCGTTCAAGGATCTGCTTGAATTTCCGGCTGCCGTTCGCATTAGTTTGTTCGCCGATCAAAAGCGGGGCCGGAGATTGATGGTAAGGTACCGCTTGATAAAGACTGGCACAAGAAGGCTCATGCTTCGGATGTCTCTTTTTCGGGGGGAAGTTACCGATCCGTTCCACAACTGCTTGAAGGTGCTCCGGAGTGGTTCCGCAACATCCTCCCACGATGGAAACCCCGAATTCTTTGACAAAACGTTCATGAAAATCCGCTAACTCTTTAGGGGTAAGATGATAATGAGCAACGCCTCCGATGTTTTCCGGAAGGCCTGCATTAGGTAATACGGAAATGAATTTTGAAGAATTTTCACATAACGCCCGGACATGCTCCGTCATTTCCGCCGGACCTGTCGCGCAGTTGATCCCGATCACATCTACCGGGAACATTTCGAGCGTTGCGATCACCGCATGAATATCACTCCCCAACAGCATTGTCCCTGTAGGTTCAAATGTGACTTGGGTGATTAAAGGCAGGCGTTTGCCGAATTCCTGAAACGATTCTTCCGCGGCAATAACTGCAATCTTGGTCTGCAAAAGGTCCTGGCAGGTCTCAATAAGGATCCCATCCACACCGCCCTGGATCAATCCTTTATACTGTTCCTTATAAGCCGCTTTAAGCTCATCAAAGCCAATATGCCCCAGGGATGGCAATTTGGTCCCCGGGCCGACCGAACCGATGACAAAACGCGGATGTCCGGAAGTCGAGTATTTTTGAGCGATCTCTTTGGCAAGTCGTG
This sequence comes from uncultured bacterium, assembly GCA_964420575.1. Taxonomy (GTDB): domain Bacteria; phylum Omnitrophota; class Omnitrophia; order Omnitrophales; family Aquincolibacteriaceae; genus CAYQTU01. Next base: position 6,041 of record CAYQTU010000024.1, read on the forward strand.
CTGCTTTTTCATTGAGTTCGATCACTCGATCTTCAAGCCCGTATTCTGAGAGCACGATCCGGTTCGAACCAAAACTATCCGTTTCGATCACATCACAGCCGACCTTGAGAAAGCTTTCATGGACAGTGCGGACCGCTTCGGGCTTGGTGATGACGAGATATTCATTGCACCCGTCTTTACCACCAAAATCTTCCGGTTTAAGACCCAATTTTTGAAGATTGGTTCCTAAGGCTCCGTCAAAGATAAGGACTTTTTCTTTTAGACGTTTTAAAAAGGGGTGTTCCATAAGAAGGGTATTTTAGCACAACTTATGGGATTTAAACGAGTTCCGTCTTTAAGCTGAGATGGAAACCTGTTTTTCGGCTTCTGCGATAGTTTCAAGTAATCCCGCAATGATCTGAATCCCCTCACCGGAACGGAATTCAAACGAATTGATAAAATCAGGGATCGCCTGTCTTAAAGTTGTTGGATTAATATCTGAGGTTGGCGTTTCGGCAAGGTAGAGCATTATTTTGGGTAAAAGCCGTATCCCGTACTCACGCCCAAGTCTGCCGATTCCACTCTGAACGGTCCTTGGCCAATAGCCTTGCGTCTTTTCGGCAAAGGTTTCATCCGGGAAAAAGATACCGAAACTTTCTCTAAATTTTTCATTTTTAAAGACATCATGCTCTAACTCCGTTATCAAGGTTTGCCGGCTCGCCTCGGTACCATCGAGCACATAATGCTCGACCCCCTGAGAAAGGTTTTGTTTCGCAAGTTCACTGATGAACGGCATGATCTCGTTCCGGTCGGAAGAGATGAGCACCATGCGAAAACCCTGGGCGCGATCATCCCCGGCTTGCACAAAACTTTCACGAACGGTTCGGATGAATTGCATCAGCGGGTCCTTCATGTCGGGCACATAAAAAATCACCGGAGCCATGCGAGCGACTTTTTGCTCCCGTATCGCGCTCCCAAGCTCTTCAAGCAGTACGTTAAAGATCATATCTGCTTTAGCCTTGAATTTCTCTCGGCTTTCATGCTTTTCCGCCAAAAGCTCCTGCCATTTTTGATGTGTGGCGATATCGATTTGAGCATCATTTGAAATTGTAACGACCGCATTGGGCAAGAACCAATCCTCTTCAAAAATCCGGCTCAATCCCGCTACAGTCCGAGGCATATTCTCAGCGGCCATACGGACAAATTGAGAGAGCTGATCTTTTTCCATACGTTGATGCCGCAATCGTGCGCTCAAAACCGAGCTTAATGTTCTTTGTTCTCGAGTTGTTAATAATTTTGGAGAAATTTCTTTTCCGATCTGCTCATCCCGAAGTCTTTTAGCTTCCGGACGTTTGGCTATCTCAAGCTTTGTCGGAGCCACAGAAGGAGCGGACATCTTTTCTGGGGAGACTGAGCGCGGCGCAGGAGTAAAGAGTTTTGAGCCGAAGATCATCAAAAGCGGAACATAAGAACCTATCCCCCACATCCAGCATAGCCAGCCGATCCTTCGCAAATAAGGGTCTTTAGTGATGCGGTACTGAACCCCTGCGGTCAAAACGCGGATCATCCCGCCTGAGAAAAGGAAACCTACAAGTGCTGCGGTTGATAAACCACCCCAATTTTCATTCACGGATTTAATAAATAAGAGGCCCAGGAAGACTTTTAAGGTTTTATCAACAAAACTACTGAATGAAAAGAAAATCCCTAAAGTCTTTAAGTAGGTCTCCGTGCCTTCCGTTCGGATCCCGGTACGCTGTACCAAAAATTTTGTCACCCGAGGCACAAATTCTCCGACCAGAGCGACTGCGACTCCGATCGTCAGAACGAAAACTCCGATGACGGAGGTCAAAAGATTCTTGATAAAATCCGGATGTTGGATCTCGTTTCTTAATCTTTCCACCACATAAGCGATCGCGTCACTGAACCACCATTCCAGAGAACCGATCACCACAAACATCCCGAAAGCCATCAAAACGGCCCGGCGGTCTGCGAACGCCCAATTTTGCCTCGCTTCAGGACGGCTTTCATTTTGAAATAGCGAAAGGTCTAGCAATAATCCCAAAACCAGGTTTTCTTTGGAAGTCTTAAATTCCTTCGCGAGAGCATCTGAAGGCGCCGTAAAAATATAATAAATGGGCTGTCCCAACAGGCCTTGATACCCCAGCTGCTCATCATCCTGGATCTTTTTCAAGAGAACACCGATAGGGATTTGCCCGGAAGGCGTTTGAGATTTTAACTTTTGATAAAAAGCCAAAGCCTTTCTTAATTTCTCGGGTGAAATGGTTTTTTGCAACGCCAAAAGACGGCTTTGAATTACCGAAAAATTCCCGATCGCACGATGTGCGGTTTGTTCACGGTATTTATCTTTGACGCGGATCCCGTCATTCATGCCTATGAATTGTGAGATCTCGCGGGAATAATGTTCTAAATCCTCTTTAAATTCATCCCAACCGGCCATCGATCTCCCGAGGTTTGCTTCGACGGCTTGCCCCCATTGAGCCAGATCAATTTCAGGCCTTAAAAACATGCCTTGATCATGCCTGACAAACTCCATATGGTAATAATCCACGGCAAGTTCCTGAACATAGATGTCCCCTAATTGGCGGATCAACGCCTCTTCTGTATTTTTACGCAAGAGTATTTCGCGGATTTCATTGCTCTCTCGGGCAAGATCAAAATTGCGGCTCAAAAGAACAGCCATCGGTACATTGAACTCATAAAAACGTTTCAGCCGGTCATCATCGGTATTGGCAAAAAACGCCGGAGGGTTCATCGCTTCAATAAAGATATCTAGATGATCGTTTACTCCAAGTCTTCGCAAAATCGAGCTGGCAGGCCAACTGATAGTTTGATAGAAAGTGCTGGCATTAACACCGTTTGTTCCAGAACTTCCGGGCAGAAGAGCCCGCAAAGTCTTTACCACCTGCCGGAATTGCTCGGGAGAATCCACTTTAACCGCAAGGCTAAGGTCAACATCACTATGGTCTTTGAGCATGACCCTATTCGGCGCTGCTCCGCTTACCGGATAAAGAACAAACGTCTTAATTCCAATATCCTCAAGCGCTTTTTCAAGTCCTACACGCCGCATCAATGCTCTGAGCTCTTGGTAAATCGCTTCCTTCTGTTCCGGCCCAAGGATCCATCCCTTACCGCCTTGCGCCATTTCCATTTCAAGGCCTTCGGGAACAGTAAATTTTTCAAAAGCATCCTGGATCAGCCAAGCCTGATAATTGTTTTTTTCGGTTTTCATATATTCACGGATCTTTTCAAAAGCTTTTTCCATCCGGCTGAGCACCTCAACAAAAACCTCTTTGTTCCTTTGCCGGTCAGGACTGTCGATAAATCCCTTGCGGATGTTGTAAAGAGTAAGCTGAACACGGTTTAAAGCTTTTTCTGGCGTTTTCCCGGCTTCCGGATCTTTCAGTACGGGGAATTGGTCCCATTTATTTTCCAAGATCTTTTTTCGGATATCCAGACGGCTTGCAAGGATCAGTTCAGCATCCGCAAAAGCCTGTTCGGCCATTTTCCAGACTTCTTCTGAAGGCGCTTTGGAAAAATATTCCGCAAAACCAAGTGCCATTTGGAGCAACCCGGGAATCCGATGGGACATCCAAACCCCCCAAGTGATTTCTTCCCGGATTTCCTGGCTTTTTCCCTGAGCATCCGTTTTATAATTGATCCTCCAAATTTTGCTCGAATCGAGTTCATTAAGGATCGAGCAGAGATGCCCGATATAAAGTCCCCATGCATTAACTTGATCTTCTTTCGGCTCTTCAGGCCAATTCACTTTCGAAAGAGTAAGGGTCACTCCCGCAGCGTCATCAACCGTTTCAGCATCGGCCCATCCCTCGGGCTTCCTCATTTCCACGCCTGAAACCGTGATCTTGCCGGGACGACGTTCGGCATCCGGCAAATTCTCCACAATCCGTGAAATGATCTGACGAGTCTCACCCGCCTTTTCGGGAGGAACGCTCACTTGAAACTCAAGCTCATTTTCTCGGACGCCCCGTGCGGAGATCTGCGCACGGTCTAACTCAGGCAAAACCACGGGAGACAATTTTTCGGTAATAATTCCGGTTGCTATCATTCTTGATTCTGGTCTGAGGCTCTCTGATTTCCGGATCCTATGATGGATCTTTATTGCGCCCGACGGATCTTTATGGGGGAGGATCCATTGTTCCTTACCAAAAACAGCCCCCACCTTACCTACCGCGGTCTGCGCTAATTCTCCGGGTTTGAGATGATTTTGAGGGTCCTGATAAGCTTCCCAAATCAATTCTTTAAGTTGTCTCAGCTCTTCATGGCCTAAAATCTCTCCCATCCCGCTTTTTTCTTTACCTTCAAAAGTCTTTTCATGCTGAGCAAGAAAGGCCCGGATCCGGTGAGCAAGCCCACTTGGAAGAGCTGCTTTCCCCTGAAGAACCCTTAAAATTTCAAAAAGGGTCTGATCATGTTCGATATCCGTCCACATCTCAACCCCCGGAGGTAAGTGATCCCGCAAATAATTTAAAACCGATTGACGCAAATGCTGTCCCCGGTGCCCCTTATTGATGCGGGTCCCCAAACTGACCAAAATGCCGGGGTATTCTCGCGCCAATAGAAACCGGCTGTCTCCGATCAGCTGGCCGTCAGCGTCCAAATATTCAATCGCTATGGAATAAGGGTCGTAAACGGGGGTCTTTTGCAACGTTTCGAGATTGAAAATCTGGGTTTGGGGCATGACAATCCCGAATTCCTGCCCCATTTCATTCCAGTTCCGGACCCTTGTGCGAACGACATAGCTCTTCCCGTTCTGAGCCGTCCGGAGTATCATCCCGCTCAAGTCGCGAAAAACTTGGGCGATCCGTTCTTGATCCTCTTTCTTAAAATCCCTGGATTCCGGGCGCAAAGATGCGGGTAGGGTTAATCTTTGGATCAGATTTTCAGAAAAAGCCACACGTTGCCTTAAATGCTCGATCTCTCTTTGAGTATCTTGAAGAACCTGCCGCGTCCTTCCGACATGGCTGGTCCTCAAGATCTCTTGCCCCCGATGAACGCCCACCAAACTGACTCCAAGACCCCAGAACCAAGTTGCATAAATTTCAAATTGAAGGGATAGATTGTTAAATTCTCCGATCGAGATCTGAAGCCGGTGGTCCCCCGTTCTGACAAAATGCTTGGGAAGACTGCTGAGATCAGGATATCGCATAATCAGGCGATAAATATTCCCGGCCGCTGAGCGGATCCTCCAGCCCGCCATTTGTTTAACTTGAGCTTCTCGGGATTCAGGCCGGAGCGGATCCTCAACTTCTGTTTCCTGGAGCCATGCCAGTAAATTTAATTCCGGAGAAATATCCATGTTGCGCAACATGTCCGCGAAATCTTCCCGATTCAATCCAAACAATATTTCTTTTACTTTCGACTGATCCCTTTCCATTAAAGCGATCAAGGCTTCAAGGGATATCCTTTCCTCAGCAGGTAAGGCTTCGAACCATTGAGGTTGTTTTTGATAGAGTTCAACAATAGATGTGTTTGAAGGGATCTTCGACGGTAATTTTTTAAAGATAGCATGAAGGATCATTTCCTGAAGATTTTTAAGCTTGGGGCGGTCTGCCTTTAAAGTGAGCGGGATATACCGCTGCAGCATCTCCGCAAGGGTCATCGCTAATCCAAAAACATCTGATTTTTCTGTTTTGATCGGCTCCGGAGAGCGGTATCCGGGAGTTCCGTTCTTCGTCTCTTCCCCAAAAACGGAAGCGAGGTCAAAATCGCTCAACATCACTTCCCCTTCGGGGCTGATCAGGACATTCCCGGGCTTGATATCATTATGGGAAATCCCCTTTTGGTGAACGGATCGGAGGATCTTTGCCATTTGTAGAAAAGCGCTCCAAAGCCGTTCGGCATTCTTGAAGGCGTATCGATCAAGCGATACCCCGTTAGAGATCCCTTCGGTTTCGAGATAATTCCAAAAAAAATCGATCCTTCCGATATGAGCCACCCGAGGGACACCCTGGACCTCTCCATCCCTGGCAAGCCATAATAAAGCAGCAACTTCATTCTGGTGGGTCTTCGCATCCCGTCCATCCCTTATCTTCTTAAGGATCCGTCCGGGGCGAGGTTCATTCGTTGCCGGATCAAGGACCTGAAAAATATTTTCCGCGTGGGGAAGCCTCCGAGCGATCACTTTTCGATTCCGGAAATCTTTGATCATTTCATTATCTTGACGAAGCCAAGGCCCGTCATATTCTTTTTTCTTTTGCTTGGCATACTGGTCGATCTCTTTTCTTATAACGATCCCCTCACGGGACCGAGCCTCGGGACGCCTAGGATTTTGGGGCCAAGGTCCATGAAGCCGCCCCTTCTTTACGGTCCAACCTTCCCGAAGCGCCGCTTGATAAAGAGCGGGGTTCGTTTTCATCAGATCGTTTGGAGCATTGCTTAAACGGTAATATTCACGGCGACCCAAATAAAAAGCGACTTCTTGAGCATCGTCATAATAGGAGGGGTTGCTCGCAGATAATGCCTTACGGTATTGTTTGATTTCAAAATCCGTTAACGGATAAGATCCCTCATCGCCAAGATATTGCTCATTTAGCTTTCTTGCCAATTCTTCAAGGCTCCTTTTTTGGTGATAAGAGTATCCTTGATCTCGTTCAATCCATTCCCAATTTTGACGGATCGTTTCGCGGATCTCATTTCTAAATTCCGGATGATTGAGAAGGGATTGACGCAAACGGGCTTCAGGGCGTTTTTCAGCAGCTTCTTTAGCCAGCTTCATATTCCGTTCTTCAATAGCTCCAGGGTAGAGCTTTAAAATTTCAGGATTGATCCCAGCCTTTGCTAAGGCGATCTCCCATCCGCTTTTTTCTTCACTTCCGGATCCATAGACCTTCAAGGCCATGGCATAGACCGAGGCCGGCGTTCTGGGAATCCCTAATATTTTCTCAACCACCTGCGTCCCTTCTTGGCTCTGGTCCATTTGGATCGTCCCGCCGCGTAAATTGATACCGGCATCATAAAGGGCTTTAATGACCTGCGGGATCTTGGTTTTCTCCTCATCCGTCCATTTCGGAGAGCTTGCACTCCACCATTGCCATTGCCGTTTTGCGATCTCCAGATCACGAGGCACAGCATTAAGATCGGGTTTTGTTTGGATAAGGGCATCTAGCTCGGCGGGACTAAGCCCAGGATGTTGTCTTATTTTTCTCGATCGCCTCGCTTCAGGACGTTTTTCAGGTCCCGTAGCCTGAGCCACTTCTTGCGGCATTAAAAAGACCAAGAGAAAACGCATCCCTTGTTTAGCTTCACTACCTCCGACATTTTGATAGCTGATATTCCCGACACCTTTCCGGCTGGTCCGCATCCATTTGTGCCCCTGATAATCGACTACCATCGTATCCGGAGCGCTGCTGATCGATTCAAATTCATGATCATTTTTCTCTAAACGGTATCGTTTTAGAAATGGCTTTTGTCCTGAAAAATAGTACCGGGACCCGACTTCGGACAACATAGCTTCCCGGCTTTCAGCAGCGACGGTCACTTGAATTACCGCGCCGGACTCATCTCGATCGGTAAAGACCTCCAGCTTGCCGCCTTGTCCTCGTTCAATGATCAATCGAGCCAGATTATGAACCGGAAAATAACCTTTAAAATTCTTAAGCCCCCGGATTTGAAGGATCAATCCCAAAAGATCTCCAGGCGCACTATTTGAGGTTTCATCGCCCATCGCCGGAAGATTGAATTCCAAATCAGGAAGTCCTCGGGACTCCGGACGGATCGATGAGGATGGGGATTTTCTTTCAGGAGAAACAGGGCCTGAAACGCGGCCTTTCCGAGTCCAATGTTTTTCCAGAGCATATCCGCCCAAACCGGCTAAAAACCCTGCGGCCCCGGCAAGGGTTAGCGCTTTGTTCAAATCTGAAGCATCAGGATTGATCAAAGCAGTAAATGTGATCGCTGAAACAAGCCCCGCAACAGCAACTCCGATCAGAACAGGAAGGTGGATATCTTGACGGGATTCCGGACGATCCTTTATAGATACCGATTCCCCAAGCGCTTCCTGAGTTTCAAAAAATCTTTCTGAAAAAATCTTCTCGGCCGTAGCCGGTTCGGGGATCACGATTTCGCTCGGTATCCGATTTTTCGTCCCGGACGAAGCGATCCGTTTAAAAAATCTTTCGGGCAGAACCGCATCAGGCTGGAATGACGCGACCGCTGCAGGAAAAACCGTATTCCCGCTAAGCAACCTCATGACTTGCCTTTCATTGATCTCATTTTGTTTCCCGAGAACCTGAAGTTTTTGGATGAGATCGTTGAGAGACTCGGTCCATTTTGACCTCAAGGATTCCAGGCTCTTGGGCTGCAATCTCACAAGCGCATGATCGATAAAACGGGTATAACGAAGAGAATCTTCGACATGCCCTTCTTCGGCTAAAATCCGGATGACTTCATCACGCCAAAGCTTTAATTGATTCTTTTGAGCCAGGGCCGAAAATTCATTAGTCGCGTAGGACCCGGTAAGCTGCTCCATGGTTGCATTGCAAAAAGCCTCGTAGAGGCTGATTTCCCCGCTTCGGGATTTAAAATGACCCTTCCAAGAAACTTGTCCCTGCATATAGTCCAAGTAGCGGTTCGTTTCCGGAAGTCGTTTCACACGGGGACTGATCACAACATAAGAGATGCTTCTTTGTTTGAATTTTTCCGTAAGCCCGGAAACGTGAAAACCTCCGGTCACCGAAATGGCAAGGTCCGCTCTTTTAAATAATTCCTGAAAACGGTCGAAAAAAGCGTCATCACGCTGAGCCGAAAGCTCATAAAACCGGAGATGATCTTTCAAGAGGTCTGAAGCATACAGCTTTTGGACTTTTTCCCCTAAATTCTGGATCGCTGACTCACCCACCTGATCAAAATGAGAAGATGAGACCCTTTGCAGGGCCTCCCATTCTTTCCAGCTCAATTCCAACCGGGCCAATTTCATCAGTTTTTCGATCTGATCGGCAATTTCTGACATTTCCCGTTCTTCCGGAGCAAGAAAAATCTTTGCTCTCGCTTCTTCGAGACACTCTTCCCACTCTTTTAAAAAAGCCGCACTATCGTATCGGGTCAGCGCCTTGTAATCAGAAGCTGCCTTTTGAAGTCCCGGAGATAGATTCAACTGCGCCTTTGGCAAAAGGATTTCAAGCTGGCAGATAAGCTCACCCGCTCCGATCCGGCCGGTCCTGAAAGACTGCTGCAATCCGTTAAAACGGAATTTCTGATCTTTTCCGGTTAATTCCGATTCGATCTTTCGCAGAAGCCTTTGGGTCTCGGATCCAAATCGCGAACGATCGTCAATAGAAAGATCCCGGATGTTTTTTGCAACCTTAACCAAAGTCGGATATTTTTCAGGATCCAAAACCATAAGCGTTTGGATATAAGATAGCAATGCCGGAAGTTGTTCAAAAGAGTTCTCCCATCGCCCGATCTCCCGATCAAACCCATAAGCCTGCCTTGAATAAAATTTCATCTTAAGTTCCGTCGCTTTTTCTTGTAATTCATCGACTGCCGTCTGAACTTCAGCTTGACCGCTTAAAGCTTTAAGAAAAGCCTCCACTCCTTTA
>CAYQTU010000025.1:0-7436 GCA_964420575.1 uncultured bacterium
GCTCGAGAAACATCAATCTTGAGTTCGACGCTGACCTGCGGGGAGTCGTCAGGAAGCTGATCTAAATGTGTGGGTGAATCTTCTTCGTCTGAAACCGGCTCATCCAATGAATCGCTTACAGCAGAAACCTTGCGCTTATCCGAGGTAAGCTTTTCAATGATGTGACCAATCTTGTATTCGACAACACGAGACATGAAAGTTCGTTCATTTGCCCCGGCTGTGGGTTGGTAATCGTCTTTTGAAAAATGCCAGTGCGTGAGACATTCTTGAAGCAAATCATCGAAATCTTCTCGCTCTAAACAGGTCCATTGTTTCCTGAACTTCTCTATTACATTTTTTGCAACGCCGATTTCCCAATCCTCAAAAAGACCTTCGTACCGATTCGCCATGAGACACCTCGCCTTTGTTTTTTTGGTGTCTCAAGCGAACCGAAATTAAAGATAGACCTTTTGACCTCCTCGCAAAATCACGGAGGGCTCCGTGATTAGGTTTTGCGGCGACGTTTTGCTGTCGAAAGATCCACGCGCCCCAGAAGCTCATCCTGCGTGGGTTCGCGATTTAGAATCCCGGAAAGAACTTGGAAAATTGCTTTGGCCAGAAATTCGTTTTGAATCTTTTGAATTGCGGGCGGGGGTGTTTTATCCGTATAGATCACACTGATGCGGTCACCGAACCGCTTCTGAAATTTGACATGCATTGGTTGTCCCATAGGTATTCACCTCTGGGCGTACATTCCGGAAAATTTCAAAATGTGACGGATAAAAAGTGCCGTCAGAAAAACAAAAAATCCGGAATATATGCATAGGACACCCGGGGGATACAACTTGACTGGTCAAAAGGCTTGTTATAGGGGTGTTGTCTAAAGGAGTGAAAATGATCGCGCCATCAAAAGGACAGAAAGACAAAAAACGATATGTGATTTACACGCGGTGCTCGACCGACGATCAAGCACAGGGCGATTTCACGACGCTTGATGCACAAGCGCACCACTGCAAAAACATGCTGGATGCGTTCGGTTACGAACTGGCCAACATCGGCAATAAAGGCATCGTCAACGATGACGGATATTCCGGAAAGGATTTGAACCGGCCGGGAATCCAGATGATCCTGAACAGTATCCAAAAGAACCGGAAGTTTGACGGCGTCATCTTTTTCCGGCTCGACCGGTTAACCCGCAACCCGCGCGATCTCTATGCGCTAATCGACCTGTTCCGTGCTAACGAAATTGATTTCATTTCAGTCCGCGAAAACCTCGATAGCTCAACGGCCATAGGCCGTGTTGTCATCGGCATCCTTGGCCTGCTATCAGCATTCGAACGCGAGCTGACAGGCGAACGCGTCAAAGCGTCCGCTGTTGCGCGGGTGCGCCAAGGGAAGTGGGTGGGCGGATTCCTGCCTTACGGCTACAAACTGATCAAGGACGGCGATCCGCTTCCAAATGGAAGACAACCGCACAAGATCGTGCTCAATGAGGAGCTTGCGCCGAAACTGAAAATGATTTGGGAAATGGTTGCTGAAAACAAAACCCTGTTGGAAGTGGGTCGGGAATTAGCGCGGTACGGAGTAAAAAGTTGTCACGGAAAAGACTGGCGCAAACAATCTCTTGGCGCGATGGTGAAGAATCCCTTTTATAAGGGCTATCTTTATTACGCGAAGGAACTGCACAAAGGAAAACATCCGGCAATCGTGGATGAACAACTGTGGGAGAAAGCAAACAAAGTTATTGCGGCGAGACTGCCCGGACACGGCTTCAGGAAGGCGCCTAAAGAATACGAATACCTGCTAAGTGGAATTTTAAGATGTGGGAAATGCGGGAGTCATCTGATTGCAGTCTCAAGTCGGAGCCACAACGGAAAGAAGTTTTTTTATTATTCGTGTACCAGATCAAAACAAGGCCTCGGCTGTGATCAAGACACAATCTCCGCGACAGTATTTGACCGGGCACTCATTGAATTTTTCAAGAAAGCGTCGAATGACCAAGACATCGTCGTCAAGGCGATCGGCAATGCGATTCTGGATGCTCAGACTAAACTCGACAAACTCGAAACCATAATAAAAGAGGAAGAAACAAAGCTCGAATCGGCAAAAAATGAAGCAAAAAAACTGCTGGATTTGGCCATGACCGGAGCTGTTTCAGAAGGGGCTACTTTTAAAACCAAAATGACCGATCTGGATGAAACGGTTTTGAAGCTGGAAGACAAACTGGCGAAGCTACAGGCGCAAAAAAGCGTGAATCAAATGTCCGCACATTCCGGCCAGTTTCTGCACCAGAACCTGCGGTTTGCCATGCGATACCTCGACCAAGCACCCGTCGAAGCCCAGAAAAGCCTGCTTCGAGCTTTGATCAAGGAAATATTCGTTTTTGACGACCGGATCGAACTGCGGATGTACATCAGCGCACCGGAAGAAACCACACCCTGCGAAATGCCCCTTATACCCGCCGAAAACACCCCCGGAAACGGAAAACGCCCCACCGCGAACGGTGAGGCGTTAACCGCTATGACACTTGGTTCGTCCAAGTGTCCAAAATGGCTCCCCCGCCTGGGATCGAACCAGGGACACTGCGGTTAACAGCCGCATGCTCTACCAGCTGAGCTACAGGGGAAAGAATTATCAAAGAAAAAAACGTAACCCGCATCAGCGGCTTCTCGCTTCCTCTGAAACAACTCCCTTTTCAGACAGGAGAATATCCGCTGTAAAAAGTATTTTAAAGGATAAAAAAGCACTCTGGAAGGGTTCATTATAAAGATTGTAGCTCTAGGGTCAATGGGTGTTTTTCCTGTCAAAAAAATGACACTTTTTACCTTCCTAAAGCGTCTAAGGATAAAAGGCCTGTTTAGCATAACCCTTAAAGGAGACTCTCCTCCTGAACTTTCTTAGATTGTCTTAAGACGTTCGAAGGGTTAAGCGATCAAAGGCGAGGCTGATTTTAGCCTCGCCTTTTTTATTTGCTGCAGGTTATAATCCAACGCTATGAAATTCAGAATATATTCGATCCGGTGGAAGCTTTTTATTGCCGTCGGGATCCCTCTGGTTTTGATCTACCTGACCCTGCTTGCCATAGCTTTTCATGATCTCCGGAAAGACGCCACTTCGGACATGAATCATTACATGGCCGAGCTGGCAACCCATTATGCCCAAAAATTCGATGTGGTCTTTTCGGGCGCAGCTCAAGTCGCAAGGACCACTGCGGGTTTTTTAAGCGAAGACATCCCCTTTTCAGAAGCCTCGGTTTATCAGCTCTTGCAGGATAACGTTTCAGGTAATCCTGCGGTCTACGGATCGGCAGCGGCTTTTGAGGAAGGGGCATTTCCCACGGATAAAAAATTGTTCGGCCCTTACGTCTGCCGGAACCTTTCCAAAGACCCAAACACCCAGGATCCTTTCCGGGAGATCAATATCGGTGAAAACGCCTACGATTACCGGAAATGGGATTGGTATCGCCTGCCCAAAGAAAAAAGGCAAGGACTGTGGACGGAACCTTATCTCGATCAAGGGGCCGGAAATGTCATTATGTCCACTTATTCCACCCCGATCGTGAAAAACGGGAAATTTCAGGGCGTGGCCACCGTAGACATTCGCGTCCAGGATATCCAGGCTATGCTAGAAACGGACGGCCTGGTCTCCAAAGATTCCTTTGTTATTATCAGTCATGAAGGCCGCTATATCAGCCATCCGAAACCGGAATACATCCTGAATGAAACTGTTTTTTCCAATGCCCAGCTCACCTCGCGCCCGGAATTACTTCCTTTAGGGAAGAAAATGATCGCGGGAGAAAAGGGCTCAGCTTTGATCAAGGATTTCAGAAGCCCTAAAAAGATCTTCCTTTTTTACGCGCCGATCCCGAGCACGGGTTGGTCTTTTGCCGCCACGGTCCCTGAAGAAGAGATCATGCTCCCGGTATGGCAGCAATTGGCCCGCTTTGGGCTCAGTATGCTGGCCGGCCTTTTCGTTATGATGATCCTGCTCCTCATCATCGCCTCAAAGATCACAAAACCCGTGATTGAATTTTCGAATGCAGCCAAGAAGATCGGGGCGGGAAATTTTGATCTTCCTCTGAAAAGCAGTTACGGAAAAGATGAGTTCGGGGATCTGGCGGAATCCTTCAAAAAAATGGCTAAAGACCTCAAAGAGTATACCGAGGCCCTGACCCGGGAAACCGCGAACCGCCAGCGGGTTGAAAGCGAACTTCAGCTGGCCCGCAATATCCAGCTTTCACTGCTCCCGAAAGCGTTCCCCGTCAGAAAAGAATTCGTCCTTTACGCCAAAAATGATCCCGCGCGTTATGTGGCCGGTGATTTTTTTGATTGTTTCTTTACCGGAAAAGATACTTTAGCTTTTACGATCGCGGATGTTTCCGGAAAAGGTATCCCGGCCGCCATGTTCATGGTGATCACGCGCACCCTGCTCCGCAATCTGGCTTCCCAGAATAAAAGCCCTTCCGAAGTGCTCAATGAGACGAACCGGATCCTTGTCGAACAAAATGACAGCGGGATGTTCGTCACTCTGTTCCTGGGGTATTACCATATCCCAAGCGGTGAGGTCTGTTACGCCAATGCCGGCCATCATCTTCCTCTTTGCATGAATCCCTCCGGAATGATCCGGAAATTCGGGACCGCGACCGGCGCGCCCTTAGGGATCTCGGAAGCCATGAAATATACGGAAGGAAAGGATTCCCTTCAGCCGAACGAGACCTTGATCCTTTTTACGGACGGATTCCCTGAAGCCAGGACTTCTTCTGGAGAATTTCTAAATGAAGACCGTTTTGGGGAATTCCTTAAGGACCAAGCCAGAAGCTCCGTGGAAGAACTTTGTAAGAGGATCTTCGCGCAGGTTTGGGACTTTCAGCAGCAGAAGCTCGCCGATGACCTGACGATCTTAGCTCTCAGACGCTTGAGCTAGACCGCTTTCCTTATTTTGCCGGCCTGACGATCTTAAAGACAGTCCGGCGATCATCCCCAAGACCCACCAGAAAAGAAAAGACATTTGCAGCGAATAAAAATGATTATCAAAAAAAGCGTGGACCAAAAACCCCGAAAGTCCGCCGAACATTCCGATCCGGAGCCAGGAGGGCTGTTCCCGGCAATAGCGGATCGCAGGTCTCAACACCGTAAGAAGGAACGCTAAGAACGCTATAAAACCCAGCAAGCCGATCTCCGCGAGCATCTGCAAATAAGAATTATGCGCGTAAACAGCTCCCTGTTCGCCGAAATAATAATGCTGAATACGGTCCATAAACGTCCCGAGCCCTTTTCCCCAAAGAGGCGATTCGCTTAGCATTTTAAGCGCCCCGGACCAGATATCGAACCGGCCGGAATCGATCCCCAAGGTCCCCTGCCCCTGAAACCGCAATTGCACAACAGGCAAGCTCATCGCCAGTAAGATCAAAACCAGTGTGATCCCCAGGAAGATTTTCCATTTTTTGCTTAAAAAAGCGACCGCGAAACAGGAGAACCAAAAACCGATCCAGGCCCCTCTTGAAAAAGTAAGGGCAAGACCCGTTAAAAATAAAAGCAGCGCCCCCAGCGATCCCAAGATCTCGAGCCGGCCTAGAGGGCGTTTCAGGATCAAAAAAGCAAGGCTCCAGGATAAAGGAAAAAGAAGATAGCTCCCGAGATGGTTGTAATGATGGAAAGAGGCCGTAGCCGCCTGAACTCCGGCAACATCTAAAAGGCTCCTTCCTCTTAAAAATTCTACCCCCAAAAAGCGCTGGGTCAACGCATCGACCGCGATGAGGACGCTCATCCCCAAGAAGATCTTCACGGCCCTTTCAAACCTCCCGGGAACAGCTAAGAATTCACGCGCCGCAAAAAAGAGCATGACGCCTTCCCCCCATTTTGCGATAAGCGTCAGAAGTGATTTTTGCATGAGGTCAGGGTTCAAAAAGATCGAAACCAAGGAAATGCACAAAAAAACTTCGAGGGCATACGCCTCCGGGATCTTCAGAAAAGAAAGATCGCGCTGGAGGATCTTTTGGGCCACAAAAAGAACGATCGCCGTAGTGCCGAAGATCTCTAAAAAAGCCGAGGAGAAAGGAAGGCTGACCGCAATACCGTAAAACGCGATCGCCGCGCCGCGGTCACAAAGGCCTATGATTTTTGCTTTCATAAGATCTCCCGAAGGTTCAAGGGTCCAAAGTCTCCGAGGGATAAATAAATTCTTTTCCGTTCAAAATACCGTCACAAATCACATCCAGACCCGGCATACGGCCGGGTAAAAGCTCGGACAACGACCGGAGTGCTACCGTATACGGGCGATGCCACTTCGAGGACTTCATACAAGGAAGCGGGATCATCCTTCTAAAAAAGAAATGATACGCATACCGGCGCGCTTTTTGAAGACGGTCCGGGCCAAGGTCCTGGATCTGAGGCAGCCGATTCAGGACTTGCGCATATTCTTCGGGGTTGGAAATATCCACACTGATCTTTTTATGACGGATCCAGGCTTCCCCGGCCACGATCACCGGGATCCCGAAAACGGAAAGCTCTACCCCCATTTTGGTCCCGTAAAGGATCACGGCACGGCACTTTTCCATAATGGCGTAAGTGCTTACATTTTCTTCCGGAGCGATCACAAAAATATTCGCGGGCAGGCGCGGGAACATGCGCTTCAATTCGTCGCAGACTTTCTGCCGGGACGGAAGTGTTCCTCGGATCTCGGCCGGGTGGACCCGGATGATCAGTTGAAGGTCCGGCCGTTTTTTAAAATACTCGATCGTCACCTTCAGCCATTCGAACATATCTTTAAAAGCATTCGCCGGATAATGGAGCTGCGCATCCCATGCCACATTGGTCAAAAGTCCCACCAAAGGTTTTTGAAGATCGACCCCTTTTTCTTTTAAGATCGCTTCGGCATCTTCGCGCGGATTCTCATGGAACCAGATCCAGTCATAGGTCCCTTTGCGCCGGCTTTGGATATAATCCACTAATTTCTTTTCTAGCGCCGGGGTCAGCGCTAAATGCTCCCAATTTGAAGAAGGTTCATCCATTAACGTATGATGGTAAGTATCTTCATGACTGAAAATAAAACATCCTTTTCGGTAGGCCGGACTCCAATTCACAAGCCGGACCCCTCGTTTCCGGCAGACTTCCCCAATGATCCCCTGAGGCACATAGATCCCATGCTGAAAGACCACGCAATCCACCGGATATTGCTCCAAGAGTCTCCGGAAAGCGAAAAAAGTCGCCAAGGCTGACTTGAAATAAGCCTTGAGAACTTCGGGAGCGTTCAGCTCTCCCTCTAAATTCCCCCGGGCATAGAACCGGAGCGCTCCCGCATAAGCATGTTCACCAATACGCACTCCTTCCAGCTGGTAAGTCCGGATCTGGCTAAAAGAAAACACTGACAAATCATCCCTTGTAGTCATTATCGAAGGGGTGAATTCAGAATGTGCCCGTTAACCTGAGCATGACAAGGCAAAACTAACAACCCCACAA
>CAYQTU010000025.1:7446-15111 GCA_964420575.1 uncultured bacterium
CTGGCTAAAAGCCGTCCCTTTCAGGATCGTATCGATCTTATTCAGGTCTTCGGAAGAAAGAAAATCTTCATAACGCAGGATCGCCGTCCCGGCTTCATGGAATATCCGCGAAGGAAAGTCATAACATTCCGGGCAGAGAAAACGTTTTGGGCCCGATCTCAGAAATTCTTTTTCCGAAAGACTCTCATCTTTCATGCACTCCAGACAAGCCTCAAGAGCCCCGCCGCATAGAAGCGCTGAGGTCTTACACCCTCGAAGGGATAAAGCCGAAGCCAGAAGACTTTCCAAGGCGACCGCTGAAAAATTCCCGGTCGATGTCGCAAAAAGGACATGCTTAGGATCTCCTTCGAGCGGAAGCTTGAGATCGCTCTGCCGCCGGAGATCCAGCCAGTGAATGCCCGGGAAAAGAAAACGGTAGAGCCGGTGAAGGTTCCGATAAAAAAGATTCCTCTTTAAGATTTTAAAGACTTTGTTCAGACGCATTCGCCCCTCAAAAGATCCCCGGGTTTTTCTGGATCAGCCCTTCAGCGATCTGAAGGTCCATGGGTTCATTGATATCGATCGATTCGATCTCATCCATGACAAAAGGCAGGACAGTATCTCCGATCGGGTTCCCCTTATTCCGGAGCGTGGCCGGCCTCGTAATGTAGATATTCGCATTCTGGACATATACTTTAGGAAGGCTCTGATAAGACCAGGTCGGCATGGCCGGGTCTTTTCCTTTGACAAAAGGAAGAAGACGCTCTCCTTCGATGACCCACATCTTATAGGGATGTTCGGAACATAACCGGACGGACCGGAGGGAGTCCGCTTCGGGGTGTTTTAACATTTCTTCGATCGCCAGATCGATCGACCGGGTTTTCCGGAAAGGCGCCGTAGGATAAAGCAACACGATCAAATCGGGTTCGTAATGTTCCTTTTTTTTCAGCCAATCCAAAGCATGAAGAAAAAACTCCATTTCGGTCGAATGGGTCCCGGAGATCTCGGCGGGCCTTAAAAAAGGGGCCTCGGCCCCGAATTTACGCGAGACTTCGGCGATCTCTTTCGAATCGGTGGTCACAAGCACCTTTTGGATCAAGCGCGAACGTTTTGCAGCCTCGATCGTATAAGCGATCAACGGTTTCCCGTTAAGAGGTTTTAGATTTTTGCCGGGAACCCTCTGAGAACCTCCTCGAGCAGGGATTAATGCCAGGATTTTCACGGTCATTTCTCCTTGATCTGGCGGGCAAGCAAGTTCCAGTCCGCATATTTCTTGCAATCTCTTTGGGCTTGAAGTGCGATCTTTTTTAATTTTGCCTTTTGAAGGTCTTGAGCCTGGACTTTATGGATATCCAATATATTATACCCGTGCTTCAACCACGCCGGAGAATATTCATCCGTATTGGTCAAGACAGCGCACCCTTGGCTGAGCGCCGCCAAGACGCTGGTGTTATTGGAGCGGATCCCTTTTTCAAAAAATGCGATGAAAAGCTGCGTTCTTTTCAGAAAATAATTCACGGCCTCATCCGATAAAAAGCCCAAGAACTGAAGCCTGTCCTTAAAAATCTTCATCAGCTGGTGGCTGACCAGAGAAAAATCGCCGAAATTGGCTTTTTCATGAAACGCGGTAGACACCCAAAGAGAATAATCGATCTTCAGTTTTTTCATCAGCTGCCAAAGACGGCGGTAATAATCCGCCTGGATCTTATGCGCCATCCCGAACGAGAAAAGATTCCATTGGCTTTCATGAAGAGCGGGCGAAAATTGGATCAACCCGGGGCACCAGCTTTCCACCGTCTTTTTCCCAAACCCTTCCAGGGCATGCAAGATCTCACGGTTCCCGCAAAAAATCTTGCCGCAGGCGTTCAAGAGGATCTCTTCGGCCCGGAGCCCTGAGAACGAATGAAAAAAAATATCGAACGGGATCTTTTGGGTTTTAAAAAAACGGACCATTTTTTCAGCTTCGCGCTCATTAAGACAATGGTCGCTCATCAATTTTATCGAAAGAAGCACCCTTCCTCCACGGGCAGCTGTATAATCACGAAGCGGAAGACACGGCGCACCGGTTTTTTCGGCCAGGATCTTGTTGAATTTTGCCACACCGGATAAGTAAGGATTAGTATGCGAAGTTAAGATCAAGCTGAGTTTCATTTCAGAGCCTCTCAAAGACCAGCACGCGGCCGTATTTTTTCCAATCCAACGCCTCTTCGAGATCATAACGCGAATGTAATCCTTCTAAAACAAAAAGAGAGCGTAAAAAGTCCTTGGTCATGACGGTAATATGGCTCGGATCGGTCGCCTGATCTGTCCCGACATCCAATAAAGTCTTGGGCGAAGGGATAAAGCGCGTGGTCAGGTACAGGAACTTTGAAGTGTAGCGGGCGATCGTCCGCACCGCTTCCCGGATCTCAAGAACGGTTAAATGCTCCATCATTTCCCGGCAGATCACCAGATCAAAAGGTTTTCCAAAATCAAAAAATTCGGTGACCGGATGCGTGACGATCCGTTCCCGAACCTCGGGAGGCGCCATTTTTTTTGCAGCTTCGCTGTAATCGATCCCCCAGGATTCCACCCCTAATTCCCATAAAAAATACATCAAGGCCCCGGGACCGCACCCCATATCTAAAACTCTTTGGGGGTTAAAAACCTTTTTAATATTCTCCGGGTTTTTTGCTTCGATCGCACGGCGCGCCTCGAGCGAATATTTATTATTCCCGGCCCGCCAATCCCCGGAAAAGTATTCCTGGTCATAGTGCCCCGGCAGGATCTTTTTTTGGGAAAAAACGAAATCTTCGAATTTTTTCAGGGCCTCCGAAGAATAACGTCGGGCAAGGTCCCGCGTGAAGGCTTCTGCAACATTCGAGGAGCTGTCGAACATCGTTTCGAGATAGACGATCTCGATCCCCTCCTCATCGCAGATCCGGATCTGTTCCGGCGGAAGTCCCCGCTTTTTCCAATCCGCTCCTTTGATATATTGAAGCGGTTTCAGGCGCTTCAACGTATCGGCGGTCGAAGTCCGGCAAATATATACATATTGGATCGCTTTAAAAGCATCGATCAGCTCGGCCCGTTTAGCGTCCGGGACCAACGGCGGGCGGCCTTTTTCCTGAAGCAGATAGTCGTCACACCTTAAATTGCAGAGCACCGGGAAACCGGATCTGGCAGCTTCCGTAAAATAACGGACATGCCCGACATGCAAAGGGTCGAATCCGCCGTCCACCATGACGACTTTTTTTTGAAGTTTGGGGAAATCTTTCTCGGTAATGATCATATTAAATCAGAACATCCTTTAAATAATCAAGATGGTCCCGGTGAAGCACAAGAAGATCGGGATTTTTATAAGGTTGAAAACCGGATTCTTTTTTGGAGATCTTTTCAAAACTTCCATACTTTAATACCCGTAAAGCCCGGTCCGCAAGGTCTAAATGGACCTGCAAGAATTTATTTTTTTCCGAATAAAAAGAGATCGAGGGAACCCCTAAAAAAGGCGCTAAATAAGAAAAACCTCCGTATGTTCCGTAAAAAGCTTTCGCATTTGAAATGATCTTGGACTGAAGTTCGAGGTTCTTGGAAGGCTGGATATAAGACCGGATATCCATGATCCCTTTCCCGGAGAGATGGATATCTTCATGATCATCCACGCTTAAGCCAGTATCCAGTAAGATCACATTCGTTTTTTGGGCTAGCGAAGTAATGAACCGGCGTGCGAATTCTTTGTTCTGAGGCGTTCCGGGGAAGGCTTGGCTGAAATAGAATTTTACCGCAACATATTCCCGAGGGAGCTCCATATCGCACGGGACTTTTTCAATATCCCGGAAAGGTTCATAGCATACATGTTTTTCGATAAAGCTGATGGGGTATTGTCTTCTCCAATACACCTTGAACAGGTTGTACATCAGATGCGGATGCAACCAAGCCGTTGGAGCGATCTCCGGAACGCGTTCTTTTAATTTTTGAGCGATCTCTTTATCAAAGGAAGTGACCGCCGTCTGTTTTTGGCCGCCTGATTTTTGGATCCACTCTAAATTCTTCTTTCGGTATTCGTCCGGAGAATAAAGCTCTAAAAGATCAAAATAACGGCTGCTGATCCCCCCGTACCAGGCCGCTACCCCGCCTCGGGAGACGGCGATCATCCGGTCGGGAGATAGGTTATATTCTTTGACCAGCCATCTCAAAAAAGGGATCCAGTAGAGGATCTCAAAACCGATCTCAGAGAGCCACGGCCCCACGATCAGCGGTTGACCGGAGCGGCAGATCTCAGAAAGCGTCTTACGGATCTCTTTGATCTCTTGCTGTCTTTCGGAAGTGATCATCTCATCCGCCAAAAGCCTCGGGATGATGTATTTCCTAAAGGGATAGCTTTGCTTCAGGATCTTGAACGGTTTTTTGATCACTCGTTTCAGGAACTTTTTCATGGATTTAAGCTCTTGGAATTTTTTAAAAAACCAGCCTTGGGGATCACTTTTTTCAAAGCCAGAATCCCTTCAATGGGTTTTAATAAACAAGCTAAAGGCCATAATACGGCATAACGGATCAAAAGAAAAATCTTTCTCAGGCGTTTGACTTTCTTTGGACTTAAAAGGAACAGGCTCTCCAAAGCTTCAACCGCCAGCGGTGTCGCGGCCTGCGTGACCCCGTACGGTCTCACAAAACGGACGATGAATTCCTCTGATCCTTTAGGAGCCATTGGCCCACGAAGGGCCTGCCCCAGCTGCCGGCAATGTTCTCCGAGGTCCCGGCTTAAATAAAGCCGCTGATCCTCCATTAAATAACTAAAATGCAAAGTCCCTTCTTGACCGCCTTTAAATTCTTCGGCAAGCACCGTTAAAACGGGCTTTTGGAGAATGCCCGCCTCGATCATCGCAGTGGTGTTCATCCCGATCACAGCAGCGCTGTAATAAAGGGTATCAAAGTAATCCTGACGGGTTTCAGGATCTATGGGATTAGCCCCCGTTCTGGGAAAAACCACGACAGAAGCGAACCGGGAGAGGTCCGTTCTCTGCCAAGGGGTCATGTTCTGGGGATGAGGACGGATCACGATCAAACGGTCCTTAAGCGCTACGGGGCCTTGTTCCCGTAAATAAGCGATCCATTTCTCGATAAAGCGCGGTTCATCGGGAGCGATAAAAGACGAGGAACATAAATAAAGAAGATACGGCTCGTTAAAATCCTTTCCTAATTTCCGGACCATTTGATCTTTAGGCGAAGGCTTCATCTCAAACCAACGGTCAAAACACTGGGCTCCGGTCACGGAGATCTTTTCGGAAGGGATGTGATGAAGTTCGATCGCTTCTTTTTTCTGGATCTCATTCCAAAGGATCACGCGGTCCGGGATGATCTGGATCAGCCCTTTATTCGTCAAATTGTCCCAGCTGTGAACACAAAGGCAGGTTTTGATCCCGAGGCTTTGGGCCGCTTTCAGCCAGTCTAATTGTTCCGAATTAAGATCCACTAACGGCGTCGCTAAAAACAGGTCCGGCTTCTGTTCCTGAAGTGCCTGGAGGCATGCGGCATTGACCGGAAAACATTTTTCAAGATTTTGAAAAAACCCGGTCATTTTCTCTAAGCGTTCTTTGGTACCTTTCCCGGCCCAGCAGGATAAAAGAAACCGAAATAACCAGGGAACTCCTACCGAAGCGCGCTGCTTTAATTTCAGGGCCTTGGCATAATCCGGACCTAAATAACGCACATAATTCTGGAGCCTTCTTAAAAAACGGGCCAGAAAAGACCAGAAATCGCGCCGAAAAGGGGCTTCTTCAAATTGAAAGCCCGGAGATTGGCCCCAAAGGCGCTGCACATCTTTTTGAGGATAAAGCTCATGGAAGGACGGAAAGCTCACCGTAATTTTATGCCCTTTGGCCAGCAAATCAAAAAGCACGGATTCATAATTTTTGATCGCTCCCGAATTCCGCATGGAAAAAAAGATCCTTTTTCCCCCCTGGCGCTTGATCATATCCGCATAGGTCTTTTCCCGCATACACAACAGGTTTAGATGAGACCTTGTCCGGCATTCTTCCAAAATATCCTTGGGCCGAACCGGGACAAAACCCCCGGCGATCTTTTTGGGCTGGAAGAATTTGAAACCGTGACCTTCTAAAAGCTTGAGGTAATCTTCGGGTTCTACAGAGAACCGCTTGAGTCCATAAGGCCAGAATTCCGTCAGCAGCTTGAGATGTGGATTTTTCTTTAAAAGCCCCTCGGCCCCTTTAATGATCGCACAGTCAGCCCCCTGCGTATCGATCTTGATCCAATCCACCCGGTCCGAAAGACGCTGAAAATATTCATCCAGCTTCACCGTTTCAATCTCAACGCTTTCACGTGTTTCATCAGCGCTCTGGATCCTGTGGTCCCCGCTATTGCTTTCGGATAAAAAAAGTCGTGCGCGACCGCTTTGATCAGAAACCGCTTTAGGGTTCAGGATCACGTTCTCGATAAGGTTCGCGGCAATATTCTTTTTTAGAGTAGAAAAATTCTCCGGGGAAGGTTCAAAAGCATGGACTTTACCGGAAGAGCCCGTAAGAGAAGCAAAGAGAAGCGTGTAATAACCGATATGAGCTCCGATATCGACCACCACTTCCCCCGGGCGGACCTCACGGCTCAAAAAATCCGTGGTAAAACGCTCATAAGCCTTTTTTTTAGAAAGACCGAGACTGTCCGTTCTGTCCAGAAAAAGACGATGCCCGTGGACAAAAACGCTCTCCGGGATTTTTCTCATCTCTTCTTTTTTCACAACATTTCCTTTTTGCATGGAAGATCAAAGGCTATCCACGAATTTTTCTTCATTCGCGATAAAAAATCGAAGGCCGACCAAAAAGACCAGGACGATCACGGCTGCGGAATAAAGAAGCGCCCATCCGCCCGCATGCCCTTCACCCCAAAAACACCATTTATAACCTTCTACGATCGCGGTCATCGGATTCGCTTTCGCCAGCCATTGCCACTGCGAGGGGATGCTTGAAAGAGGATAAAAAACAGGGGTGATCAAAAACCATAATTGGAGCGCAAAGGGAAGCGTGAACCGGACATCTTTGGCTTTCGCATTGAATACCGAAGTAAAGAAACCTACGCCCAAGGCCAGCAGCATCGTTAAGAAGATATAGGCAAAGATAAGCACGACTTCCATGCGGAAAAAAATATTTTTGTGATAGATCCAGAGGGCAAAGAAAAAAAGGAAAATAAGCGTGATGAGAAGATCCAGGAACGAAGGCACAATATAGGAGATGGGGATGATGATCTTAGGGAAATAAAGCTTCGTCAAAAGGCGTCGGTTCACACGTAAAGAACGGGTGACAAAAAGCAACGCCTCCGAAAAAAAGCTCCAAAGGCTCATGGTCGTAAAAAGAAAAAGCATGTAAGGCACGCTGCCGGAATCAATATGGGTGACATTGCTCAAAATAAGACCGGAGCTCAGGATCGGGACTACGGGACGGATGATCAGCCAAAGCCAGCCCAGAACCGTTCCTTTAAAGCGGGCCATGACGGCCCGCACCGAAAAATAATACAACAGGTTCCGGTGAGCCCAAACTTCACTGACGGCCTCAAAAAAAGTCATTCCTTTGGGAGAAATCACAATTTCATCATCAGGGTTCATTCTAGTCATGGGAAGGGTCTAGGCTCCATGAAAGCGACGGACGGACAACGCCCGTCAAACGGCCCCGGAAACTCCCTTGTTGGCTGCCTTCCGGG